>NZ_JBGCCL010000015.1:0-171483 GCF_041262505.1 Streptacidiphilus sp. MAP5-3
GAAGCTAAGCCTCACAGCGCCGATGGTACTGCAGGGGGGACCCTGTGGGAGAGTAGGACGCCGCCGAACAATCTTTCCAGTGAAGCCCCCTGACCTCGCGTCAGGGGGCTTCACTGCGTTTACGGGTGTTTCCCTGCCGCGTGCGTTGTACGCTCCGCAGGTGGAAGCGAATGCAGGCTACCGGCGTTCAACCGGCTCTCCGCGGGGTGAGGCCCGGCGGCAGGAATTGTTGGACCGGGTGACCGACGACCTGGCCGTCAACGGGCTGGTCGACTTCTCGCTGCGCCGCGCCGCCCGCGCGGCCGGGACCACGCACAAGGTGCTGCTCTATCACTTCGACGGCGCCGACGACCTTCTCCGTCAGGCTGTCGGGCGACTGCGGCAGCGTCGGATCGACCATGCGATCGCATCCCTGGGTGAGGAGGGCGAGGAAGGCGGAGCGTCGACGCTGGCGGAGCGGGTACGCGTGGTCTGGCCGATGCTGATGGGTGAGGAGCCCGGGCTTGCACGGGTGTTGGACCAGGCGATGGGGCTGGCCATGTACGACCCTGACCGTCACCGGCAGTTGGGCCAGCACGCGTCGGCGCAGTACCTGCCGATCCTGGTGTCGCTCTGTCCGCCCGAGTGGAGCGAGGAGCGAAAGCTCGGGGTGGCCGAGATGATCCTGGCCTGCCTGCGCGGCTTCCTGCTGGAGCGCCTGATCAGCGGCGACGAAGCCGGCGTAGGGGTCGGCTTCGAAGCGCTGATGCGCTCGCTGGAACGCGAGCAGCGGACTCCGTGAGGAGGCCGCGCAGGGGAACAGGAATCAGGACAGCAGGGCCTTCTCTCCGAGCGTCCAGGCTGTGGTGGTGAGCAGGTAGAGGCCTGCCGCGAGCGGGAGGAAGGCCGCGAAGACCGCCGTGGTGAACGAGAGGTAAGCCAGTGGCCCGGACTTCACGGCCGCACGGCGGGTGCGTCGGTAGGCGAGGTAGCCGAGCGCGAGCAGGCCGACGAGTACGGTGCCGAAGACGGCGACATGTGCCGCTCCGGCGAGGGCGGTCAGGTGGGCGCTGAGGGGGACACCGAGCAGCGTGTGCCCCAGCAGGGCCTGCGAGGCTGGGTCGCTGGTGCTGGTGCTGGTGAAGAGGCGGTACATCACGGAGGTGAACGGCACCTGCAGCAGGAAGGGCAGGCAGCCCGAGAGCGGCGAGACGCCCTCCTCCTGGTAGAGCGTGGTGAGTTCGCGTTGCATGCGGGCGGGGTCCTTGCGGTGCCGTTCGCGCAGCGCGGTGATGCGGGGAGCGAGGCGGTTGCGCGTCTTCTCGCCGCGTGCGGCGGCGCGGGCGAGCGGGTGCAGCAGCAGGCGCACCGCGAGGGTGAACACCACGATGCCCACGGCCACGGGCATGAGGTGGGACAACTGGCCGACGGCCTCGCGGGCGAGGCCGACCGCGGGGTCGAGGACGGTGAACGGCGACAGGGAAGCTGACATGACGAGTGGGCCCTCCGGCCTTTCGGCGCGCGGCGTTGTCGGCGCGGCGCGGCGTGTGACAGGTCCTGGCACGGGGGGCGACCGTCAGCAACGGCCGTGGGGAAACACGGAAGGGTTCGCGCAAGAGACGCGCAAGATGCGGGCGTGAGAGAAGAACGAGCTCTCAGGCCCGGGATGCTGAACCAGCCGCCCGGGAGGCGGCGGACGGTGCTCGTGGGCGGCTGCGACCGCGTCCGTCAGGGTCGCGCTGCGGCATGAAGGCGGTCAGCCACGCGTACTCGCGTCGGGCGGCCGGCTCCGGACCACCGGATGCCGTCGGGCCGAGCAGGTGGAGCACGGGGATCTGGCCGGCGACCAGGCAGACCATCAGGGCGAGCGTGGCCGTCGCGACGGCGGCGAAGCCCAGCGCGCCGGGGTGCGGGAGCAGGGCGTCCAGCACCCTGCCGAGAAGGGCGAGGACGCCGAGCAGAACGGTTGCGCGCTGCACGTTGTCCTCCCCTCCGAACTGGTGCCGCTGTGTGCGGCAGCTTCCCGCATCATGCCCCAGTCGGGACGGACGGGAGGGAGGAACGCGAAGGATCCATCCGACGGTCGGGCATCGGACGGTCGGCCGTCACGGCCGTCACGCGGTCGGGGCTCCGGTGACGCGGCGCTCGCCGCCGTTGCGCTCCTGCCACAGCCGGTAGACGCTGACGGCGTCCTCACGCGGCTCGTAGCGCATGGGCAGTCGGCGGTCCTGGTAGGGCTTGGCGAACTCGTCGTAGAAGGTGGCGAGTTCGAAGTACTTGCGGTCGTCCACGTAGTGGGGCTCGTAGGCGTCGCGGCTGGTGAGGAAGACGACCTCGTCCGGCGAGCAGTAGTACAGCGAGCCCAGGCACATCGGGCAGGGGTGGGCGAGGACGTAGATGGTGGTGCCGGTCAGGTGCTCGGTGCCCAGCTTGGTGCAGGCCTCGCGGATGGCGAGGATCTCCGCGTGGGCGGTGGGATCGTTGGTCTGGGCGACCCGGTTCGGGCTCTCGGCGAGGATCTGGCTGTCCTTGGCGATGACGGTCGCGAACGGTCGGCCGCCTTCGGCGACGTTCTGGCGGGCGATGTCGATGGTGCGTTGGACGAAGTCCATGGGGATCTCCGGAGTGTGACGAGCGGGGGTCGGGGCGGGCCCGTAGGGTGGCCCGCCCCGGTGCCGATTGGCGTCCGATGCGGGGACGTCGTCAGAACGGCTTGGTCGGCAGGTACTTGCCGTCCAGGGTGATGACGGCGCGCTCGCCGCCCTCGGGGTCGGCGACCTTCTTCACGTCGAGCTTGAAGTTGATCGCGGAGATGATGCCGTCGCCGAACTGCTCGTGGACCAGGGCCTTGAGGGTGGTGCCGTAGACCTGGAGCATCTCGTAGAAGCGGTAGATGGTCGGGTCGGTGGGGATCCGATCGGTGATCGAGCCGCGGGTCGGGATGGTCTGGAGCAGCAGCGCCGCGTCCTCGTCCAGGCCGAGGAGCTCGGCGACCGCCTTCGCGGAGGCCTCCGGCAGGGGGTGCTGGCCGAGGACGGCGGCGGTGGTGAAGGCCACCGACAGGCCGGACACGTCGGCGATCTGCTGCCAGGAGAGGTCCTTGCGGGTCTTGGCGTCGACGGCGGCGACGGCCAGGGCCTGGCGGGCGGTCGGGTCGAACTGGGCGTGCACCATGATCGGTACGTCCTTCTTTCTGCGGTGGGGAGATCGGAGCGAGGCGGGCGAAATCAGAGCAGGGAGGCCGTTGCGGGTCAGGCCGCGAGGCCGGGGCCGGTGGCGGTCAGCTCCTCGACGCCTCCGGTGGCGATGTCGAAGACCCAGCCGTGCAGGGTGACCTGACTCTCCGCCAGGGCGCGGGCGACGGAGGGGTGGGTGGCCAGGTTCGCCAGCTGGGCCAGCACGTTCTGCCGGACCAGGGCGGGAACGTCGGCGTTGGCGGCGGCACGGGCCCGGGAGGCGTCCGCGTGCCGCAGCCAGGCGGCGACGGCCGGGGCGCCACTGAGGTCGTGGTCCTGGGCGAGCGCGGTCATCGCGCCGCACGCGGAGTGGCCGCAGACGACGATGTCCTGCACGCCCAGCACGGCGACGGCGTACTCGATGCTCGCGGTCACCCCGTCGCCGCCGGGGCTGTAGGCGGGAACCAGGTTGCCTGCGGTGCGGATGACGAAGAGGTCACCCGGCTCGGTGCCGGTGATCAGCTCGGGGACGACGCGGGCGTCGGAGCAGCCGATGAACAGCGTGTGCGGCGAGTGATGCGTGGCCAGGTGGGCGAAGAGCTCCGTCCTGGCCGGGAAGACGTCCCGCTGGAAACGCGCGACACCCTCGGTGAGGTCCTGCATGTGGGTCACTCCCTTCGGTGCGACCGGCCCTGGGGGCTGGTGAGATCCACCATGCATGACCTGTTCCTATAGTGTCCAAGAGCTGCTGGACATCGAAGCCATTGGTCTCATCTATGGTTGTACGCATGGCTGCTACGGAACTCCGTCATCTGCGCTACCTGCTCGCCGTCGCCGACCATGGCAACTTCACCCGCGCCGCCGACGACCTGCACATCTCCCAGCCCACGCTCTCCCAGCAGATCAGGCAACTGGAACGCACCCTCGGGGTGCAGCTGCTGGACCGCACCGGGCGGACGGTGCGGCTGACCGACGCCGGTGCCGTCTACGCCGACCACGCCCGTCGTGCGCTGCGCGACCTGGCCGCCGCCGAGCGTGCCGTCCACGACGTCCAGGACCTGTCCCGTGGCCGGCTGCGCCTGGGGGTCACCCCCACCTTCACCGCCTACCTGGTCGGTCCGCTCACCGCAGAGCTCCAGACTCGCCACCCCGGCGTCGATCTGACCCTCACCGAGACGACCCAGGACAGCGTCGAGGCCGCCCTGCTCGCCGACGACCTGGACCTCGGTATCGCCTTCGCGGGCCCGCACCTGCCCGGCATTGCCGCGACCCCGCTGTTCACGGAGACGCTGAGCCTGGTCACCAGCAGCCCGGTCACCGGCAGCCCGGTCACGGGCACCGCGCGGACCCGGGAGATGTCGGAGCCGCTGCCCGTCCGCGCCCTGAGGGACGAACAACTGGCGCTCCTCAGTGGTGACTTCGCCACGCGTGGCCATATCGACGGCTATCTCGCGGGCCACCGCATCGCGCCCCGTATCGCGGTCGAGGCCAACTCCATCCAGGCACTCACCGAGATCGTCCGGCGCACCCAGCTGGCCACCGTCCTGCCCGACGCCATCACCCACGACCACCCCCACCTCGTGCCCGTCGCCCTCGATCCGCCGCTGCCGACCCGAACCGTCGCCCTCCTGCGCCGGGAGGGCGCCTACGAGAGCGCCGCCGCCAGGGCGTTTGTCCGGCTGATCGACGATCTGGTCCGGGTGCGGGGCTATGCCCCACCCGCGTGAGGGAGAACCGGTGGACGTGATGTGAACCGGATGGTTCACTTGAAGCAGGCGGTCGGTGCCACAGGAGCGCAGCTCCCACAGGTTCCATAGGTGTCGCAGTCGTCGCAGGCG
The DNA here is from genome assembly GCF_041262505.1 of Streptacidiphilus sp. MAP5-3. Classification (NCBI taxonomy): domain Bacteria; kingdom Bacillati; phylum Actinomycetota; class Actinomycetes; order Kitasatosporales; family Streptomycetaceae; genus Streptacidiphilus; species Streptacidiphilus sp. MAP5-3. The sequence continues at coordinate 4,994 of NZ_JBGCCL010000015.1, forward strand.
TCAGGCGTCGGAGTTCCGGAGGTCGGCATGCTCGAGTCCGTGCAGCGGGAGAAGGTCCGGTTCAGCAGCGGCGGCGAGGAGTGCGTCGCGTGGTACTACCCCGGGACCAACGGGGCGTGCGTGGTGATGGCGGGCGGATTCGCCGTGCCGAAGGAGCCGGGGACCGACCGGTTCGCGCGGCGGTTCCAGCAGGCGGGGTTCGGCGCGCTGGCCTTCGACTACCGGCGGTTGGGGGAGAACGGCGGCAGTCCGCGGCTGGTCCTGGGGTTGCGGGACCATGTGGCCGACTGGCTGGCGGCGATCGCGTATGCGCGCTCGTTGCCCGGCGTGGACCCGGGCCGGATCGCCCTGTGGGGGTTCTCGGCGTCCGGTGGGCTGGTGATGGAGGCAGCGGCCCGGGCCCCGGAGGTGGCGGCGGTGGTCGCGCAGTGCGCCAACGTCGGCGGAGTGGCCGCGACACGGGCGCCGGCGCGGTACCAGACGCCCGGAGCGATGCTGCGACTGGTCGGGCGGGGCGTGCGGGACGCGCTCGGTGGGGTGTTCGGGCGTGAGCCACTGCTCGTCGCGCTGGCCGGGGCCCCGGGGACGGTGGCGCTGGTGACCACGCCGGACGGGTGGGTGGTTCCGCATCCGCTCGATCCGGACGGCCTCTACCCGGAGTGGCGGCAGGCGGTCGCGGCGCGCTCCGCGCTGACGATGCCGCTGCACCGGCCCGGACGTGCGGCGTCGCGGGTGCGCTGCCCGCTGCTGGTCGTGGCCTGCGACCAGGACCTGACGGCGCCGCCGGGACCGGCGATCGCGGCGGCGGAACGGGCCCTGCGTGGCGAGGTCGTCAGCCTTCCTGGCGGGCACTACGCCCCGTTCCTGGACGCGCACGAGCAGGCGGTCCAGGAGGAACTGGGCTTTCTGGAACGGCATCTGGGCCGCCGATGAGCCGACCGTGCTGACACGTCCTGACGCGTGCTCAGCAGCCGCCGCAGTCGCAGCATTCCAGACACTCACAGCATTCGCAGCACTCGCAACATTCGAGGCCGTCGCAGCAGTCGCCGCAGTCCATGTCGCTGCACGGGCCCTGCACGTGACGGCCGTTGCAGGGGTTGACGTAGTCCTCGCGGCAGCAGGCCTGGCAGGTGCAGCAGAGCAGCGCCCAGATCCCGCACGCGGCCAACGGGTTGCGGCGTCGGCCCGGCGGGACGGGCGGGATCGGCGGCCCGAAGGGGCTGTTGCCGAAGGGGTTCGGGCCCATGGGCGGTAGCGGCATGCCGGGCGGCGGCTGCGGCGGTGGGTAACTGCCCCGGGCGTGGCCGAAGGTGCGGCGCACCGCCGCGTCTGTCTCGTGGACCAGGAGGCGGTGGGCCAACACCCGGTCGTCCATCTCGACCTCGGCCAGTGCGAGCTTGATGCCGTGGACGGCGTCGCGGCAGAGGCGCTCGGCCTCCTCCAGTGACGTACCGGTGGCGGCCAACGGGTTCCATGCGCCGGTGGACTGATCCTCCGTCAGATCCTCGACCGCGTCCAGGAGATGGGCGAGGCGGCCGAAGTAGCGGCCGGCCTCGCGCAGCGCTGCGGCGTTGCCTGGGCGTCCCGCGAGGGCGGCGGTGTGCTCCAGTGCGAGGGCCGTGGCATCCTCGGTCGGGGCCGTCACCAGCAGCACCGAGGAACCGAGGCCCGTGGACCGCTCCAACGCGGTCTGGCGGGCCAGCGTGTCGAAGAGGACGCCGGTGTCGAAGCCCAACTCCGCGCCGCCGCGCAGGCTCTGGCGTCGCCAACGGTCCGCCATGCCACCCGCTGCCGTGGCGACCGGACGCCGGGCGAACGCGCCGTCGCGGTCGTCGACATGGTCGCGGACCTTCGCCGACGCCAACGCGAGGGAGACGGCGGCGGCGAGCTGCGCGCCCTCACCGCGTGCGACGGATGCCGAGCGCATCCCGCGCAGCGGGCACGGACCGGCGGTACGGCGGTCGTCCGGGGTGGACGGGCGCTGCGCCTCGACCAGGACGGAGACGATCAGGCCGTCGTAGTTGGTCGCGGTCCGGGCCAGTTGGCCGTGGCCGTCGCGCAGTGCGAGGCAGAGCCCGCACAGATGCGCCATCCAGCTGCGCTGGAGCTTCTCGCCGAGCCGGTGACGGCACGGACGAATGATCCCGAACATGTGGAAGTCCTCCCCCGGACGCTTCGACCGATCACCTTAGCGGTGCGAGCTGACGTCCGTGGGTGCGGCTGTCCGGACATACAGCCGACTGACACAATGATCGTCACGACGAGTGCGGCGAGAACAACGCCCGCACCAGCAGCCGGAGGAGACCCCGATGGAAGCCAGGCGCCCCGCCCGCACGCCCGAACCGCCCTACTACAGCGTGGTCTTCACCTCCGTCCGGGCGGAGGGCGACCACGGTTACAGCGAGATGGCGAAGCAGATGGCCGAGTTGGTGACCCGGCAGCCGGGGTTCCTCGGCTCGGACGCGTGCCGTGGTGCGGACGGCCTCGGTATCACCGTCGCCTACTTCGACACCGAGGAGAACGTCAAGGCCTGGCGCGCCAACGCCGAGCACACCATGGCGCGGAACCTGGGCCGGGAGAAGTGGTACTCGTCCTACGCCGTGCACGTCGCCAAGGTCGAGCGCGCCTACAGCTGGGAGCGGCCCGAGTAACCTGGCAGGCGACCAGGAACGAAGCGCTAGAGCAGCACACGAGCGCAAGTGCAGCACGCGAACAGCGCAAGTGCAGCAGAACCGGGAGGCCCGTCCGTGGTGTACCTGACCGTGGCCGGGCCGGGGGTCCACGAGATCGAGGTGAAGAAGTCCCGCTTCATCTGCCATCTCGCCCGGGCCGAGGACGAGGCCGCGGCGCAGGCGTTCATCGCCCGGATCCGCAAGGAGTACTGGGACGCCCGGCACAACTGCACCGCCTTCGTGGTCGGCGACGACCCGCGCCGGGAGCGGTCCAACGACGACGCCGAACCGGCCGGGACGGCGGGCGCGCCGATGCTGGAGGTGCTGCGCCGGCGCGGGCTGACCGACACCGTCGCCGTGGTGACCCGGTACTTCGGCGGCGTCCTGCTCGGCGCGGGCGGCCTGGTCCGCGCCTACGGCGGCGCCGTGTCGGCCGCGCTGGACGAGGTCGGCGCGGTCGAGCGACGGCCGGTCGCCCTGATCGAGGTGACCACCGACCACGTCCGCGCCGGGCGGCTGGAGAACGACCTGCGGTCGGCCGGGTACGGGGTGCGTGACGTCGCGTACGACGCCGTCGGCGTGGTGATCGAGGTCGGGGTGCCGGAGGAGTCGGTGTTGAGCTTCGACGCCTGGCTGGCCGAGGCCACCGGCGGCGAGGCGCTGGCGGAGCGGACCGGGACGACCCGCGTCGACGTGCCGGTCGTCCGGTAGCGCGACTGTCGCTACCCCGGGCTGTCGCTGCCCAGGCTGTCGCTACCCAGGTTGTCGATACCCCACAAAGATTCGTAGGCAGACTCGCGGCATTGCCGTGCCCCGGTCCGGTCCGGTGATCGTGCCAGGCTGGGCATCAACGCCAGAGGGCGGGCCGCCCACCGAACTCGCCCTCTCGTGCCTTTCTTACGAAAAGGCAGCCTACGAACACAAGGGGAGAGCGCCGATGGGACAGCACAGCGTTGACAAGGCCCAGGCCCACGCCGACATCGAGGTCGTCGTCACCGGCATGGGTGCCAGCACACCGCTCGGCGGGGACGCGGCGTCGACGTGGGCCGCGATGCTCGCGGGCGAGTCGGGCGCGAGCGCGCTGGAGCAGGAGTGGGCGAAGGACCTGCCGGTGCGGATCGCCGCGCAGCTGGCCGTCGACCCGGCCGAGGTGCTGCCGCGTGTCGAGGCGCGCAAGCTCGACCGCTGCGAGCAACTCGCGCTGGTGGCCGCGCGGGAGGCCTGGGCGGACGCGGGGCGGCCGGAGGTCGACGGTGAGCGGCTGGCCGTGGTGATCGGGACCGGGACCGGTGGGGCCGGATCGCTCCTCGCGCAGGACGACGTGCTGGAGCAGTACGGGGCCCGCAAGGTGTCCCCGTACGTGGTGCCGATGCTGATGGCCAACGGCCCGGCGGCGTGGGTCAGCATGGACCTCGGCGCACGCGGGGGCGCGCGGACGCCGGTGAGCGCCTGCAGCTCGGGCGCGGAGGCGATCGCCATGGCCCTGGACCTGATCCGCCTCGGCCGCGCGGACGTCGTGGTCGCCGGAGGGACGGAGGCGTGCGTCGCGGCGCTGCCGATGGCGGGCTTCGCGCAGATGACCGCCCTGTCCAAGCGGAACGACGAACCCGCCCTGGCCTCACGGCCGTTCGACACCGAGCGCGACGGTTTCGTGCTCGGCGAGGGCGCCGCGCTGCTGGTGCTGGAGCGCGCGGACCGCGCCAGGGCGCGCGGTGCGCGGGCGTACGCGCGGGTCGCGGGCGCCGGAATCACCTCCAGTGCCGACCACATCACCGCCTCCGACGCCGACGGGCAGTCGCGGGCGATCCGGCAGGCGCTGACCGAGTCCGGGGTCGCGCCGCAGGACATCGGGTTCGTACACGCCCACGCCACCTCCACCCCGGCCGGGGACGCGGTCGAGGCGCAGGTCATCGCGGACGTGCTGGGCCGCCACCCGGTGGTGACCGCGACCAAGTCGATGACCGGTCACCTGCTGGGCGCGTCCGGGGCGCTCGGCGCGATGGTCACCGCGTTGGCGCTCCGCGAGGGCCGGCTCCCGGCGATCCGGAACCTCGACCACCCGGACCCCGAGATCAAGCTCGACCTGGTCGCGGGCGGGGTGCGGCACGGCGAGTGGCAGGCGGGGCTGGCCAACTCCTACGGCTTCGGCGGCCACAACGTGTCGTTGGTGTTCACGCGCGTGTGACCTGCGGGGTTGGCGCGCTGTGTACTGCGGAGGGTGTGAACTGCACCACTCCTGGCCTGGTTAACATGCAGTTCACAAACGGGCAACGAGTGGGAAATTGCGTGCTGTGAGGCTCCTGGTCCAACAGCCAAGGCCGTAACTCCCCAGCGCAGAGGAGCGACGCCGAGCGCCACAGCATCGTTCCCCCACCCGTGCACGTTCACCTGCGAGGTCAGCGCCCGTGACTTACAAGGCCGAGTACATCTGGATCGACGGCACCGAGCCGACCGCCGAACTGCGCTCGAAGACCAAGGTTCTGGCCGACGGCGCCGAGCTCTCGGTCTGGGGCTTCGACGGTTCCAGCACCAACCAGGCCGAGGGTCACGCCTCCGACCGCGTGCTCAAGCCGGTCTTCTCCTGCCCGGACCCGATCCGTGGCGGCGACAACGTGCTGGTCCTGTGCGAGGTGTGGAACACCGACGGCACCCCGCACGAGACCAACCACCGCGCCCGCCTCTCGGCCGTTGACGAGCAGTTCGCCGCGCAGGAGTCGATCTTCGGCATCGAGCAGGAGTACACCTTCCTGACCGAGGACGGCCGCCCGCTGGGCTTCCCCGAGGGCGGCTTCCCGGCCCCGCAGGGCCCGTACTACTGCGGCGTCGGCGCGGGCAAGGTCGTCGGCCGCGAGATCGTCGAGAAGCACCTGGACGCCTGCATCGAGGCGGGCCTGGGCATCTGCGGCATCAACGCCGAGGTCATGCCGGGTCAGTGGGAGTTCCAGATCGGCCCGCTGAGCCCGCTCGTGGTCTCCGACCACATGTGGGTCGCCCGTTGGCTGCTGCACCGCATCGCCGAGGACTACGGCGTCGTCGTCTCCCTGGACGCCAAGCCGGCCAAGGGCGACTGGAACGGCGCGGGCGCGCACACCAACTTCTCCACCAAGGCCATGCGTGAGGGCTACGACGCCATCATCACCGCCTGCGAGGCGCTCGGCGCCAGCCAGGACATCGTGATGGAGCACGTCACCCAGTACGGCTCGGGTGTCGAGCAGCGCCTCACCGGCAAGCACGAGACGGCCCCGTGGAACGTCTACACCTACGGCGTCTCCGACCGTGGCGCGTCGGTGCGCATCCCGTGGCAGGTCGAGGTGGACAAGAAGGGCTACATCGAGGACCGCCGCCCGAACGCCAACGTCGACCCGTACGTGGTGACCCGTCTGATGGTCAACACCTGCTGCGCCGCACTGGAGAAGGCCGGGCAGGTCTGAGTTTGCTTGCAGGCCTGGGGATTTGACCGGCCTGATGTCCTGATCTCCGGGTCGTGCTCGGCTGTCGCTCGTCGACGCGGCCCGGTGACACCCTTCCGCGCGCCCTCCGGTTTCCCGTACCGGAGGGCGCGCGGTTGTCGTCGTTCCGAGGCTGTCGTTGTCGTTCCGGTACTAGGGTGTGCCGCATGCGTGATCTTGATGCGACGCAGGTGAAGACGCGCGGTGGGGCGCGGGGGGTGCCGGCGGCCTTCTTCTTCCTGGTCTTCGGGCCGGAGATCGCGGTCGTCATGGTCGCCCACGGCAGCAGTACGGAGGGCACCGCGGCCCCACTGGGCGAGATGCTGCGCGCCTTCGCGCTCGGCCTGATCCCGTTCTCCGCCCAGTACTTGCTGCTGCGCGGCTTCTACGCCTTCGACGACACCCGCACGCCGTTCTGGATGGCGCTGTGGATCTCCGTCGCCGACATCGTCCTGGCGACCGCCTGCCACCTGTGGCTGCCGCCGCGCTGGGCGGTCACCGGCATGGCCGCCGCGTATGCGGTGTCGTACCTGTTCGGCATGGTGGTCACGGCCGTCCGGCTGCGGCGTCGGCTGGACCGCCGCCTCGACGGGAGGCGCCTGGTGCGCACCTACGGCAAGCTCGTCGCGGCGGCGGGCGCGGCCGGTGCGGTCGGGTGGAGCGCGGCGCACGTGCTCCAGGGGTCGGTGCTGCTGGGGTTGGTGGCCGGCGGTGCGGCGATGGCGCTGGCGTTCGTCGTGCTCGGCAAAGCGCTGCGGATACGGGAGTTCGCCGGTCTGCGGGCGCTGCGGGGAGCCTGACGCAGCGCCTGACGCAGGGCCTGGCAAGGAGCCTGATACAGCGTCAGGAACTGATGCCCCTCCCGCTTCGTCCTACGGGCACGACGCGAGGAGGCGAGGACGGTGCGAAGACCTGGCGGCAGACGTCGGCTGAAGCTGTGGCCCGAGGCGCTGGCGGTCGCGGTGGCGCTGGTGGCCGTGCTGTGGGCGCTCGATGCGACCGGCTGGTTCAGCGCGGACGCGCACTCGCAGACGCAGGACCCGACGGCGGTCGCGGCGGCCCTCACAGCGGTCCGGACTGGGCACTGCCCGTCGCAGGAGCCGCAGGAGCCGCAGGACCAGGCGACCGACGTGACCGGGACGCGTGACGTTCTCGAGCCCCTGGCGGCGAACCGGCTGTTGCTCTGCGGGTATGCGAACCTGTCGTCGAACGGGGTGCGGAGGATCCGCGTGACGTCGCGGGTGATCACGGACCAGGCGACGATCAGTGGCTTCCGCAGTGCCCTCAACGCGCTTCCGACACCGTCGGGAGGGACCTACGAGTGCCCCGACGACACCGGGTCGGCGGCGCTGGAGATCTTCACTGACGGCAGCCACGAGGTCGAGCTGCTCCAGGGCATGACCGGGTGCCAGATGGTCACGAACGGCTTCCGCGACGGCTGGGTGGGCACCTCGTGGGCCGGCCTCGACCTGATGAAACTGATGCCTCCCACGTTCTGCACTGCCGTCTGGCGCGGCAGTTGTCCCAAGGGGGTGTGACGGTTCCCGGAGCCCTTAGGGGTGCTGCGTGCGGTGGATCAGGGGACGACCCGGGCAAAACCCTGAGGCGCTCCGGGCGGCTCGTGGCTACGCTCCCGACTGACGGTCGTCGGTGGGGGAGCGAAGGGGGGAGCCGGATGCAGCACAACGGCAGCATGCGCGCACGGGTCGGGGCTGCGGTCGCGGCGGCGACGGTGGTGGTGACGGCTCTGTGCGGCACGGGGGTTGCCGCAGCAGCACCGGTTGCACCGGCAGCGCCCGCGAGCGGGATCGTGGGCGCGCCGACCTTGATCGCGCACACGAAGGAGGGCGACGTCGCCTACCGCGAGGTCGGCGCGGGGAGCCCGATCCTGCTGGTGATGGGGCACGGCGGCTCGATGGATGCCTGGGCGCCCGCGTTCGTGGACGCGCTGGCCGCGCACCACACCGTGGTCGTCTTCGACAATGCGGGCGTGGGGGAGACCAGCGCGCTGCCCGGTCCGTTGACCGTGCCCGCGATGGCCGAGCAGACCAGTGCGTTGATCTCCGCGCTGCGGCTGCACCGGCCCACCGTGCTCGGGTGGTCGCTGGGCGGGATGGTGGCACAGGCGCTGGCGGTGCGGCACCCGGGCCAGGTCGGGCGGCTGGGGCTGGCCTCCACCCAGGCCGGGACGGGGCAGTCCCTGCCGATCCCGCCCGCCGCTGCGGCGGCGCTCGACAGCCCGAACCCTGCGGTCGTGCTGTCCGTCCTCTTCCCGCCCGACCAGCTCGCGGCCGCGCGTGCCTACGCCGAGGGGATCGGCCGGTACCCGGGCTTCTACGGCGCCTCCGACGCGGTGAAGGCTGAGCAGACCACCGCTGTCCAGCAGTGGATGGCCGGCGCGGACCGCGAGGGCCAGGAGCTGGGGCGGATACACGTGCCGGTCCTCGTCGCTGACGGCGCCTCGGACGCCCTGGACCCGGCGGCCAACGCCGCGATCCTGGCCGACAGCCTGCGCTGCGCCCATGTCCTGCTGTACCCGGATGCCGGGCACGCCTTCCTGTTCCAGGACGCGGGACAGTTCGCGGCGACGGTCGACGCGTTCGCCTCCTAGGCACGGTTCAGGTGACAGCCGTGACAGCGGTGACACCGCTGACAGCGCTGTGCTTGCGGTCGCGCAAAACCGGGTGTCGTCGGAGGGCGGCAAAGCTGCGGTGAGGAACGGACATTTCGGTAGAGTCCGCGGCAGACGAACCGCTCCCACGGAGGCTACCGATGCGAAAGATCACGGCAGGTCTGTTCATCTCGCTCGACGGCGTGGTGGAGGCTCCGAACGAGTGGCACTTCCCCTACTACAACGACGAGATGGGTGCGGCCGTCGGGGCCCAGCTGGCGGGGGCGGACACCGTCCTGTTCGGGCGCAGGACGTACGACAGCTTCGCCGGGGCGTGGCCGGAGCGGGAGCAGGCGGGTGGGGAGGACGCCGGGTTCGCCAAGGCGTTGGGGGACATGCGGAAGATCGTGGTCTCGAAGCAGCGGTTGACGTTCGCATGGCGCAACTCCGAGCAGCTCGAAGGCGACCTGGTCGCCACCGTGACCGCGCTGAAGGCCGGGCCCGGCGGGGACATCGGGCTGAGCGGTTCGGTCTCCGTGGTGCGGCAGTTGCTGGCGGCGGGCCTGCTGGACGAGCTGCACCTGCTGGTGCACCCGATCGCGCTGGGCAAGGGCATGCGGCTGTTCGGTGAGAGCGAGGAGCCGATCCCGCTGCGACTGCTCTCCTCCGCGGCCTTCAGCACCGGCGTGCTCAACCTCGTCTACGGTCCGTCCGAGGCTCCCGGCGCGGCGGGCTACGAGGACGCGAAGCAGCACCTGGCGCAGAAGCCGGGCGAGTAGCCCCGAGCGGGCGAGTGGACTAGTCCTGTTGCAGCCAAGGCAATTTGGTCTAGTCCTATTGACGCAGCCTCACGGAGGTTGTTTGGTAGTGCTCACGCCAGGCCTGCGTGGCAACTCCTTCACACCCCACACCTCCGTTCCCGACGCACGCCGAGTCCAGCGGCGCCGACGCCCCACACCGTCGGCGCCGTCGCGTCGGGCACCCCCGAAGGGACTTGTGTCATGCACTTGGCAAGATTCACCGCCTCGGCAGGCGCGCTGGCGCTCGCCGTCGCCGGGATGGTCGGGGCCTTCGCGCCTACGGCCAGTACCGCGGCGACGAGCGTGTACTCGGTCGCTCCCTATGCCGACATGTCGAACGGTCAGGAAGGCATGCTCGACACGGCCATCACCGGGCACGGGTTGAAGGCCTACACCGCGGCATTCGTGCTCGGCGAAGGGTGCAACCAGATCTGGGGCGACACGCTCCCGATCGGCGCCGACTCCTACACCGACCCCGAGATCGCCAAGGCCAAGTCCGAGGGCGCGTCGGTGATCATCTCCTCCGGCGGCGCCAGCGGTGAGCCGCTCGCCTGGACCTGTACGACACAGAGCAGCATCGACGCCGGCTACCAGGCGATCATCAACGACTACGGCGTCAACCAGCTCGACTTCGACGTCGAGGGCGCCGCCGTCGCCGACACCGCCTCCGCCGCGCGGCAGATGCAGGCGATGAAGGACCTCAAGGCGACCAACCCCAACCTGCAGTTCTCGATGACCCTGCCGGTCCTGCCCACCGGCCTGACCCAGGACGGCGTCAACATCCTGCAGGCCGCCAAGAACGTGGGCATCAAGATCGACGTGGTCAACATCATGGCCATGGACTACTACGCGGGCACCGGCGAGGAGATGGGCCAGGCGGCCGTTTCCGCCGCGCAGGCGACGCTGGCGCAGATGAAGGCGGTCGACTCGTCCTACACCTATGCCAACCTCGGCATCACGCCCATGATCGGCAAGAACGACGACGGCTCCACCTTCACGCTCGGCGACGCGCAGACGGTGGAGAACTTCGCCGCGCAGAACGGCGTGGGCCGGCTGGCCTACTGGTCGGTGGACCGGGACCAGGCGTGCAGCGGCAGCGCCAACTCGCTGCCGACGTGCAGTGAGATCAGCCAGAACCCGCTGGCCTTCACGGACGCGTTCGTGCCCTATGAGGGCACCTCGGGCGGCGGTGGCGGTGGCGGTGGGGGGACCAGCAGCGACTTCTCGTTGGCGCTCTCGCCCTCGTCCGCGTCGGTCGCGGACGGCAGCAGCGGCACGGCGACCGTCAGCACGGCGGTCACCGCGGGCAGCGCGGAGTCGGTCGGCCTGACCGCGAGCGGTGCGCCCTCCGGTGTCAGCGTGTCGTTCAGCCCGAGCTCGGTCACCTCCGGCGGCAGCGCGGCGCTGACGGCCACGGTCGGGTCCTCGGTCGCGGCGGGCACGTACCCGATCACGGTCACCGGGACCGCGTCCAGCGGCAGTCACAGCGCGATCTACAACCTGACGGTGACGGGCAGCGGCGGTGGTGGCGGCGGGACCGGCGGGGGATCGCTGGTCAACGCGGGCTTCGAGTCGGGCGCTCTGAGCCCGTGGACCTGCCAGTCCGGCAGTGGCGTGGTCACCAGCCCGGTCCACTCCGGGAGTTACGCCCTCCAGGTCACCCCGACGTCCTCCGCCACCGGCGAGTGCGACCAGACGGTGACCCTGCAGCCCAACACCAGCTACACGCTGAGTGGTTGGGTGCAGGGCAGCTACGCCTACGTCGGCGTCAGCGGCGGGGCGACCGCGTCGACCTGGTCCAGCAACTCCGGCTGGAACCAGCTGACGGTGCCGTTCACCACCGGGAGCAGCGGGACGGTCACCGTCTTCGTCCACGGCTGGTACGGAGAAGGCAACGTCTTCGCGGACGACTTCAACCTCAGCTGAGCGGTCAGCGGCGACATCGGGGCGACCGAGCAGGTGACGTACCCGCCGACGGGGCGTCACCTGCTCGGTCCCGCTGCGTGGCGGGGCGGATGCGGTGCGCATAGCGTGACTCCTGCCAGAACGTCAGATGGGGGGCAGAGTCGAGGAGATCGTACGTTGTTCCGTTCCGTGCTCCGGTCCGTCCCGGTGGCCCTGACCGCCCTGTCGGCGCTTGCTCTCACCAGCGCGCCCACCGCCCACGCCGTCCCGAACCACGCCGTCCCGAACGGTGCCACCACGGTGGTCTGCCATGGCGGCGACATCTCCCCCGGCTACTACTACGAGCTGGTGGTCGACGGCACCTGCTCCATCCCGAGTGGCAAGGTCACCGTGGAGACCCAGCTCTACGTCACGCCGCACTCCGTGCTCGACGCGATCACCGGCGCCACCGTCCACGTCAAGGGCAACATCCAGGTGGGCCGCGGCGCGGCGCTGGGACTCGGCTGTTCCCCGCACGCCAACTGCGACACCACGACCGACGACGTCGTCGGCGGCAACATCAACAGTGACCACGCGCTCGCGGTGATCCTGCACTCCGACACCGTCAAGGGTGACGTCACCACGATCGGCGACGGAGCGGGCGTCAACTGCGACCCGCAGCCCGGTCTGGCGATCTTCACCACGCTGGCGCAGGGCAACACTCCCACCCCGGCCTACGACGACTTCGAGGACAACACCGTCCACGGGTACATCACCAGCAGCCACCTGCGCTCGTGCTACATGGCCACCAGTCGTAACCACGTCGGCACCAACATCCTGATCCAGGACGACCGGACGCTCGTGCCGAACAGCAACGCGGTGGGTTCCAACACCGTGAACGGCGACCTCGGCTGCTACCACAACACGCCCGCACCGCAGTTCGGCACCTCCACCGGGCCGAACGACGTCAAGGGTCTCAAGCTCGGGCAGTGCGCCACGCTCTGATCCAACGTCAGTAGCTCTCAACCGTCGGGCCACCCCGCATGCCGGGGTGGCCCGACGCGTTTCGTGGGCCGTCGGTGATCGCATCTACTTGCAGAAAGTTGCCGAAATTGTTTGCACAGAGTTATTGACGGGGTCATCAGGGCCGCGAGAGGGTCTGGTACGCGGCAGGCGGCCCGCCACGGCCCAGAGTCGCGCCCCCACCCCCCTGGCTCTGGAGAGAGGGCCCATGAGGAAGCGCATTCACACCGGACGCAGCACCCCCACGCCCGGCAGCACGTCGAAGCACGCAAACGGGAAGGCGAACGGGCACGCCGCCCGGAGCACGGCCCGCTGGATCGCCGTCGGCGTGCTGGTCGCCGCCGCCGCGGTGGTGCCGCTGACCACGCAGGCGGAGCCCGCGCGGGCGGCGACCGGGCCCGACGGCGGCGACGTCATCGCGAACCTCTTCGAGTGGAACTGGAACTCCGTCGCCAACGAGTGCACCACCGAGCTCGGCCCGAAGGGCTACGGCGCGGTCGAGGTCGCCCCGCCCCAGGACTCGATCCGGCTCTCCGGCACCCACCCGTGGTGGGAGGTCTACCAGCCGATCGGCTACGACCTCAACAGCCGGATGGGCGACGCCGCGCAGTTCGCTGCCATGGTGACCACCTGCCACAACGCGGGCGTCAAGGTCTACGCGGACGCCGTGCTCAACCACATGGCCGGGAACAACAACACCAGCACCGACTCCTACGGCGGCGACACCTTCAACTCGTCGACGGAGAGCTACTCCCAGCCCGGCTACACCTCCGCGGACTTCCACGCCTACCCGGGCAACTGCCCCAACTCGGACCTGTCGATCCAGGACTGGAACAACCAGACCCAGGTCCAGGAGTGCGACCTGTCCAACCTGGAGGACCTGGCCACCGAGACAACCCACGTCCGGCAGACCGAGGCGGGGTACCTCAACAGCCTGGTCGCCGACGGCGTGGACGGCTTCCGGATGGACGCCGCCAAGCACATCAACCAGGCCGACATGGCCGCGATCCTGGCCCAGGTGAACAACACCACCTGGACCAGCCAGCGCCCTTACGTCTACCAGGAGGTGATCCCGGGCAGCACCAACAGCTCGCTGCAGCCGGCCGCCTTCGAGTCCAACGGCAGCGTCATCGAGTTCACCTACGCCCAGGACCTCAAGACGCAGTTCACCGGCGACATAGCCAACCTCAAGACGTTCGGCCAGAGTTGGGGCCTTGAGCCGCCGAGCGCGTCGACCTCGATGGTGACCAACCACGACACCGAGCGCAACGGCAGCACGCTCAACTACAAGTCCGGTGCGAGCTACATCCTGGCCAACCTCTTCGAACTGGCCTGGGGCTACGACGTCCCGCAGGTCTACGCCAGCTTCGACTGGACCAACAGCGACGACTCGCCGCCCGCCGACGCCAACGGCTACGTCACGGACACCGACTGCTCCAACGGCTGGTTCTGCACCGACCGCAACCAGGGCGTCGCCAACATGGTCGGCTGGCACAACGCGGTCGCCGGGCAGCCGGTCGCCAACTGGTACGACGACGGCACCAACCTGATCGCCTTCAGCCGGGGCGACCGCGGCTGGATCGCGATCAACAACGAGTCGGCGGCCAAGACCATCACCGTCGCCACCGGCCTTCCGGCGGGCAACTACTGCGACGTCGTCCACGGCGACCTGACGCCCTCGACCGGCGCGTGCACGGGCTCGACCGTCGCGGTCGCCGCCAACGGGACCGCCACCGTCACGGTCCCGGCGGACGACGCGGTCGCGCTCTACCTGCCGACGGCCGCCTCCGGTACGGTCGGTGAGAGCTTCAACGTCAACGAGACCACGACGTACGGCCAGAACGTCTTCCTGGTCGGCTCGATCCCGGCGCTGGGCAGCTGGGACACCTCGCAGGCGATCCCGCTCTCCTCGTCGGGCTACCCGGTGTGGAGCGGCACGGTCAGCCTGCCCGCCAACACCTCCGTCCAGTACAAGTACATCATCAAGAATCCCGACGGCTCGATCACGTGGGAGCCGGGCAACAACCACTCCTTCACGACGGGTGGTTCGGGCAGCGGGACCCTGAACGACAGCTGGTGACACGTCAGTTCTGAGAACTCCGAGGGCCGACCCACCAGGCAGCGTGGGTCGGCCCTCGGGCACTTGCTCCGGTGTGGTCAGCCGTCGCTGTCGCCGGTCGGCGCGATGTCGGCGCCCGGGACCTGGTTCGGCAGCAGCACCGTGGAGTCACCCGGATAGGCCTTGGCGAAGCCGTTGGAGGCGTACCAGATGTCCCGGTTCTCCTGCTGCATGTTGATCATGTCCTCGTGCGCGTAGTCCTGCTTGGCCGACCACTGCGCCCACGCCTTCGCCGCCGCGTTGGGTGCCTGTGCGGGCTGCGGGTTGGTCTGCGTCAGCGGGATGTTGTTCGGCACGAAGCTGTACGGCGTGAAGTCCGGCTCGTCGGTGAAGACGTCGTACATCGGCTCCGCGGCCAGGTCCTCCTGGTTCATCGGCGGCAGGCCGAGGATCTGCTCGATGGTCCGCATGAAGTTCAGCTGGCTGTAGTACGAGTCGACCACCGCGCCGCGCTTCGCGTACGGGCTGATGACCATGGCGATGTTGCGGTGACCGTCGACGTGGTCGACGCCGTTCTGCGAGTCGTCCTCGATCACGAAGATCGCGGAGTCCTTCCAGTACGGGCTGTGCGAGATGGTGTCGACGATCCGGCCGAGTGCCAGGTCGTTGTCGGCGACGTGCGCCTGCGGCGTGATCCCGCCCGGGTTGGTGCCCTCGGTGTGGTCGTTCATCAGCCACATCATGTTGAGCGCGGGCAGGTTGCCGCTCTTGACGTACTGGGCGAAGTCGCTCTGGAACAGGTCGGCCCGGTACTGGTCGGGGATGTTGAGGTCGAAGTTGGGGAAGTCCGGCTTGGTGATCTTCGCCAGCGAGGGGATGTCCGTCTTCGCGGTGTAGCTGCCCAGCGGGTAGTTGAGCGGACCCGACGCCTGGCCCTGCATCACCTCGGCGTCGTGGAGCCACTTGGTCCAGCTGCCGGCCTGTGTCCCGTTGCCCTGCGCGTCGACGTAACTGCCGATCTGCTCGCCCCAGTTGACCACCGACTTGCCGTGGCTCTGGGCGTTGTCCCAGATCCAGCCGGACTTCACGTCGCTGAGCGGGTCGCCGGTCTGGTAGGAGCGGGCGTAGTTCCCGTACATCTGCTGCAGGTAGTTGTTGACGAACGCCTGGTCCAGCCAGTGGTGGCCCTCGGCGGAGTTGGTGCCGTCGGAGTAGAGGTTGTCGATCAGCGGGAACTGGCTGACGATCGAGTGGATGTTCGGCGTGACCTGCTTGCCGAACTGCGCCAGGCTCGGGTCGCCGTTGCCGCGCGGATCGTCGCCGAGCACCTGGTCGTAGGTGCGGTTCTCCTTGACGATGAAGAAGACGTGCTTGATCGTCGACGGGTCGCCGACCCGCAGCGGGACCGCGACCGGCTTGGCCGCGCCGTTACCGGTCTGGTTGCGCTGTTGCAGGCCGTTCCACTGGTTGTTCTTGAACACCTGCTCGGTGTACTGGGCCATCTGACGGGCGTTCGGCTCGGCAACGGTCTGCACGGTGCCGATGAAGTTGTAACCCAGGTGGGACGTGGCGGAGTTGGTGCCGGTGCCCTCGTTGATGGTGCCGTTCGGCCCGACCGAGCCCACGCCCTGCTCGCTCGCCACGACCAGCCGGTTCAGCTGCGTGTCCTTGGCGATACCGGTGGGGAAGGAGCCGGTCGGGATCAGGCCCTCGAAGCTCGGCTGCGCGTAGGCCCCCTGGTAGGAGTAGACGGCGACCGCGTTGTCCCGGCCCAGGCTGACCGCGAGATGCGAACTGTCCAGCATCGCCAGGCCGTTGGGCTGAGCGCCGTAGGGCGCGCCGGGTGCCGGGTTGGCGCTGAAGGTGCGGCCGAGCCGCTGCTTGGCGGTGTCGATGGTGGTAACGCTGTCGTCGTCCGTGTTGGCGACCAGGACGTTGCCGCCGACGGCCAGCAGCGCGCTCGGCTCCAGACCGACGTCGAAGGTCCGCACCTGCTTCCCGGCGGTGAGGTCGACCTCGGAGACCGTGCCGGAGGTCGGGACGGCGTTGTCGTCGTTGGTGACGACGGGGGTGCCGTAGGAGTCGTCGGTGCGGTCGCCGGGCTTGGCGGGACGGCCGCCCTGGTTGGACACGTAGGCCTTGCCGCCGACGACCACCACGGTGTTGGGCACGTTGCCGACGGCGATCTGCTTGACCACCGTGTTGGTGACCGGGTCGACCACGGCGAGCGTGTTGTTCGCGCTGAGGGTGACCAGCAGGCTGCCGTCGGGCGCCCAGGCGAGCCCGGCCGGGACGGCCTGGCGGCCGGAGACGCCGGGCAGGGCGACCGTGACGGGCGCGGAGAGGGTCCCGTCCACCGCGACGCTGAACCGCAACAGGTTGGCCGACTGCGCGGCCCAGAGGTACTTCCCGTCGGGGGAGTAGAGGATGCCGCCGTCGGAGATGTCACCGTTGCCGACCTGCTGCAGCACGGTGTGGTGGACCAGGTCGAAGACCGTCACGACGCCCGTCGTCGCGCCGCCGGTGTTGAGCGCCGCGGCGGTCCTGCCGTCCGGGTTGAGGGCCAGGCCGAAAGGGCGGCCGGTCTCCTTGATGACGTCGCCCACCGGGGTGACGAACTGGTTGGTCTGCGTCAGGTAGGACCCGTCGGCCTGGAGGCCGACCTTCTTGTTGCCCAGCGAGGTGGTGCCGAAGCCGCCCTCGGCGAAGGTCACCCCGACGCCCAGCGCGAGCGCCGCCGCAGTGGACGTCAGGACCACCGCTCGCCTGCCCATCGTGCGTGTCCGCATGAACTCGCTCCTCGTGCACGGGAAGTGGCCACCACCCTTGGCGACACCGGTGGCCAACCCGTGACTGTGTACGGCCCATGAGAAGAGGATCAGAACACCAGGAGGATCGGGCACGAAGGTATGGGACGTATGGGGAGCCGATGGTGAGGGGTCATCACCATGCCGGTGAGCACGAGGTTCTGCCCAGGAGCCGCTCGGCGGCCCGGGGGTCTGAATGGATTGGACATGACGGGGCGGCGAACTGGCGTGGCGTCAGGTTCGCCGACTGTTCGTCCGGTCCGCGGTTGGGCTGTTGACGGAACGTCAGTTCTCGGACGGGGCCGCCGGGAGCGTGGTGTTCCAGTCCAGGGTGCGCTGCACGTCCTCGTCCACCCGCGTCGAGGGACCCTGGCGGCGGGTGGTGTCCGGCGACACGGCGGTGGTGCGGGAGGCGGTCAGCCGGGCGCTGTTCGTCACGTTCTGCTCGGCGCGCGGCCTGCGGTGCGCCTCGTAGGCGTCCAGCGCGGCATCGGCTGAGGCACTGTCCCGCAGCGCCTTCGCCAGCACCACGGCGTCCTCCAGCGCCATCGACGCGCCCTGGCCGGTCGCGGGCGAGGCCGCGTGCGCGGCGTCGCCGATGAGGACCGTGCGCCGGCCGCGCCAGGGCAGGCCGGGAGTGAGGTGCATGGCGTTGGTCGCCATCAGGCTCTCGGTGGTGGCGGCCACGATGTCGGCGGTGGGCGTCCGGTCCGGGCGCAGCAGAGGCAGCAGGCGCTCGCGCCACTCGGCGGGCTTCGTGCCCCCGATCTCCTCCGCCGTCAGCGCCGGTCCGGGAACACGAGCGAACCAGTACGTCTCCCCGGCGGGTGACACCGCGTAGCCGAACGCGGTGCCGCTGCCCCGGACCATGGTGATCCGTCCGTCGGCGTGCGGGGGCCGGGCCTCGGTCGTGTAGCCGTAGAAGACCGCCTGCCCCGCGTAGTCCGGCTGCGTGTCGGGCGTCAGTGACGAGCGGACGACGGAGCGGAGCCCGTCCGCGGCGACCAGCAGCTCGCCTTGCGCCGACGTGCCGTCCGTGAACCGTGCGGTGACGCCGTCGTCCGTGTCGTCGACGCCGACGAGCCGCGCGCCGTGGCGGATCGCGATCCCGCGCCGCGACAGCTCGCGCTGCAGTGCGGCGGCCAGCTCGGCGCGGCGCAGGCAGCGGAACCGGGTCAGCGGGTGCTCCACGTCCCCCAGCGGCACCGAGGCGAGCTCGGCGCCCTCCGCGTCCAGCACGTTCATCCAGGTCAGCTCGAAACCCTCGGCGGCAACCGCCTCGGCCGCGTCGAACTGGGCCAGCGCCCGCATGCCGTTGCTCGCCAGGGTCAGGAACGCCCCGATGTCCGCGCCGCTCACCGGGTGCGCCTCGTGGACCGTCACCTCGAACCCGGCTTTGTGCAGCGCCAACGCCGCCGCCGAACCCGCGATGCCCCCGCCGATCACGATGATCCCGCTCAACTGTGCCCCCGTTTCACCGGCTTGACGGTCCCTGACGGTCCCTGACGGTCCCTGACGGGCGAGTCTAGACGGTTCGTCCACGGGTGCACCGTCGTCCGGCCGCGGCCGGGGTACGGCCGGGGGCGCGACCGGGGAGCGGCCACTGGTTAGTGTGTGAGGGTGACAGCGACGGAAGAGGGCCTGGATGCGCTGGACCGGCGCATCGTCGCCGCGCTGCAGGTCGACGGACGGGCCTCGTGGCGGCGGATCGCCGCCGTGCTCGGCGAGGGCGAACGGACGGTCGCCCGGCGCGGACTGCGGCTGCTCGACAGCGGCCAGGTCGTGGTGACCGGGCTGATCACCCAGGGCGAGACGGCCATCGTGCGGCTGAACTGCCGCCCGGGAGCGGTCCGGGATGTCGCCGTCGCCACCGCGGACTGGGACGACACGATCTTCAGCTACGCCCTGGCCGGACCGGTCGACTGCGTCGCCGAGGTACAGTGCCCGCCCGGCCGGCTCGGCAACCTGATGCTGGACCGGATCCCGGCACTCCCCGGCGTGGTCTCCCAGCACGTCTCGCCGGTGCTGCGCTACTTCCGGACCGTGCACGAGTGGCGTCCCGCCGTGCTGACCCCGGCAGAGGAGGCCGAGCTGGACGGCGGCAGTCAGATCCCGGACCGCGTCGACCCGCCGGACGTCGAGGTCGGCCCGGACGAGTGGCGACTCCTCCAGGCCCTGGCCGAGGACGGCCGCCGTACCCACGAGGAGTTGGCGGCTGTCACGGGGATGTCCGAGGCCACGGTCCGACGCCGCCTGGAGACCTTCACCCGGCGCGGGCTGGTGAGCGTGCGGGCCTCCGTCGAGCCGGCCCTGCTCGGCCTGCCGGTCGAGGCGATGCTGTGGATCCGGACCAGACCGGACCAGGTCGAGGCGGTCGGCGCGATGCTCGTCGAGTCGCCGCTGGTCCGCTACTGCGCGACCGTGATGGGCGAGCACCAACTGCTGGTGGACGTCACGCAGCCGTCCAAGCAGGCCCTGCAGGAGTTCCTCACCGCCTCGCCCTGGGTCCACCGCGTCGAGGCGATCCAGTCACACCTGGTCGTCGAGGCGTACAAGCGCAGCGCTGCGGCGACCCCGCTGCTCCGCGCGGCGCACGGGGTCGGCCACCGAGCCGGCAACCGGGCTTGATCGGGCGCTGAGCGCGGCGAGTTCGGCGAGTTCGCCGCTCACGGCGGCGCTGACGGCGCGGATCAGGGCTGACGGCGTGTCGGGCTCGGCGATGATCCGGTCGACGGTGCCCGCCCGGAGGAGGTCGTGGGCACCGATGTGCTGGGCGCGGGCGAGGTCGGCGGCTCTGTCAGTGGTGCGGTGCAGGATGGCGGAAGCACCTTCGGGGGGCAGGGGTGCGAGCCAGGCGTGCTGCGTGGCGAGGACGCGGTCGGCCGGGAGCAGGGCGAGGGCCGCGCCTCCGGTTCCCTGCCCGAGAAGGAGACTGAGGGTGGGGGCCGGCAGCGTGATCAGCTGCTGGAGACAGCGGGCGATCTCGCCGGCGAGCGCCGCTTCTTCCTGGGCCGGGCCGAGCTGGGCGCCTGCGGTGTCGATCACGGTGACCACGGGCAGGCCGAGCTCTGCGGCGAGCTGCATGCCACGCCGGGCGGTGCGCAGTCCGGCGGGGGTGATGTCGGTGCCCTGTGTGCGGGCCGCCGCGCGGTCGTGGCCGATGACGACGCAGGGGGTGGCGTCGAAGCGGGCCAGCGCGAGAGTGAGGGCGTCGTCGCGTTCGCCCGCGCCGGTGCCGTGGAGGGGGACGAGGGAGTCGGCGGTGGCGAGGAGGTCGGCAAGGCCGGGGCGGTCGGGGGCCCGGGTGAGGGTGACGGACTGCCAGACGTCGTCGGTGGGTTGACTGAGGTGTGCCTCGGGTGCGGCGGCGGGCTTGTCGGCGCGCGTCTCGGCCGCGCCCGGGGTGAGGATGCGCAGGATGTCCCCGGTCCGCGCGCGGAGTTGGTCGGTGGTGAGGACGGCGTCGACGATGCCGTGGTGGTCGAGGTTCTCGGCGGTCTGGACGCCGCCCGGGAACTCGCGGCCGTAGAGGGCCTGATAGACGCGGGGGCCGAGGAAGCCGACGAGGGCGTGCGGCTCTGCGGTCGTGGTGTGGCCGAGGGAGCCCCAGGACGCGAGCACGCCGCCGGTGGTCGGGTGGCGGAGATGGACGAGATAGGCGAGCCCTGCGGCCTTGTGGGCGGCGAGGGCGGCGACGATGGGGACCATGCCGACGAAGGCGGGGGTGCCCTCCTGCATGCGGGTGCCGCCGGTGGCGGGGCAGGCGAGCAGGGGCAGGCCCTCGGCGGTGGCGCGGTGGACGGCGAGCAGGAGCCGGTCGGCCGCGGCGACGCCGACGGACCCGGCGAGGAAGCCGAACTCGCCGACGATCACGGCGATCCGTCGGCCGTGGATGCGGCCCTCGCCGGTGAGAACGGCTTCGTCCGCACCGCCACTGCGCTCGCGGGCGCGGGTGAGGTCGTCGGCGTAGGGGCCGTGGACCGGGTTGCCGCGTGGTGGGGTGTCCCAGCACGTCCAGCTGCCCTCGTCGAGAAGCTGGTGCGCGAACTGCAACGACGCGGGCGTGGTGCGGGCGGTCGTCACTTCGAGCTCCCCGGGGTCGACGCGAGTGCGGCGACCTCCGTCGCCTCCGTGGCCGCGAGCCAGGCGCGGACGGAGGCGTCGTGCTCGCCGAGGGTGGGCGGCGCCTGGTGGACCGCAGTGTCGGCGGCCTCCTCGTCGAAGGACCACGGCGTACCGGGCAGGCTGATCGTACCGAGCGTGCTGTGCTCGACGTCGATCACCAGTCCCTGCTGTCGGGTCTGCTCCCACCGGTAGACCTCGTCGATGCTGCGCACCCGCCCGGCGGGTATCCCGGCCGCGTCGAGCCGTTCGAGCCAGTGGGCGGCGCTGTCGGTCGCGAAGGCGCCCTCCAGCAGCGCGGCGAGTTCCTGACGGTGCGTCACCCGATCGGCGTTGGTGGCGAACCGGTCGTCGTCCGGGTCCAGGCCGGTGACCTGCGCGACCGCGCGCCAGAGCGACTCGCTGGCCGCCGCCAGCTGGATCTCGCCGTCCGCGCAGTGGAAGAGCCCGTAGGGCGCGATCGACGGGTGCTGGTTGCCGGTCGCGCGCGGGACCTCGCCCGCCACGGTCCAGCGCGTGCCCTGGAAGCTGTGGATCCCGACCAGGGAGGAGAGCAGTGAGGTCCGCACGACCCGGCCGCGTCCGGTGGACTCGCGTTCCAGCAGCGCGGCCAGCACCGCCGTCGCGCCGAAGATCCCGGCCAGCAGGTCGGCGATGGGGGTGCCGACCTTGGCGGGCGCACCCGGCTCTCCGGTGAGGCTCATCAACCCGGCCTCGCCCTGGGCGATCTGGTCGTAACCGGCCCGGCCGCCCTCGGGTCCGTCGTGGCCGAAGCCGCTGATCGAGAGCACCACCAGGGCCGGGTTGAGCTCGTGCAGCCGCTCGACCGGGAAGCCGAGCCGGTCCAGCACGCCGGGCCGGAAGTTCTCCACCAGCACGTCGGCGCGCCGTACCAGACGGGTGATCAGATCCCGCCCGGCCTCGGACTTGAGGTCGGCGGTCACCGACTCCTTGTTGCGGTTGCAGGAGAGGAAGTACGTCGACTCCCGGGCGTGCTCGGGGCCGACGAAGGGGGGACCCCAGCCGCGGGTGTCGTCGCCCCGGCCCGGGGCCTCGATCTTGATCACGCGGGCGCCGAGGTCGCCGAGCATCATCGCAGCGTGCGGCCCGGCCAGGGCACGGGACAGGTCGAGCACGAGCCGTCCGGCGAGCGGGCCCCGCGGGCGTGGTTTCTGCGTCATGGATTGCTCCAGGTGTGGTGCGGCATGGGGGTCCTCTTGGCCAGAAGCAGGGGATCGCTCATAAGAATGACTAGAAACGTCATTTTGAGCAATCTATTGACGAGATTCGTCTCGGCCCACAGGATGGGCGACCCGAGGAACAACCGTGACCCACGTCACCCGCCGCACCGAGGACCCCATGAATGAGCCCCTCCACTACGCCGACGCGACCGCACTCGCCGCCCTGATCCGGCGTCGCGAGCTCTCCAGCCGGGAGGTGGTCCAGGCCCATCTCGACCGCATCGACCAGGTCAACCCCCGGATCAACGCGATCGTCACGCTCGACCCGGAGGGCGCGCTCACCGCCGCCCGCGCCGCCGACGACCGGCTCGCCCGCGGGCTTCCGGTCGGTCCGCTGCACGGGTTGCCGATCGCGTTCAAGGACACCCACCTCACCCGCGGGATGCGGACGACCCACGGCTCGCCGCTCTTCGCCGACCACGTCCCCGACGAGGACGAGCTGCTGGTGGAGCGGATCGGGGCGGTCGGCGCGATCCGGATCGGCAAGACGAACGTGCCGGAGTTGGCGGCCGGCTCGCACACCTTCAACACCGTCTTCGGCGCCACCCGCAACCCCTACGACCCCACCCGCTCCGCGGGCGGCAGCAGCGGCGGTGCGGCTGCCGCGCTCGCCGCCGGGCTGCAGCCGCTCGCGGACGGCAGTGACATGGGCGGCTCGCTGCGCAACCCCGCGTCCTTCTGCAACGTCGTCGGCTTCCGTCCGACGCCGGGGCGGGTACCGGCGTACCCGTCGGCGCACGTGTGGGAGACGCTCGCCGTGCCGGGCCCGATAGCGAGAACCGTCGCCGACGTCGCCTTGCTGCTCTCGGTCATGGCCGGGCCCGATCCGCGCTGTCCGACCAGCCTGGAGACGCCGGGGGAGGCTTTCCGAACGCTGGGGGAGGTTGACGTGTCCGGTCTGCGGATCGCCTGGGCGCCCGACCTCGGCGGCACCGTCGACGTCGAGCCGGAGGTACTCGCCGTCCTCGAGGCGCAGCTGAAGGTCTTCGAGGAGCTCGGCGTGCGCGTCGAACCCGCCTGCCCGGACCTGCGTGCCGCCCACGGCGTCTTCCGGACGCTGCGCGCCCACGAGTTCGACCTCGCTCTCGGCGATCTGCTGGACCGTCACCGCGACGCGCTCAAGCCCAGCGTGGTCTGGAACATCGAGGAGGGCCGGGGCCTGACCGGCACCGACATCGCTCGTGCGACGGCTGACCGTACCCGGCTGCACCTGGAGGCGACCGCCTTCTTCCAGCGTTACGACCTGCTGCTCGCCCCGGTCAGTCAGGTGCTGCCGTTCCCGGTGGAGTGGGAGTACCCGGCCGTCGTCGCCGGGCGTCCGCAGCACACCTATCTGGACTGGATGCGCTCGGCCTACCTGATCAGCGTCCTCGGCACGCCCGCGCTCTCCGTGCCCGCCGGGTTCTCCGCCGAGGGGCTGCCCGTCGGCCTGCAGATCGTCGGTCCGCCCCGCGCCGACCTGGCGGTGCTGCGCGCGGGCCACGCCTTCGAGTCCGCCACCCGGCACCACCTGCGGCGTCCGACCTTCGGCACGCCGACCTCACCCTGACCCCCACCCTGCGACCGACAGGAACTCCATGAAGCCGAAGCACGTCGTCTGGGCCTGCGTTCCGGTCCTCGGATTCTTCGCAGCGCCCTTCCTGCCCTTCGTCAACGGCCCACATCTGTGGTTCGGTCTGCCGTCCGTCCTGGTCTGGGCCGTGCTCTGGACGGTCGGCACGACCGTCGCGCTCTACGCGGTCGAACGCTCGGCCGACCACGCCGACGACGCCGAGCACGCCGACGACGCCGACCCGAAGACCGCCACCCGGGCCGAGGAGGCCGCGAGATGAACACGAGCATGGTCATCACCGTCCTGGGCATGGTGGCGATCGCCGCCCTCGGCATCTCAGGGCGTCGGCGTCCCAGCAAGCAGCTGGGGGAGTGGACCGTCGGGCACCGCAACTTCTCCGCCGCCACCTCCTGGTTCCTGCAGGCGGGCGAGTTCTTCACCACCTTCAGCTTCCTGGGTCTGGCCGGTCTCGCCTTCGGCGGAGGTGTCTCCGCCACCTATGCCATCGGCTATCTGGCGATCAGTCTGGTGACGATGTACTGGATCGGCCCGCGCACCTGGCGTCTGGGCCGCGACCACGGCTACCTCACCCAGGCCGACTTCTTCGCCCACCGCTTCGGCAGCCCGCTGCTCGGCAAGGTCGTCGCCGTCGTCGGCGCGGTGTTCCTGTTGCCGTACCTGCAACTGCAGATCACCGGCCTGGGGTTGATCGTCCAACTGGCCACGGGCAGCCACGCGGGCGCGAACCTGAGCATGGTGCTGGCCACCGTGCTGACGGTCGGCTTCGTGCTCTGGTCCGGCATCCGCGGCATCGCCCGGGTCGCGTACCTCAAGGACGCGTTGATGGTGCTCGCCCTGCTGGTGCTGCTGGTCGCGGTGCCGATCTCCGTCAGCGGAAGCCTCGGCCACCTCTTCCACACCCTCCAGCACACGCACCCGCAACTGCTCACCCTGCACCCGCCGGGCTACGACGCGACCTGGTTCACCACGTCGATGCTGATCAGCGCGCTCGGCTCGGGCCTCAACACCATGCCGCACCTGTGGCCGCCGGTCCTGTCCGCCCGCAGTGGCAAGGCGCTGCGCAGCAACTACATCTGGCTGCCGCTCTACCAGGTGGCCCTGGGCATCCCGGTCATCGTCGGCCTGGCCGGAGTGCTGGCGCTGGCACCCGGCACGTCGAGCAAGTCGGTGCTGCTGACCATGGCCGCACACAGCCTGCCCGGCTGGGTCGTGGGCCTGATCGCCGTGGCGGCGGCGGGCGCGGCGATGGTGCCCTCGGCGGCGATCGTCATGGGCATCTCCACCCTGGTCTCGCACAATCTCGTCCCTGCCCGGAGCGAGCGGGCCCGTCTGACGGCCAATCACCTCACCGTCGTCGCAGCCTCCGGAGCGGCTCTGGTGCTCGGCCTCACCCGGCCCGACCTGCTCACCAACCTGCTGCTGCTCACCTACGGCGGCCTGGCCCAGCTCGCCCCCGCCACGGTGGCCGCGCTGGCCCGGCGCAACCGCCTCGGCGCGACCCCGGCGCTGCTGGGCATCGTCACCGGCGTCGCCTGCCTCACCTGGCTGACCTTCGGCAGCGTGGACATCGGCACCTGGGACCCCGGTCTGGTCTCGTTGGCCCCGAACCTGGCCGTCACGGGCATCGCGACCCTGGTGCTCGGCACGCGCCGCGACAGCACCGGGGCGCGGGCGGAGACCGCTGCGCCCGAGGCCGCCGTCCCTGCGTCCGAACTGGGCTGAATCCGCTGAACGCGTGGCGGCCGACCGGGCTTTGACGTCCGGTCGGCCGGTTTCGCGCCCGCGATGGCGCGGGTGGTCAGAACGAGAACGGACCGGGCGTCTGCGCGGAGGTCGCCGTGCAGGTGGCCGTGATCCCGAACACGGTGACCGTGAGCGAGGTGGCGGACAGGTTGTCACCAGCCGCCACCGTCCCGGTCAGCGGGCCCGTCGAGACGGCGCTGCCGGCCGGGATGTCGGGGTTGGCGTCGCCGGTGAAGGACACCGTGCTGCCGTCGGTGTTGGTCATGGTGAGGTTGGAGCTGACGGAGTCGGCGCCGATGTCGAGCGGGGCCGTGATGGCCGAGGTCGACAGCGTGATCGTCGCGGCGGTGCCGTTCTGGGAGGCCGTCAGCGTGGCCGTGCCCGAGCCGTAGGAGCCGCAGTCGAACGCGACGGTGGCGGAGTCGGGCGAGACCGCGCCGGCCAGGGGCGCCTGAGCCACGCCCGCACCGAGGAGGACCGAGACGGCAAGTGCCGTGCCGGCGCCGAGTCTTGCGTGCTTCATGAAGAGTCTCCTTCCGTGGTGCGCGAGGAAGCCTCCGGAACGAAGTCAGTCGGCTTCCGGATCGCGCCCATTGACGCATCCACGACAAGAGACAGCAAGGCTCGTGCACGAAATTTCCCGATTGGCGCCTCCCCTCGGCGCGTCAGGGAGCGAAGCGAGCTCACCGCGTGCAGCAGGACGGCCGTCAGGGTCCCGGCCACCACGCCGCTGCCGAGGACCGTCCGGGCCCAGTCGGGGAGGTCGGCGTACAGGTCGGGTGCGACCACCGGCAGCAGACCTACCGTCAGGGCCAGGCCGACGACCAGCGCGTCGGGGGAGCTGCCGCCCGGCCGTATCCGGCTCAGCGCCTGGCCGAGCATCTCCACGCCCATCGCCGTGATCATCGCGTAGACCACCAGCGCCGAACCCGCGACGACCGCCGTCGGCAGCCCGGCGACCAGCCGTGACAGCGGGGAGAACAGGCCGGCTGCGACCAGCAGGACACCGGCCGTCGCCGTCACGGAGCGGCTGCGGACGCCGGTCAGCCGGGTCAGGCCGACATTCTCCGAGCTGGTCACCATCGGTGGCGCGCCCAGGAATCCGCCGAGCAGCGACACCAGCGCGTCGGCGCGCGCCAGACGCGGGACGTCCCGGCCGAGATCGGGTTTCTCGCTGTTG
Source organism: Streptacidiphilus sp. MAP5-3 (assembly GCF_041262505.1). Lineage (NCBI taxonomy): Bacteria > Bacillati > Actinomycetota > Actinomycetes > Kitasatosporales > Streptomycetaceae > Streptacidiphilus > Streptacidiphilus sp. MAP5-3. The sequence goes on from NZ_JBGCCL010000015.1 coordinate 32,158, forward strand.
AGGGCGGTCTGGCCGGTGGCTTCGGCCAGCGAGGTGAGGCTGAACAGCAACAGGGGCAGCGCCGCCGGGAGGTCGAACTCCGGTGTGCCGTAGGGCAGCAGGTGCGGCAGCGAGAACGCGGGCCCGGCTGCCGGGGTGAACGAGCCGAGTCCGGTGACGACCACCAGGACGGTGCCGCCGAGCATGCCGACCAGCACCGCCGACTGGCGCCAGGCACCCCGCAGCAGCAGGTGGGCGAGGAGGGTGAGCGCGACGGTCAGCCCTGCGGCGGCCAGGGTGTGAGACGAAGCGCTGCCGCTCGCGCCCACGAGCAGCTGCGTGGTGACCCGGACCATCGACACCCCAACCAGCAGCACGGTCACCCCCATGACCAGCGGTGGAAAGAGCCTGACCACCCGTCCGTACACGGGGGTGACCGCGAGCAGCAGCGCCGCCGCGAGTAGGACGGAGCCGGACGCAACGGCTGGTCCGTGGACATGGGCGATCTGCAGGAAGAGCGCGGTGGCGGCCCCGCCCGGCAGCATGACGAAGGGCAGGCGGGCCCCGAAGGACCACACTCCGAGCGACTGCAGTACCGAGCCCGCTCCCGACAGCACCAGCACCGTGGCCAGCAGGGACGCGGTCTGACCAGGCGTCAGCCGGAGCGAGGTCCCTACGAGGAAGACGGCGGAGACCGGCGTGGCCGCCATGGCGAGGACGTGCTGGCACGCGAGCGGGACCAGACGTCGGAGCGGCTGCCGCGCGTCCGCGGCTCCCATGTCCGGGGCTCTCATGTCCGCGGCTCTCATGTCTGGGGCCGTCACGGGCGCGTGTTCAGCCACGGGATCTCCTCGGGGGCGTAGCGGTAGGCGCGGAAGACGGCGTTGGGCTCGGCGGGGAACAGCGACCGGACCTCCGTCTCGGCGTATGCGCCGAAGTGGGGCACCACGTACTCCCAGCACAGGTAGCCGTCCGCCGTCACCTCGAAGAGGCGCCCCGCGGGCGAGTCGGTGACGAGGGTGTTGCCGCCCGGCAGCCGTTGGGCCGCACCCATGAAGGGCGCGAAGAACGCCTCCTTGGCCGGGTCGTGGTACTCCCAGGCGACACTGCCGTCGGTCCGGTCGATCTCGACGACCCGCGAGTACGGCACGTCGTGGCCGGGTCGGAAGACGCCGTTGTCGAAGACGAGCAGGCGGCCACCGTCCAGCTCGGTCGGGCAGTGCTGCTGGGAGACCGTGCCGGGCGGGGTCCGCCACAGGATCTCGCCGGTGCTGCGGCTGATCACCACCACCGCGGAGACGCTGCGCAGGCTGGCCAGCACGTTGCCGTCGGCGAGCGGGGTGACGCTGTTGATCAGCGGCCAGTGCTCACGGGCGTAGTCCGGGTGGAGCGGGAACGCGGCACGGTCCAGATGCTCGGCGGCACGCCAGCTCCAGCGCATCGACCCGTCCGGTCCGACCTCGGTGATGGTGTCGGCCCACACCGTCGCACTGTCGGCCTCCGAGCCGGACACCCCGCCGAGGACCGTCGACGCCTCCGCGCCCCGCAGGGGTTCGACACCGGTGTAGAGGACTCCGCCGTCGTCGAGGTGGTGGGCGTCGTGGTGCTGGCGCGGGTCCCGGTGCTCCCACAGCACTTCGCCGTCCGGTGCGGCGCGGAGCATCACCCCGCCCCGGTACTTGTGCGACATCGGGAAGAGTGCCGCCACGCCGGGCAGCACGCCGTTGTAGGCGAGCTCGCCGCCGCGCACGATCCGGGCGTGCCGCCCCGGCCGGTACGGGAACCGCCAGCGGTGCGCGGGCCGCCCGTGCAGGTCCACCAGGTGCACCTCGCCACCGCCGGTCAACGGGGCGAAGAGGGTGAAGCCGGGGAAGGCGGCGTCCGGATCGAGGGCGATCAGCCCGGTGCCGCGACGGCGTCGTTGGTTCTGGTCGACTCGTGCCACGAAACGCTCCCATCAAAGTTTGTTTGATGACGTCAAAGTGCTTCGACGATAGGAGCGTGGTGTGTCGGCTGTGTTGCAGCCGTACGAAACGTGCCGTGCGGGTGCGTAAGGTGGCCGCAGGGAGGTGTGGCGATCATGGGTGAATCGGCCTCGGGCGCGGGCATGGGCACGGGCGCGGACGCAGAGGCGGGGACGACCGGTGGCGGTGACGGCGAGCGCGCCGAGCAGCGCCTCGGCGGCGCGGTCCGCCGCCGACGCCGCGCCCTCGACCTGACCCTCGCCGAGGTGGCGCGGCGGACCGGCCTGTCCGTCCCCTTCCTCAGCCAGATCGAGAACGACCGGGCCCGCCCCAGCATGCGCTCGCTGCAACGGATCGCCGACGGGCTGGAGACCACCGCGGTCGACCTGCTCGCCACCGCCGATGCCGCCGACCGCCCGGTCGACGTCGTCCTGGCCGGGGCCGACGCGGGTCTGTCCCCGGACGCGGGAGTCCGCCCGCTGGTCCGTGGACGCCGTCAGCTGCACGCCCTGGAGTTCACCGGCGACCAGCAGGCCGACCGCGAATTCCTGCACCTGGGCGACGAGTTGATGTACGTCGCCGACGGCGCGGCGGAGGTCGAGGCCGAAGGCCGGATCCACCACCTCCGCCGCGGCGACACTCTCTACCTCTCCGGCGGCGTCCGCCACCGCTGGCGCAGCCTCAGTCCCGACACCCGCGTGCTGGTGGTCGCGGTCTCCGACCACGCCGCCGGAGGACCGCCACCCGCTCGCTGACCCGGCCGGTCCGGACCCCGTCCCGTAGCACCGCAAGCCCACAGCAGAGCAAGCCTGGAGCGGTGCAAGCCCGCAGCACAGCAAGCCCGTAGCAGCGCAAGGGAGTGCCGCCGTGAACGACGCCACCGGCGCACCGCTGCACGCGGCGGACACCGAGCAGGTCCGCCTGGCCGTCTACGCCCACTTCGCCCGCACCGGGGACGCGCCGTCCCCGGCGGACCTCGCCGCCGGGACCGGCCTGCCGCAGGCCGTCGTCCGGCGCGTGCTGCAGGCCCTGCACGGGCATCGCGACGTGGTGTTGGACGCGGAGGATCCGGACCGGATCGTCATGGCGCATCCGTTCGCGTCGATCCCGCTCGGCTTCTCGGTCATGGGTCGAAGCACCCTGTGGTGGGGCGGCTGCGCCTGGGACTCCTTCGCCGTTCCCCACCTGCTGCAGGACGAGCCGGACGTCCTCGTCGCCACCCGCTGCCCGGCGTGCGACACCCCGCACGCGTGGGTGGTCGGTCGTCAGGCCCCGCCGCCGGGGGCGCAGATGGCCCACTTCCTCACCCCGGCGGACCGCGTCTGGGACGACGTCGTGCACACCTGCGCGCACCAGCGCCTGTTCTGCTCGGCCGACTGCGTCGACGCCTGGCTGGAGCGCACCGGCCGGCCACGCGGCTACGTGATGGACCTGCCCACCCTGTGGCGTCTTGCCCGCCACTGGTACGCGGGCCGGATGGACCGGGGTTACCAGCGCCGCGATCCCGCCTCCGCCGCGGCCTACTTCGCCGAGGTGGGACTGCACGGCCCGTTCTGGGGCCTGCCCGACTGAGCCGGAACGGCAACGGCGGCCCCGATCGTCACTGCGCGTCCAGGGACGACGGTCCCATGACGATCACCGGATGGGCGGCGGGGTCGAGCCAGCGCTCGGTGAGCCGCATGTCGTTCTCCGGATTGGAGACGCAGCCCGCGGTGTAGTTCCCGTCGCTGACATGGAACCAGATGCCGCCGCCGCGGTAGTAGCCCATCGGGCGGCGCTGGTCGGTCGGCGGGGCGCCGACCACCCGGTTGTAGTCGATGGCGACGACGTAGTCGAAGAGGCGGGACCGGGAGGCCCCGTTGGCGGAGTGGCCGCCGAGGGCGTAGAGGCCGCGGGAGTACTGGTAGCTGAGCCGGGTCCCGGGGTTGGGGAGTCGGCCGCCGGCGTTGTGCAGGGTGTAGACGCCGGTGGGGGTGTGCATGTCGCCCGCATAGTGGTCCGAGGTCCAGCCGCGCTCGCCGTTGTGGCCGCTCCACTGGGCCACGCGTTGCCAGCTGCCGTTGCTGAACTGCCAGAGCGACACGGTGTTGTGCGAGGAGTTCCAGCCCGCGCCCTGAACCAGGACGATCTGCCGGGCGGAGCCGGGCACCTGGCTCCAGGTACGCGGGCCGATGCCGTCCGGCCGCGCCGGAACCGCGTGCGCGCCACTCTGCGTACCGCTCTGCGCACTGCTCTCTGCACTGCTCTGCGCGGCCATGGCCGGGGCGCCGGCGCCCACCACGGCGCCGAGGGCGAGCGCCAGCCCGAGGACCTTCCGGGCCAGGCGGGCTTGACGGTCGAGGTGCGGACTCTGCTGCATGAGGACTCCGTGATGTCCCGCCCCTGCGGGCGAACCAGTACGTCGGTCGGTGAGCTGCGTCGTTGCCCCCGATCGGGGTGATTCACCGTGACAGACGACCCGGTGGCTCAGCCGTCAACGCGCCATGACGGCGCGCAAGCTGCACCGGATGGCGGCATGGCGGGCACCCGTCTGAGTTGATGGACCGTCAGCTCCGTCGCCGTCACGTCAAGGAACTGGCCTGCAGCGTGTTGCGTCAGTAACTGGGGATATGTCGCGTACGCACAGGTGGAGGAAGACATTCATGGAGTTGCACCCGAGCCGACGCGGCCTTCTTGCCGGTGCTGCCCTGACGGCGCTCACCGTGGCTCTTCCCGGCGCGGGGCCGGCCTTCGCCCAGGACGCGGACGACGCCGCCCAGGCGGGGATCGCTGGGCGGTTCCGCGCGCTCGAACGGGCGCACTCCGCCCGGCTTGGCGTCTTCGCACGCGACCTGCACACCGGCCGGGCGGTGCTCCACCGGGCCGACGAGCTGTTCCCGATGTGCTCGACGTACAAGGCGGTCGAGGTCGCGGCGGTGCTCCGGGACCTCGACCGTGACGGTACGTTCCTCGCCGAGCGGATCCACTACACGCAGGCGGACGTCACGCGCTCGGGCTACGCGCCGATCACCGGCCTGCCGGAGAACCTGGCCGACGGGATGACGGTCAGTCAGTTGTGCGCCGCCGCGCTCGACTACAGCGACAACACGGCGGCGAATCTGCTGCTGCGCCTGCTCGGTGGCCCGACTGCGATCACCCGTTACTGCCGCTCCCTGGGCGACGAGGTCACCCGGCTCGACCGCTGGGAGCCCGAGCTGAACTCGGCGGAGCCGGGCCGGGTGACCGACACCTCCAGCCCGCGCGCCCTGGGCCGGACCTTCGCCCGGCTCACCCTCGGCGACGCCCTCGACCGGGCGGACCGGGAGCGCCTGACCGACTGGCTGCTGGCGAACACGACCGGTGGCAAGCGTCTTCGGGCGGGACTGCCCACCGGCTGGACCGTCGCGGACAAGACCGGCAGCGGCAGCTACGGCACCACCAACGACGTCGCCATCGTGTGGCCGCCCGCCCGGCGCCCGATCGTCATGGCCGTCCTGTCCACCAAACACGACGCCACCGCGCCGACCGACGAGCCGCTGCTCGCCGAGACGGCCGCGCTGCTGGCGACCGCGTTCGCCTGATATTCACCGCTCACTGTCAGGACTGGGCGGTGCTTTCGTCGGTGCGGCGGGCGCGGACGGTGGCGACCAGTACGAGGTGGCGTCCAGCCATGCCCTTGAGCTTGGTGACGCCGTGGGCGTAGCGGTCGACGGTTCCGGTCGCCTCGACGGTGATCTCCTCGCCGTCGACCTCGGCCTTGGCCACGGTGAAGGTGACGGGCGCGCGGACGCCGTGGGCGGTCAGGTGTCCCTGGAGGGTCCAGACGCCGGACCCGTCCAGCTCGGCCCCGGTCGAGGCGAAGACGATGTCGGGGTAGACCTCGGTGTGCAGCAGCGCCTTGGACAGGACCTGGCGGTCCCGGTTCTTGTTGCCGGTGTCGAAGCTGGCCGCGTCGGCGACGGCGTCCACCCGGGTCTCGGTGAGCGGCTCTGCCAGGGAGACGGTGCCGCCGCGCAGCCGGAAGCTGCCACGGACCGTGCCCAGCCCGAAAAGGTGCTTGGTGGTGAAGGTGATCTCTGAGCGGGGGACGTCGATGGCGTAGCGTCCCGGCTTCGGCGTTGCGGTGGTCATGATGACCTCCTCTTTGACTTGAGCCTTCAACTAAAACCCTAGCCCCGCCGAATTGAAGGCTCAAGTTGCAGCGTGTCGGAGCGGGGTCGCATTCCCCGGATGGCTCAGGCGAGGCCGAGCTGGGCGGCGATGACCGTGCCGGAGGGGTAGCAGTCGAAGCGCTTGATCTTGCCGTCGACCAGCTCGAACACGTCGCAGCACGGGGCGTCCATGCGCCTGCCGGTCGGCGGGACGGTGCCGGTGGGCAGCTGGAGCGGGCCGTTCTGGGTGCCCTGCAGGCGCAGCTGCACGACCACGATGTCGCCCGTGACGTAGAACCGCTCCAGCGAGCGGTGCATGTCCGGGAAGGCCTCGGCGTAGACCTCGACGGTCTTGCCCAGCTCGTCCGGGCCCTTGTAGGTGAGCGGGAGGGACATGTCGGTGAAGGTGCCGTCCTCGGTGAACGACCCGATCCAGCCCGCGACGTCCTGCTCCTCGGCGGCCTGGTATGCGGCGCGGATGATCTTCTCGTTGTCGTGGGACATCTCGACTCTCCTGGTCCGTCGACGGCCGGATGAGTGGTCGCCGGGTGGCTTCCGCGTACGGATTAACTTTAACATTCAAGTCATCCCAGAACGCAAGGAGATGCACTGCAGAATTTTCAAGCAAGTTGATCGACGATGGCTTGACGCGTCAGGTCACCGCGCCGGCGAGTCGATGCGCTGCAGGATGCGCTCGGCGTCCTGGCCGAGGCGGCGCAGGCGTTCGCCGGAGAGGTTGTCCACGACGAGATGGCGGACGTAGGCCACGTGCGCCGGGGCGGCGGATTCGAGCTTCGCCATGCCGGCGGGCAGCAGGATCGCGTTGGTGAACCGGCCGTCGGTCGGATCCGGCTCGCGGCGCACGTAGCCACGGCTCTCCAGCCGCTTGACCATGTGCGAGAGCCGCGACAGCGAGGTGCTGGTGTGCTCGGCGAGCGCACTCATGCGCAGGGTCCACTCCGGGGCCTCGGAGAGCATGGCGAGCGCCATGTACTCGACCATGCTCAGATCGGCGTCGCGCTGCAGCTGGGTGTCGATGGCCCAGGGGAGGCGGGTCATCAGGCGGACCACCGCCATCCAGGAGTCCAGCTCGCCGGAGCTGAGCCACGGGGCCGCATGCTCGTCTGACTGGGTGGTCGGCGCCTCGTCCTGAATGCTCATCCTGGCAGCGTATCAGCCGCATGCTGCGTACGACATGGGCGATGGGAAGGCATCGATTCCGCATGCTGTCACTTGAACATTCATGTCATGGCGGCATAGTCTGAAGTTGAATGTTGAATATCTAGCAAGGCGAGGCGCCCATGCCCGGACTACTGATACCAGCGATCGAGGTGCGCCGCGCCGACGCACGGCAGTCGAGCCGGCTGTCCTGGCTCGACTCCAAGCACTCGTTCTCGTTCGGCACTGGTCGGCCGGATCCGGCCAACAGCCACCACGGCCTGCTGCTGGTCAACAACGAGGACCTGGTGCAGCCAGGCGCGGGCTTCGAGACACACCCCCACCAGGACATGGAGATCGTCACCTGGGTGCTCCAGGGGTCGCTCGTCCACCAGGACTCCGGCGGCCACTCGGGCGTGATCTACCCCGGTCTGGCCCAGCGGATGAGCGCCGGCACCGGCATCCTGCACTCGGAGAAGAACGACAGCTGCCGACTGACCGGCGAACTCCCCACCGCCACGGTGCACTTCGTCCAGATGTGGGTGCTGCCCGACGAGGCCGGCGTCACGCCGGGCTACGAGCAGTTGGAGATCGACGCCGAGCTGCTGAGCGGCTCACTGGTCACGGTGGCCTCGGGCATGGACCGGCATCGGGACGCCACCGCGATTCGGATCCGCAACCGGCACGCCGCCCTGCACGTGGCGCGACTGCGCCCGGGGCAGCAGGTCACGCTGCCCGAGGCACCGTTCCTGCACCTCTTCGTCACGTCCGGCGCGGTCGAGGTCGAAGGAGTGGGCCTCCTCGGCCAGAGCGACGCGGCACGATTCACCGCCACCGGCGGGCAGCGCGTCGTCGCGGTCGAGCCGTCCGAGATTCTCGTCTGGGAGATGCACGCGACAGCGGTGCTCTAACCGCATCCGCCGCCGCAGGGGCCCCCGTCGGCGGGGAGGTGGGTCTCGGCCCAGCGGCGCAGCTCCTCCATTGCGGGGCGCAGCGCGCGGCCGGGGGCGGTGAGGTGGTAGGCGACGCGGAGCGGCGGGCCCTCGTGGACCTCGCGGATGACCAGCCCGGCCGCCTGGAGCTCGGTGAGCCGGTCGGAGAGCATGCGCTCGCTGATGCCGGGCACCGTGCGCCGCAGGTGCGAGAAGTGGACGGGGCCGTCCATCAGCGAGGCGATGACGATCCCGGTCCAGCGCTTGCCGAGCAGCTTGAAGACGCGCTCGACCGCGGCGTCCGCGCTGAGGCACGCCTCTTCCCCCTGGGCGGCTGCCGTCGCCGCTGCTGTCTCCGCCATGGCACCAGCTTACCGCCGCTTGCCAAGCTGCTGAGAAAAAGTAAGCTAGTGCGAGAAGACAAGCCCCTAAGGGTTTGCAACTCACTTACTTTGAATGTCTTCGGACGAGGAGAACGGCCATGGCCACCCTGCTTCACATCGACTCCGCAGCTCTGCCGGCCGGCGGCTCCGCCTCCCGCGAGGTGACCCAGGCGTTCCAGGAGAACTGGCTCGCCCAGCACCCGGAGGGCACGGTCGTCTACCGCGACCTCGCCGCCGAGCCGCTGCCGCACCTGGACGCGGTCGGCATCGGGGCCGCCTTCGCCGACCCGTCCACCCACGACGACGCCCAGCGCGCCGCGATGGCCCTGCGCAACGAGCTGGCCGCCGAGCTGGAGGCCGCCGACGTGGTCCTGATCGGCGCCCCGATGTACAACCTGAGCATCCCGTCCACGCTGAAGGCCTGGCTGGACCAGGTGATCATCATGGGCCGCACGGCCGGCGAGAACTCCTCGGTCGCCGGCAAGAAGGTCGTCGTGGTCGCCTCCCGAGGCGGCGCCTACGGCTCCGGCACCCCGCGTGAGGGCCTGGACTTCGCCGCGCCCTTCCTGCAGGGCGTGCTCGGCGCGCTGATGCAGCTGGACGTGCACGTGATCATCCCCGAGCTGACGCTGGCCAAGGTCAACCCGGCCATGTCCGAGCTGATCCCGCTGGCCGAGGCGTCGCGCGAGCAGGCCCTGGCCGAGGCCGCGGACAAGGCCAAGGAGCTGGCCGTGCTGGTCGCCGCCTGACGTCGTCCTCGCTCGAGATCGCTGAGAGATGCGCGGCTGCCCGGCAGCCGCGCATCTCTTCGTTCGCAGGGACAGCGGGCGCGCTAGCGATCCGTCGTCGCCCACACCTGGGCGTTGCGCTGCGCGAACTCCCGGAAGGTGGTCGGCTTTTGGCCGGTGACCCGCGCGACGTCGTCGTTGGGCGTGGAGCCGTGGCCGGTGCGGATGGTGCCGGTCAGCCAACGGAGCATCACCGCGTACTCGGCGGGCACGAATCCGGCGGCGACCGCGCCGCCGATCCAGGTCTCGACGTCGAGGTCCTGGTGCCGGACAGGCCGTCCGGTCACCTCGGTGATGATGTCGGTGACCTCGCCGACCGTCAGCGCCCGCGGGCCGGTGGGCGCGTACCGGGCCCCGGCGTGGAGCTCGGGGGCGAGCAGCGTCTCGGCCGCGACGGCCGAGATGTCGGCGGCGTCGACGAACGCCTCGGAGCCGTCGCCGGTGGGGACCGTGATCGCGCCGTCGACGACGGGCAGGTGGGCGTCACTGAAGTTCTGCATCACCCAGGCGGGACGCACGACGGAGTGGGTGAAGGTCGATCGGGCGGCGAGGTCGGCCTCGACGGCCGTGATGTCGATCTGCGCCGGGACGTCGTCGGCCCCGTAGGTGCCCAGGTAGGTGACGTGGCGCACCCCGGCGGCCTCGGCGAGGTCGAGAAAGGCCGCGACCTGGTCGGCGTAGGCGACCCGTAGGACGGGCGTGACGAGGTAGAGGCTGTCGACACCGCGCAGGGCGTCGGCGTGGGTCGCCGGGTCGTCCCAGTCGAAGCGAACGTCGGCGCCGTTGCGCGCTGCGGTGCGGGCGTTCCGGCCCCGCTCGGTGAGCCGCTCCGCCAGCAGTGAGCCGGTGCGCCCGGTGCCGCCGAGGACGAGGGTGGTCGGTGAGGATCCGTTCATGACTCCATCGTGAGAGAGCGCATAGGAGCGGATCAATGCGTGAATCGCTTACTTCTTTACGTCAAACGCTCGGATGATTGCCGGTGGCGATCGTTCTGCCGACACTGGTCGCATGGACCTTCTGCGTGATCACCTTGCGCGGGCACGCGCCGGCGGCGCGGTGTTCGCCCGGACGGTCGCCGAGCCCCCGTGGGGGCTGCGTCTGGCCGGCTCGATCCAGCTCTCCGTGCACACCGTCGTCCGGGGCCGGGCCTGGCTCTGGTTCGACGCCGACGACCCGGGACACGCGGTGGAGCTGGTACCCGGGGAGGTGACCCTCGTCCGTGGCGGCGCGGACCACCGGATCGGCCACGAGCTGGGCGCCGACTGCCTCGAACCGGAGGAGTTCCGCGCCCGGCACGCCGCTGACGCCGAGTCGGACGCCCCCGGGGTGACGGTGTTCCTCTGCGGCGCCTACCGCTTCTCGGGCGACATCGGCAACGGGCTGCTCGAAGCGCTGCCCCAGGTGCTGACGCTGCAGGCGGCCGTCGGCGATCCGCTGCGGGAGGTGATCGCGCTGCTCTCGTACGAACTCGCCACCCCGGAACCGGGCCAGGCCACCGTCCTCGACCGGCTGCTCGACGTCCTGCTGGTGCTCGCCCTGCGTAACGACTTCCGCCGCAACCCCAACGCGCCGCGCTGGTACCGGGCTTCGGCCGACCCCCGGCTCGGCCCCGCCCTCCAGGCCATGCACGGGGACGCCGGCCGTCCCTGGTCCGTGCCCGAACTCGCGGCGGTCAGCGGCCTGTCCCGGGCCGCCTTCGCCCGCACCTTCCACGAGGCGCTCGGCCAGACCCCGATGCAGTACCTGACCGACTGGCGCATGGCCCTCGCCCGCGAGCACCTCCGCACCGGCGAGCTCGGTATGGCGGGCATCGCCCGGAGCGTCGGCTACAGCTCGCCCTACGCCTTTGCCGCCGCCTTCCGCCGCCACCACGGCGAACCGCCCGGCGCCTGGCGGCAGCGGGAGTCGGTGCGCGCCCAGGAACTCCAGCCGGGCGGCAACCGGATCCACTGACGCGCGCAGAACCGGTTCCACATCCAGGACGGGCCCCAACGGTCAGGCCGGGGCCAGGAGTTCGTGGGCGAGGTCCATGACGGCGGTGGCGCGGGCGGTCTGGCGGACGCCGTCCATGCGGGCGAGGACCAGGTCGAGCGGCGGGTGCTCGTTGGTCAGGGCGAGGACGGACACGCGGGCGCCGCTGTAGGTGTCGTCGGTCGCGGGGCGCTGGTGCAGGACGGAGAAGCCGTGGCCCAGGGCGACCAGGGAGCGGACCGCCTCGTAGTTGTGGGAGCGGTGGCGGATCGCGGGGATGATGCCGGTGGCGGTGACCAGCGACCAGAAGTAGTCGCGGCTGTGCGGCAGGTCGAGCAGGACGAACGGCTCGTGGGCCAGCTCCGCCAGGTCGATGCTGCCGCGCCGGGCCAGCGGGTGGTCGGCAGCGACGAGCGCGTGTGCCGGGAGCGAGGCGACGGTCTCGCGGACGATGCCGAGCCCGAGGCCGAGGTCGTAGGTGATCGCGAAGTCGATCCGTCCGGTGCGCAGCGCCCGGTCGAGCTCGTCCGCCTCGCCTTCGACGACCTCGACGCGCAGGTGGGGATGGCGCTCCGCCGCCGCGGCCAGCAGGCCGGGGAGGACGAAGGGGGAGAGGGTGACGAAGCAGCCCAGCCGCACCGGCCCGGTCAGCCCGCCCTCGCCGCCGCGCGCCTCGGCGGCCACGTCGGACGCGTGGGTGAGCAGCTCCCGCGCCTGCAGCAGCAGGCGCTCGCCCGCGGCCGTGGCCACCAGGCCCTTGCCCTTGCGGCGGATGAACAGCTGCACGCCGAGTTCGTGTTCCAGGTTCGAGACCGCGGTGGAGACGGCGGACTGCGCGATCAGCAGTCGCTCGGCGGCTGCGGTCATGCTGCCCGCCTCGGCCGCCACGACGAAGTACCGCAACTGCGTCAGCGTGAACCGGGCCGGTTCCGGCATGCCTGCTGCCACTTTCCGGACCTCCCGGCCGCTCGGTCATCTGAATTGGAGATGACCTAACACTAAAAGATCTGCTTTACCAAAGGAAGTGCCGCTTCCATAGTGGTGCTGCGGCCCCTTTCGGCCGAAACCCCCACCTCAGCCCCGGGAGCGGTCACTGATGGTCCATCACCGGCTGCGGCGCTTCAACACGGCCGCCACCTACCCCGAGCAGAGCCTCGCCAACGACCTGGCCCAGGCCGTCGTCGTCGAGGGAACGGTCTACCTGCGCGGTCAGATCGGCCAGGACCTGGACACCCGCGAGAACGTCGGCGTCGGGGACGTCGAGGCGCAGGCGGAGAAGGCGATGGCCAACATCGCCATGTTGCTGGAGGAGTCCGGCAGCGCGCTGGACGAGATCACCAAGATCACCGTCTACCTGACCGACATCCGCTTCCGCGAGCCGGTCTACAAGGTGATGGGCCGCTGGCTCAAGGGCGTGCACTACGTCTCCACCGGCCTGGTGGTCGCCGCCCTGGCCCGCCCGGAGTGGCTGGTGGAGATCGACGCCACCGCCGTCATCCCGGCCTCGCGCCGGGCCGAGGCCGCCGGGATCCGGCACGCCAAGGCCGCCGAGCGGGGTGAGCTGCTGTGACCTTCTCCCTCGCGGCCCGATGCGCCCGCACCGGGCAGGTCGGGGTGGGGATCGCCTCCTCCAGCCCGGCCGTCGCCTCCCGCTGCGCCCATGTGCGTGCGGGCGTCGGGGCGGTGTGCACGCAGAACGTCACCGACCCCCGGCTCGGCCCGTGGCTGCTCGACCTGATCGCGGCCGGTTCCAGCGCCGAGGACGCCGTCCGTCACACCGCCGAGACCGAAAGCCTGGTCGCCTGGCGCCAGTTGACCGCCGTCGGCACCGACGGCAGCCCGGCTGCCTTCACGGGCGAGCACGCGCTCGGGAACCGTGCGCAGGCCCTCGGTGCGGACTGCGTGGCCGCGGGCAACATGCTGGCGTCCGACGGCGTCACGCGGGCCATGGTCGACGCCTTCGCCGCGCGGCCCGAACTCCCGCTCGCCCAGCGGCTGTTGGACGCACTGACGGCCGGACTCGCGGCCGGCGGCGAGGAGGGCCCGGTGCACTCGGCCGGGCTGCTGGTCGCTGACACCGTGCCCTGGCCGGTGGTCGACCTACGCGTCGACTGGACCGAGGGCGACCCGATCGCCGAACTCGGCGCTCTGTGGCGGCTGTGGCAGCCGCAGCAGGACGCCTACGTCCAGCGGGCCCTCGCACCCGAGTCGGCGCCCGGCTACGGCGTCCCCGGAGACCTGTGATGACGGCCCGCGCGCTGGCCCGACCGGCGGTCCGCGCAGCCGTCGGCGCCGCTGTCGGAACGCTGGAACCCGAGCTGACCGCCCTCTCCCACCGGCTGCACGCCAACCCGGAGACGGCCTGGGAGGAGGAGAAGGCGGCCCGCTGGACCGCCTCGCTCCTCGACGACCTCGGCTACACCGTCACGCCCGGCGTCTGCGACCTGCCGACCGCCTTCGCCGCCACCCTCGGCAGCGGGCCGCTGCATGTCGCGCTCTGCGCCGAGTACGACGCACTGCCCGGTCTCGGGCACGCCTGCGGACACAACATCATCGCGGCCTCGGCGGTGGGCGCGGCGGCCGGGCTCGCCCGGGTCGCGGACGACCTCGGACTGACCGTCACCGTCCTCGGCACGCCCGCCGAGGAGGGCGGTGGCGGCAAGATCCTGATGATGGAGCGCGGCGCGTTCGCGGGCGTCGACGTGGCGATGATGGTCCACCCCGGCCCCGTCGACGTCGCCGAGGCCGAGCCCTTCGCCGTGGCCCACCTGAACGTCCAGTACACCGGGCGGGCCGCGCACGCCGCCGCCTACCCGGAGCAGGGGCGCAACGCCGCCGACGCGTTCACTGTCGCCCAGGTCGGCATCGGGCTGCTGCGTCAGCAACTGCCGCAGACCGCCCGGGTGCACGGGCTGGTGACGCGCGGGGGTGAGGCACCCAATGCCATCCCGGAACGGACGGAAGGGCGTTGGTACGTGCGGGCCGGAAGCCTTACGGAGCTGGAGCAGGTCCAGGGCCGGGTCGAGGCCTGCTTCCGGGCCGGCGCGCTCGCGTCCGGCTGTGCGCTGGAGATCGAGCCGGAGTCGCCGCCCTACTCGGAGTTCCGCAACGACGCGGAGCTGGTCGCGCTCTACCGCCGCAACGCCGAGTCGCTCGGCCGCCGTTTCGCCGCGCCGGGTGATCCGGCGGCGCGGATGAACCGGGCCTCGACCGACATGGGCAACGTCTCCCGGGTCGTCCGTGCGCTGCACCCGTACATCGGCATCGACTCGCTCCCGGCCGTCAACCACCAGCGCGAGTTCGCCGCCGCCTGCGCGACCCCGGCCGCGGATGCGGCCCTGCTCGCGGGCGCGCAGGCGCTCGCGCTGACGGCGGCCGATCTCGCCGCGGCGGGCGTAGCGAACGGGACTACAGGTCGGGACAACCCGTGATCGCCCGGGCGTAGGCGGTCAGCAGCGTCAGCGCCGTGGCGCGGTCGACGGCGGGGTTGCGGGCGACGATGTGGAGCCCGTAGCCGTCCTCCATCGCGACCAGGTTGCGGGCCAGGTCGGACACCGGCGCGGCGGCGAGCACGAAGGCGCCCGCTGCCACGCCGACCTGCAGCAACGTCGAGTAGAGGGCCACCTCGCGGGCGAACAGCGAAGCCATCAGCGCCGCGTGTGCGGCGCTGCGGTCGGCGACGCCGTGCAGCTCGAAGAGCAGCCGGTGCACGGGGTCGTCGGGTCCCTCCGGCAGCCCGGAGGCCAGCGCGGCGCGCATCCGCCCGACCGGGCCCTCCGGCTTGTCGCTGTGTTGCTGTCGCTGCGTCAGATACGTCTCCACGGCGTCCTGGTGGACGGCGAGGACGAGGTCGTCGAGCTCCGGGTAGTAGTAGAGGACCGACCCCGCCGAGACGCCTGCCTCGGCGGCGATGTCCTTGATCCGCAGTCCGGCCATGCCCCGGTCCGCGATGGCCCGTCCGGCGGCATCGATCAGTGCGCCGCGGCGGGCTTCCTGGTTCTTCGGTCGCGCCATGCCAGACATTCTCTGACACTCGCATCAAAAAATTCAACGATCATCCGCCGTAATCATTGACGCGGACTTCGCCCATTGTTTGAATCTCGCATCAAAGAACTGGCGAGCACACCTGAGGACCCCCTCCCATGAGTGACGCATCCCCCTCTCCTACTCACGCCGACTGGCAGCGCCGAGCCGCCGCGCTCACCCCGCAGACCCGCGCCTTCGTCGACGGCGAGCAACGCGACGCGGTCTCGGGCGCGACCTTCACCGATGTCGACCCGGCGACGGGCAAGGCACTCGCCGAGATCGCCGCCTGCGACGCCGCGGACGTCGACGCCGCCGTCCGCTCGGCCCGTGCTGCCTTCGCCGACGGCCGCTGGTCCGGTCTGGCGCCCGAGGCGCGCAAGAGGCGGCTGCTGCGGCTCGCCGAACTGATCGAGCAGCACGGCCCCGAGCTGGCCCTGTACGACTCGCTGGACATGGGCAAGCCCGTCGCCGAGGCGCTCGCTGTCGACGTCCCCGGCGCGGCAGGCTGCTTCGCCTGGCACGCCGAGGCCGTCGACAAGCTCTACGACGAGGTCGCACCCACCGCGCCAGGCAATCTGGCGCTGGTGCGCCGCGTCCCGCTCGGCGTGGTCGGCGCGGTCGTGCCGTGGAACTTCCCGCTGGACCTGGCCTCCTGGAAGCTGGCCCCGGCCCTCGCCGCAGGCAACAGCGTCGTCCTCAAGCCCGCCGAGCAGTCGCCGCAGTCCGTACTGCTGCTGGCCCGGCTCGCGGTCGAGGCGGGTATCCCGGAGGGCGTCCTCAACGTCGTGCCCGGCCTCGGCGAGACCGCCGGACGCGCGCTCGGCCTGCATCCGGACGTGGACGTGCTGGCGTTCACCGGCTCGACGGCCGTCGGCCGGCTCTTCCTCTCCTACGCCGCGCAGTCCAACGGCAAGCAGGTCTGGCTGGAGGCGGGCGGCAAGAGCCCCAACCTGGTCTTCCCCGACGCCGACCTGGATGCCGCCGCCGAGCGCGCGGCCTTCGGCTTCTGCTTCAACGCGGGCCAGGTCTGCTCGGCCAACACCCGGCTGCTGGTCCACGCCGACATCGCCGAGGCGTTCACCGCCCGCGTCGTCGAGCACGCCGCCGCCTACGTGCCGGGCGATCCGCTCGACCCGGCCACCCGGCTCGGCCCGGTGGTCGACGAGGCCCAGGCGCGGCGCCTGCTCGCGGCCGTCGACGCGGCCCGCGCCCAGGGCGGCCGGGTGGTCCACGGCGGTACCCGCCCCGACCGCATCGGCGCGTTCGTCGACCCGACCGTCGTCACCGGCCTCCCGGCCGAGGCACCGCTGGCCCGCGAGGAGCTGTTCGGCCCGGTGCTGACGGTCCTTCCGTTCCGGGACGAAGCGGAGGCCGTGCGGATCGCCAACGACTCCGACTACGGGCTGGCCGCGTCGCTCTGGACCAGCGACCTCGCGCGCGCCCACCGCGTCGCCGAGGCGCTCCACGCCGGGACCGTCTCGGTCAACACCGTCGACGCACTGAGTCCGGCGACCCCGTTCGGCGGCTTCAAGCAGTCCGGCTTCGGACGCGACCTCTCGCTCCACTCCTTCGACAAGTACACCGGCCTGAAGACGACCTGGATCTCCTTCGGCTGAGCACCACCCAGCTTCCACAGAAAGGCAGCACCGCCATGAGCCGCACCCCGATGACCCCGGACCAGCTGCGCGACGCCGACCGGGCCCGGATCATCCACCCCTACCTGCCCGGCTCGGTCACCGAGCGCGTCGTGATGACCGAGGGCTCCGGCTGCCGCCTCACCGACGTGGACGGCCGCTCCTACCTCGACGCGACCGGCGGCCTCTGGCTCGCCCAGATCGGCCACGGCCGTGAGGAGGTGGCCCGCGCCGCCTACGAGCAGATGGCCAAGCTGGAGTACTTCACCAGCTTCTGGGAGTTCTCCAACGACCCGGCGATCGAGCTGGCCACCAAGCTCACCTCGATCGCGCCCGAGGGCCTGAACCACGTCTACTTCACCTCCGGCGGCTCGGAGGGCAACGAGGCCGCGATCAAGATGGCCCGCTACTACCACCACCGCCGCGGCGAGTCCTCCCGTACCTGGATCCTGGCCCGCGACAAGGCGTACCACGGCATCGGTTACGGCGGCGGCTCGGCGACCGGCTTCCCGGTCTACCACGAGGGCTTCGCCCCGATGATGCCGCACGTCTCCCACCTGACCCCGCCGTGGCCGTACCGCAGCGAGCTGTTCGAGCGCCAGGACCCGACGGACTTCCTGATCGCCGAGCTGGAGCAGCGGATCGCCGAGATCGGCCCCGGCAACATCGCCGCGATGATCGGTGAGCCGATCATGGGCGTCGGCGGCATGCTCGTTCCGCCGGCCGACTACTGGCCGCGGGTGCGCGAAGTGCTGGACCGTCACGGCATCCTGCTGATCCTGGACGAGGTGGTCACCGCCTACGGCCGAGTGGGAAAGTGGTTCGCCGCGCTGCACTTCGGCGTCCGCCCGGACATCATCGTCACCGCCAAGGGCATCACCTCCGGCTACATCCCGCTGGGCGCGCTGCTGGTCGGCGACCACGTTGCGGAGGAGCTGCTGGCCGACCACGGCTTCCCGATGGGCTACACCTACAACGGCCACCCGGTGGCCGCCGCCGTCGCCCTCGCGAACCTGGACATCATCGAGCGCGAGGGCCTGCTCGTCCGCGCCGTCGAGATCGGCGGCTTCCTGCACCGGGAGCTTACAGCCCAGTTGGGCGACCTGCCGGTGGTCGGCGAGATCCGCTCCGTCGGGATGATGCTCGCCGTCGAGCTGGTCGCCGACCGGCAGACCCGCGAGCCGCTGCCGATGCTCCAGCCACTGCTGCCGGACGTGATCCGCCGCGAGACCGGCGTCATCGTCCGCGACTGCGCGCACAGCCTGGTCCTCTCCCCGGCGCTCATCATGACCGAGGGAGAGGCCAAGGAGACCGTCGCCGCCATGCGCCAGGTCCTGGAGCGCGTCCAGCCGAACGGCGAACTGCGCAACTGACGAAGAGTCAACTGTCGGGCCGGGCCGTTTCAGCACCCCCACCGTGCGCTCCGGAACGGCCCGGCCCGCTCACCCCGTGCTGCACAACTCCCTCTCCCCACACCCCCGAGGAGTCCTCGTGCCCACAACTCCCGTGCCGGACGGCCAGCTTCCGGACGACAGAGCCGACTCCGTGCCGAACCTGCACCGCAGCCTCGGCCGTTTCGACATCATGGCGCTCGGCGTCGCCGCCGTGATCTCCGCCGACGTGATCGGGCAGATCGCCACCGGCGGTGGTGAGGCCGTCACCTGGACCGCCTTGCTCGGCCTGCTCTTCCTGGTCCCCTACGCCCTGCTCTTCGCTGAGACCGGTGCCGCGTTCCCGCAGGAGGGCGGCCCGTACGTGTGGGTCAGACTCGCCTACGGCCGTACCGCCGCCGCGCTGACCACGCTGTTCTACTGGGTCACCAACCCGGTCTGGCTGGGAGGTTCGCTGGTCTTCGCCGCCGCGGCGGCCTGGGACGGGCACGTCACCCACCTCGGCACCGGCACCGTGGCCGACTACGCCTTCAAGCTGGTCTTCATCTGGATCTCCATCCTCACCGCCGTGGTCTCGCTCAGGCGCGGCAAGTGGATCACCACCGTCGGCGCGATCGCCAAGGTCGGTGTGATGCTGACCGTCACCGTGACCGCGATGGTCTACGGCGTCCAGCACGGTTTCGACGGCCTGTCAGGCACCGGGTTCGCGCCCACCACCGGCGGGTTCCTCGCCCTGGTGCCCATCCTGCTCTTCGCCTACGTCGGCTTCGAGGCCCCCAATGCCGCCGGTGAGGAGATGCGCAACCCCAAGCGCGACGTCCCCGTCTCCATCGGCGTCTCCGGCGGCGTCGCCGCCTGCTGCTACCTGCTGCCCGTCTTCGCGATCCTCGCCGTGGTGCCCGCCAAGCAGATCACCGGCGTGGCCGGCTTCCTCGACGCGGCCTCGCTCGTCTTCGGCAGCTACGGCAGCGCCGGGCATGCCCTGTTGACGGTGGTCGCCGTCCTGTTCGTCTTCGTGCTGATGACCCAGGGCAGCGCCTGGATGATCGTCAGCGACCGGATGCAGGCGATGGCAGCGGCCGACGGCGGCTTCTTCAGCCGGGGGCTCGGCGCTTTCCACCCGCGCCTGGGCACTCCCGTGCGGATGAACCTGGTCTCCGGCGTCACCGCGACCGTCTTCATGCTCGCCGCGACCCTGCTGGTCCAGGGCACGGCCGCGGCCGACTTCAAGGTCGTCCTCACGGTCGCGGTCACCACCCTGCTGCTCTCCTACCTCGCCGTCATCCCGGCCCTGGGCGCCCTGCGCAGGAACCACCCCGAGGTGCAGCGCCCGTACCGGGTGCCCTTCGGTACCTGGGGCTTCCGGATCAGCCTCAGCCTGGTCTACGCCTGGATCGTGCTCGGCTCGTGGATCGCCCTCTTTCCGGGGGTGTTGGAGAAGGTGCTGGGCGTCGGCTACGACTTCACCGGCACCTGGGGCGTCTCCCGCACGGTCTTCGAGGCGTTCACGCTCGGCACGGTGGCCGTCCTGCTCGCCCTCGGCGTCCTCGGTCGCGTCACCGCCGCCCGCCTGGACCGCCGCGCCCCGCAGGCCCTGGCCGCCGACGACGCGGCGCTCCCGACGCGGAGTCACGTCAGTTGATGTACATCGCCATCTCGTTGATGCAGCGCGCTGGTACGGACTTCGGCCCCTGGCCGGCGAGCCGGTCTCAGAGCTTTTGCACGCTCGTGCAAAGGCCTGGCAGCGGGGGTACCGACAGTCGATCGTGGATCTACGTCCGGCGGGCTGGTGCGCAGAGCTGCGCTCGGCCGATCACCAAGGCCCTCGGTCGGAATTCCGAAGTCCACTCAAGCAAGGGGGAAACATGGGTACATGGTTCAAGCGGACCGCCGCGTCCGGCGCGGTGCTCCTCGCAGCGGCTGCCGCCGTCGGTTTCGCGGGCGGAACCGCCCAGGCAGACGACTTCATCGGCGTGAACTCCAACGTCGGCGTCTACTCCGCGCCCAACGCGAGCTCCAGCAAGGTCGCGCCCGACCTGCACGCGGGTGACGCGGTCCAGGTCAACTGCTGGACCGCCGGCGGCAACGTGGGCAGCTCCGGCGACGTCTGGTACCACGCGGACGCGGAGGTCTACCCGACCGGAGAGACCTACATCGAGGGGTGGGTCTTCGGGCCCTACCTCGACGGGGCCGCCGCGTTCCACAACGGCGCCATCCCCAAGTGCCCCTGATCCCCTCGGTTCCGGGGGCTTGACCACCGTGTGCCCGGCGAGCGGCTCTACCGCTCGCCGGGCACACGCGCCCGTGCGGGTGTGCGTCAACTCTCCTGCGCGAGATAACCCCGCTGGGTCGCGATGTGGTCGGCGACGTAACGGGCGTCGTGCCAGACGCCCCAGATGAAGCTCGACCCGCGGCGGGAGAGCCAGGGCAGGCCCAGGAAGTAGACGCCGGGCTCGGCGGATACGCCGCGCCGCTGCTCCGGGCGGCCCTTCTCGTCGAAGGCGTCGACCTCCAACCAGCTGTAGTCGGTGGCGTAGCCGGTCGCCCAGACGATCGAGGTGACCCCGGCCTCGGCCAGGTCGAGCTCCGGCAGGGGGTTGGTCACGCGGTCCGGATCCGGCCCGAGCACGTGGGCCTGCGGCTCCTCCGGCAGGTCGAGACCGTTGCGCTCGACGTATGCGTCGGCCGCGCGCAGCAGCGCGAGGTACGTGGCGTCGCCCCGCGCGATGTTGCTGCCCAGGTCCGCCGCGAAGCGCAGCACACCGTCGTCGTAGGACGCGGTCAGACCGACGAGCTCGATGCCGTCGGCGGCCAGGGCACGGAAGTCCACCGTGTGGCCGCCACGGGCGCCGCTGACCGCGATGGTGACGTGTTCGGCGCCCTGCGGCGGCGTCTCCGCGTCCCAGAGTCCGAGGACGCCGAGCCACCAGCAGAAGTCCCGGCCGCGGTACTCGCGCGGCGGACGGTCGTGGGGGCCGACCGAGAGGAGGACGCGGCGGCCGGACCGGCGCAGCTCGTCGGCGATCTGGACCCCGGACGATCCGGCGCCGACCACCAGCACGGCGCCCTCGGGCAGTTGCTCCGGATTGCGGTAGCCGTTGGAGTGGATCTGCACCGGGACCGCGCCGTCCGGGACGATCGGCGGGATCACCGGCCGCTGGAACGGCCCGGTCGCGGCCACGACGTAGCGGGCGTCGATGGCGCCCTCCGACGTCTCGACGCGGAAGCCGGGCCGCCCGGCGTGCCTGCGCACGGAGGTCACCTCGACCCCGCACCTGACGGGGGCTCCGATCTTCTCGGCGTACGCGGCGAAGTAGTCCGCCACCCGCTCCTTCGATGCGAAGGCGTCGGGGGCGACGTCGTGGAACTCCAGCCCCGGGAACCGGTCGTGCCAGGCAGGCCCGTTCGCGACCAGGGAGTCCCACCGCTCCGAGCGCCACCGCTCGGCGATCCGGTGCCGCTCCAGGACGAGGTGCGGGATGCCGTGGGCCCCCAGGTGCTCACTCATCGCCACGCCTGCCTGGCCGGCCCCGACGACGACTACTTCGGTCTCTTCACTCGGCATCTCAACCTCCGCTCATGCGGCAGACCTTCCGGTGGTCCGGAGTCGCGTCGACCGACCGTGCTACCGCACGAGAAATCCTCGGTCGCCCTTCGAAGTTCTGTCCAATAGAGGTTTTCGTTGTAGGACATCTGATTTGGAGATGAAGAGAGCGGGCACACCGTCAGCGCAGCGGGCGTCGGCCGGTCACGGTCAGCAGGACGTCCTTGACCGGCAGGTCCACGGGGTCGCCGGTGCCCAGAGCGATGTCCGCGTCCGTGGCCCGAAGCGTGACGCCGCTGAGGTCGACGCCGAAGTAGGCCAAGGCATGGGGCTTGGCCTGGGCCAGGACGGTCGCGATCCGCTCCGGCGGGGCGGACGGCAGGCCGAGGGGTTCGGTGATGTCGAGGCCGTGGATCACGTCATGGCTGAGCGCCCCGGCCGGGCCGCCGCCCGGGGGTTGCCAGGGATGGCGGACGTTGTCGCGCAAGGCGCGCAGCAGGTCCGCGTCGCCCATCCGGTCGCCGTCGCGGCGGGCCGCCGCGTCCGCGTAGCGGTTGAAGTCGAAGCGGTGCGCCGCGAGCCCCGCCAGGAAGCGCGGCGTGCTGACGCGGAACGGCATGGTGATGTGCGCGACGACCTCGCGGACGCGCCAGCCGGCGCACAGCGACGGGGCGTCCCACTGCTCGTGGGTGAGGCCTCCCAGCAGGTCCGCCAGCCGTTCACGTTCGGCACAGGTCTCGGCGCGAGGGTCGGTGTCGCTGCGGTTCACGTCCGGATTCATGATCTCTCGTTCCCGTTGCGGAAGAAGTGTCGGTCACTGCTCCTACGTCGCGGGAGGCCGGAACTCATCGCTTCACACGACGGGAGTCTCCAGCAGCTGCGGCAGGCCGAACTCCGCGAACCGCTCGCCCGCGCCGAAGAAGGCGAGAAAGGTGACGCACTCCGCCACCCGGTTGCCGCGCAGCTCCAGCACCAGCAGCGCGAAGGGACGCAGGACACCGTCCGCGTCCGGCCGGTACTGACCGAGCGTCAGGGAGCCGTTCGCGGGCGCGCCCGGCACCAGGCGGTCCGCGGCGCAGGCGTCGGCCCCGAAGGTCATGGCCGTGCCGATGCTCTGCGGTCCGTCGAGCCACCACAGGAACGGCGGCATGCCGGAGCGCACGTCGTCGGCGAGCAGTCCGACCAGCCGCTCCACGTCGTGGGCCTCGAACGCGTCCACGTAGCCGCGCAGCAGGTCCCGCTGCGCCGGGTCGTCGGGGTCGGGCGCGTCGGTCGGGTCCGGGCGGTGCTTCTCCAGGGTGGCGCGGGCCCGTTGCAGGGCGCTGTTGGCGGCGGCGAGCGAGGTGTCGAGGACCTGCGCGGTCTCCTCGGCGGTGAAGCCCAGCACGTCCCGGAGCACCAGCGCGGCGCGCTGCCTCGGCGGGAGCCATTGCAGCGCCGCGACGAAGGCGAGCCGGACCGACTCCCGGCGCACCGCGAGCTCGGCCGGATCCGCCGCCCGGTCGAGCCGGGAGTCCGCCATCGGCTCCACCCACCGGTCGGACGGCAGTGGCGTCCCCAACGCGCCGCCGGTCGCGGCTGGTCCCAGGTCCCAGGGCAGCGCGCGGCGGCGCGCCCCGCGCAGCAGGTCCAGGCAGACGTTGGTGGCGATCGTGTGCACCCAGGTGGACAGGCTCGCGCGCCCCGGGTCGTAGCGGTGGAGATTCCGGTGCGCGCGGATCATCGTCTCCTGCACCGCGTCGTCCACCTCGGTGGCCGCTCCGAGCAGGCGGTAGCAGTAGCCGGTCAACGGCGTGCGGAGCGATTCCAGCGCTGCTTCGGTGGACATGTGCCCATCCTGCCGATTCACACGGGCTGCGGGGTGGTGTACTCGCGCCAGTCGGCGGGCTTCTGGCCGACGCGGAGGGTGCGCAGTCTGGCCAGGACGGACGGGTCCTGTGCCTCCAGCCAGGCGACGAGCTGCCGGAAGGAGACGAGCCGGACGTCGGGCTTGCCCGCGATGTCGCGCAGGGCCTGCTCGACGGACTTCATGTAGATGCCGCCGTTCCAGCTCTCGAAGTGGTTGCCGATGAAGAACGGCGCCCGGTTGGTGGTGTACGCCCGGTTGAAGCCCGCCATGTAGGAGAGGTACGACTGCTGCTGCCAGTATGGACGCTTGGCTGGATTGCCGTTGGGAGTGCCGCCGGTCTGGTTGGCGAGCATGTTGTAGTCCATCGACAGCACCTGGAAGCTGTGCCCGGGGAACGGGATCGACTGCAGCGGGAAGTTCCACAGCCCGTGCGCCGTCTTGCCCGGCCACATCTGCAGCCCGCCCGGCGAACTCGCGTCGTACTTCCAGCCCATCGCGGCCACGGTCGGCAGCAGGTGCTTCTGGCCCAGCAGGCAGGGCGTCCGGCCGCCGATCAGCTCCTTGCGGTAGTCGAACGGGAGCGGCTCCAACTCGGCGCGGCCGGTGTTGGTCTTCCAGGTCTCGACGAAGCCGATGGCCTGCTCCAGCTCGCTGCGCCACTGCGCCGGGGTCCAGGTGCCCACGCCGGTGGCGGGGCTGCAGAAGTGGCCGTTGAAGTGGGTGCCGATCTCGTGGCCCTCCAGCCACGCCCCCCGTACCTGGTCCAGCGTCATCTTCACGTGGTCGTCGGCCAGGTAGCCGATGTCCGACGCGCCCGGCCGGTGGCCCGGCGGCAGGTAGAGGTCCTTCTTGCCCTCCGGCAGCACGTAGATCCCGGAGAGGAAGAACGACATCGTCGCCTTCACCTCCTGCGCCACTCCACGGAAGTGCGAGAACAGCTTCTTGCTGTCCTCACCCGCACCGTCCCAACTGAAGACCACGAACTGCGGCGGACGCTGGCCCGGCTGCAACTTTTCCGGCACCGGCTGGAACGGCTGCGGACCCGTGTCCGCCATCGAACCGTCACCGATCAACGTCACCGGCCGCGCCTGGTCCTCCTGCCCGCTGCCCGCGCGGTCGGCGTGGTCCGCCGCCGACGGAGCGCGGCCCCACGACAGCCGCCGTGTGGGGGTAGACGCCCCGTTCGAGCAGCCGGCCAGCCCGGCGGCCGCGGCGGCGGCCGACGCGCAGGCGGCCGTCAGGATCGTGCGTCGACCGACGGGCTCCATGCGGGCCTCCTGTCTGCGTCCTGCTGCTGTCCGATCATGTGGTGATTCCCACCATTGCGGACGCCACGCTGCGTGATATCCATGAATGACCCGAATGTGCCGAATGTGGAGAGTGGAGGCGGTCCGTTTGGCGGAGCCGGGTCCGCGGGCGACATCCCGGATTGGCATTCTTGACCTGTGAACCAGACTGAGCAGCTGTCGCCTCTCGCCGAGCCGGACCTCCGTACCACGCAGCAGTTGGTCGAGCGCGCCCGTCGCGACGGCATCACCCGGTTCCAGGTCGTCGCCCTGGTGCACCCGGGCGACGCCGACGACTACGTGCTCCTGCTCGACCACCAGGGCGACGACGTTTGGGCCCTTCCCGTCGCCGAGGTCCGTCCCACCGAGAACGTGGCGCTCACTCTCGACTGGCTCTGCAACGAGCATCTGGGCCTGCGCTCCTGGAGCGCCGAGTTCGCCACCTCCGCCGGCTACACGACGCCGGACGGCAACGAGGTGCTGCAACTCGCGTTCGACGTCCCCGTGCCGGAGGGGAACAGGATGACCTGGAAGGGCGCGTGCCAGTGGTGGCACGTAGGTGCCGAGCCGTCGTCCCTCCACCGCCTCGCCCGGCCGATGTTCGACAAGTTCGAGCAACTCCAGCACGTCCAGCACGTCCAGCACGTCCAGCAGGTCGCGCAACTCCGGAGCGCCGAATGACACCGCCGGTACAGCCGACACCGCCCACCGACGTCTGGCGGCTGATCCACGCCGAGCGGGCCGCCCTGGCCGCCGACCTCGCGGACCTGACCGAGCAGCAGTGGGCCGTCCCGTCGCTCTGCGAGGGGCTCACCGTCCGCGAGGTGCTCGCGCACCTGACGGCGGGGGCCAGCCTCAACCCGGTGCGGTGGATGGTGGGCGTGATCCGCTGCCGCTTCGACTTCGACCGGCAGGTCGCCGTGCGGCTGGCCGAGCAGCTGGGCGCCACTCCGGATGAGACGCTCGCGCGGTTCCGCCGGGTGATCAGCGGAACGACCAAGCCGCCGCTCTCGAAAGTGGCGATGCTCGGCGAGAACATCGTGCACGGCGAGGACATCCGCCGACCGCTCGGCATCGAGCGCGCCTATCCCGTCGCCACCCTGACCACGGTGGCCGAGTACTACGCGGGCTCCGACATGCCCGTCCTCTCCAAGACGCGCGCCGAGGGCCTGCGGCTGACGGCCACCGACGGCCCCTTCGCCGCCGGCGACGGGCCGCAGGTGTCCGGCACGACCCTGGCGCTCATCATGGCCATGGCCGGCCGCGCGTCGTACTGCGACGAACTCGACGGTGAAGGCGTCGCCACCCTGCGCGAGCGCTGCTGAGCCCCGTCGTGCTCCCGCACGGCCGAAAGCGACCGCATCCCGACCGGACCGGCCGGGCATAGGTGAAGAGGGGGCCCCGCGGCGGACCGAGGAGTCGCGGCGACGGGGGAGCCGAAGGAACGGAGCGGACCGCGCGAGCCGGGCCCCGGTGGCGGCGTCGACGAAGGGGAGACCGTGGTGACGCTCGCGGTGACCGGGCACAGGAACCTGACCGAGCGGACCGCCGAGCTGGTCCGGATCGAACTGCGCAAGCTGCTGGCCTCCCTCGCCGAACGGGGGCCGCTCACCGGGCTCTCCTGTCTGGCCAGGGGCGCGGACACCATCTTCGCCGAGGAACTCGTCGACGCCGGGGGGAGGTTGGTCGTCGTGCTGCCGTCGCGGCACTACCGGGAGAACAAGGTGCGGGCCGAGCAGGCCGAGACCTTCGACCGGCTGGTCCTGGCCGCTGCGGAGGTGCACGAGCTCTCCTACGCCCAGGTCTCCGAGGAGGCGTACCAGGCGGCCAACGAGGTGCTGCTCAGCCGCGCCGACACGGTGGTCGCGGTCTGGGACGGCGAGCCGCCCGCCGGTCCCGGCGGCACCGGGGACGTGGTCCGGCGCAGTCGGGCGGCGGGCCTGGCGGTGGTCCGGGTCTGGCCGGAGGGCTCCGCGCGCGGGGGCGTCTGACCGGGCGGGGACGCCCGGAATCGTTACCGCACCCCGGCCAGGATCTTCCCCTCGGTGGACAGGATGCCGGTCCGGTAGTCGAAGCGCGGCGTGCCGGAGAACATCAGCCACAGGTACTTGAGGTTCTCCGCGAACCAGTAACCCGGCGTCAGGTCGCCCAGCACCGGCCGGGCGGGGCGCATGTCGTCGATGACGGTGTAGCCGCCCGCCACGCGATGGTGCGTGCGCATGTTCTCGAACCACCGCCAGGCCGCCGCCTTGTAGCCGGGGTCACGGGTGAGCCGCCACAGGTCGAACGCGGAGTTGGCGTACTCCGGCCGCAGTTGGGCGCCGCAGTCGACGACGCCGAACGTCGCGTAGTCGATCGTCTCCGGCAGCACGGGGTGCCGATCCAGGACGGCGGTCCACGAGCGGAAGTAGGCCTCGCCGCGCGGCAGATCGCCGCCCTTGCCGAGCAGACCCGCGTAGAACGAGGCGAGTTCGGACTGGACCGTGCCGCCGGTGCGGGCGCCGGTGGTGGCGTCGACCGGGTGGTACCAGGGCAGTCCGCCGCGCACGTCGGTCTGGTGCGTCTGCACCGCCCGGGTCAACATCCGGTACCACTGCGTCAGTTGGGCATCGTTCAGCAACTTGCCGCCGCCCCACAGGTACTCGCAGAAGGAGTCGGCGGGCGGGTTGGGTGCGATGGAGGTGCGGTCGAGCCAACGGCCCGTCTCCGCGTCGATGGTGGTGCCGAGCAGGTCGAGCGCGCTGCGCCTGGCCAGCACGGCCCGGTAGGCGCGCAACGAGGCGTCGTAGTAACGGGAGTCGCCCACGAGTCGGGAGAGCAGGCCGAACTCCATCATGCTGGTGCCCGCCTCGGCGAGCGGCACCTCACGGCCCTGCACTTGACCCGTACGCAGGTTGACGTGGGTGTAGGGGATGCCGGTCGGCGAGGAGGTGAACGCGGGCAGCAGCCGGTCGGCCAACTCGCGGGCGCGGGTCAGCAACGCCTTGCTGCGGGTGGCCAGATGACTCGCCAGCAGGCCGCCAACCAGGCGGATGACCGCCTCGAAGACGTGGATGTCGACGTCCTGTGTCGGGTCCAGGTGCGCCTCCACCCAGGCTTGCGAGCGGGCCAACTCCGCGTCGCAGCCCATCACGTAGAGGGTGTCGAGGGCCTCGACCATGGACAGCCCGAAGGTGTGGCCCGGGGCGAAGAAGTCGTTGTGCCCGCCGCTGAGCGGCATGAGCTCGTCGTGGCCCCAGGCCTTGGCGCAGTAGCCGTTCCAGCCGTGCAGGTACTCCGCCTTGATCGCCGCGGCGGCCTGCGCGTCGGCGGGCACGGCGGGCACGGCGGGGCGCTTGGCACCGGGCTTGGCCGCCACAGGCTTGACGGGGCGCCTGGCGGCGCCGGGCGTCGGGCGGGCCGGGATCGGACGTCCGACGGCGAACGCCGGCGCGGCGAGGACCGAGGAGGCAGCGCCCAGCAGGACGCCCCCGGCGGCCGAGCCGAGCAGCAGACGGCGCGAAGGCAGGGACGGACGCGGCAGGGACTGCGCATGCGTGAAGTCGTCGGACATGCACGCAAAGTTATGACCTTCTGTCTGTCAGGCCGGTAGCGCCGTTCGTGTCGCGTCGAAGTGCGCCAGGACGGGTGACATGACTGCATGCCCATGCCAGAATTGGCGCGCCCTGGACGGCGCAGGTCACAACCCGCCGCCCAGGGCGTCCGCTCGTAGGAAGGCCCTACTTCCTGGCCTCCAACTCCGCCGTGTACTCCCGGATCTGGTCCTTGGTCAGATACGAGTCCGTGTACTCGAAGTCGCGCAGCCGGGCGGGCCGCCGGGACTGGAAGCCGGTGCGCACGAAGTCGTCGCCGGCAGTCGCGTTGAGCAGCCAGTTCGTCATCACCCGGACCTTGGCGACATTGGTCCGCAGCGCCATCAGGTGGTAGCCGCGCGCCACGCCCTGCGCGGCGACGCCCTGCATCTCGATGCCGAGCGGCTTGGACACCGCGTCCGCGCCGCCGAGGTCGACGACCAGGCCGAGGTCCTTGTGGAAGTACGGCTTCAGCTCGTGGCCGCGGATCAGGGCGATGACGTTGTCGGCCACCGCCTTGCCCTGACGCTGCGCGTGCTGCGCGGTGGGGGGGCAGACCGCGCCGTCGCCCTTGGCCAGGTCGGGGACGGCGGCGGCGTCGCCGAGCGCGAACATGTTCTCGAACTGCGGCACCCGCATCTCCGCGGTGACCGCGAGCCGACCGCGGACCGTCTCCGCGTCCAGGGTGTTGACCAGCGGGCTGGCGGCGACGCCCGCGGTCCAGATCAGCGTCCGGGAGGGGATGACCCGGCCGTCCGTCAGCTTGACCGACTCGTCGCCGACCTCGGCGACCGAGACGCCGAGCGAGATCTCAATGCCGCGCTTGCGCAGGATCTCCATCGCGTCGTCGCCCAGCTTCTCGCCGAGCTCGGGCATCAGCTTCGGGGCGATGTCGATCAGGTGCCACTTGATCAGGTTCGGGTTGAGCCTCGGGTAGCGGCGGATCGCGGACGTGGTGACGCGCTGCAGGCAGGCCGCCGTCTCGGTGCCGGCGTAGCCGCCGCCGACCACCACGAACTGGAGCCGGGAGATCCGCTCCTGCTGGCTGGTGGCCGCGTCGGCGAGGTCCAGCTGTGCGATCACGTGGTCGCGCACGTAGGCCGCCTCGGCCAGCGTCTTCATGCCGCGCGCGTGCTCGACGAGGCCGGGGATGTCGAAGGTGCGGGTCACGCTGCCGGGGGTCAGCACCAGGTAGTCATAGGGCTCGGCCACCAGGTCGTCGGTGATCTTGCGGAGGATCACCATCTTGGCTTTGGGGTCGATGCCGACCGCTCCGCCGGGGATGATCCGGGTCCGCCGCAGCATCCGGCGCAGCGAGACCGCGACCGACTGCGGCGTGAGCACACCGGCCGCGACCTGCGGCAGCAGCGGGAGATAGAGCTCGTAGCTGAACGGCGCGATCAGCGCGATCTCCGCCTCGATCGGCGCGAGCTGCCGCTCCAGCCGCCGTGCGCACTCGACGCCGGCGAAGCCGCCGCCGACCACGAGGATCCTGGGTCGTTCCATCGTGCCCATCCCTTGACGGTCGAGGTCACCATTCCTGGCCACACTCGCACGGACCAGGAGTGCCCGCCACCGGTCGGACAGGAACGGTCGTCCGACCGGCACGAGGCCGCTGTGGCCGGGCTCGGGCCCGCTGCTGGATAGGGTGGGGCGCATGTTGCGTGAGGTGTCGGCGGATCGTTATGTGACGCCGCTGAGGGAGGGCGGCTCGCTGCCGGGCCTGGTCGAGTCGGAGCGCGGGACGCTCTTCGTCGCCAAGTTCGTCGGGGCCGCGCAGGGGCGCAAGGCGCTGGTCGCGGAGGTCGTCGCGGGCGAGCTGGCCCGACGGCTGGGGCTCAGGGTCCCCGAGCTGGTGCGGCTGGAGGTGGACCCGAGGGTTGCCGTGGGCGAGCCTGACCAGCAGGTCCAGGACCTGGTAAGGGCGTCCGGTGGCACCAACCTCGGCATGGCCTTCCTGAGCGGCGCGCTCGGCTTCGACCCGCTGGCGTTCCCGGTGGACCCGGCCCTGGCCGGACGCGTGGTCTGGTTCGACGGGTTGATCGGCAACGTGGACCGCTCCTGGCGCAACCCCAACATGCTGGTCTCCGGCGGCGAGCTGTGGCTGATCGACCACGGCGCCAGCCTGATCTTCCATCACAACTGGCCGCGCGCGGCAGCCTCCGCACAGAAGGCCTACGACGCGTCCGCCCATGTGCTGCGCTCCTTCGGGCCGGACCTGGCCGCAGCCGACGCCGCGCTCGCGCCGCAGGTCACCGAGGCACTGCTGACCGAGGTCCTGGCCCTGGTCCCGGACGTCTGGCTGGCGGACGAGCCCGGCTTCGGCTCCCCGGACGAGGTCCGCGCGGCGTATGTCGCGCAGCTGACGGCGCGGGTGCGGGCCTCGAAGGAGTGGTTCTGATGGTTCCCGAGACGGTTTCCGGGACGGTGTCCGGGCGGGTTCCCGGGCGGACGGTTCCCGAACTGGGCGAGAAGCTGGTCTACGAGTACGCGCTGGTGCGGGTGGTCCCGCGGGTCGAGCGCGGCGAGCAGATCAACGCCGGGGTGCTGGTCTACAGCCGCCAGGCGGGCGTGCTGCGGGCCGCCGTGCACCTGGACGAGGCGCGGCTGCTGGCGCTCGACCCCGACGCGGACGTGGCGGGCGTGCGGGCGGCGCTGGACGCCGTCGCCGGGATCTGCGCCGGCGGCGCGGCGGCCGGGCAGGCCGAGGGCGAGGAGCCGGGACGCCGCTTCCGCTGGTTGACCGCGCCGCGCAGCACCGTGGTCCAGCCGGGCCCGGTCCACTGCGGCCTCTCCGCCGACCCGGCGGCTGAGGCGGAGCGGCTGTTGGAGCTGCTCGTCAGGTAGGCGGGCCGGGTAGAAGACCAGGTCAGAGCCGGGGTCGCGATGCCGGAAATAATCCGTGGCGTTTGCCGTGCCCGTCCTTCTACAGTGTAGAAGTCTTGTACGCCGTAGAAGGGGTGGCCGCAGTGTCCGTCAGTCAACCGGACCAGGTGGGGACCGCAGGGGCGGGCGCCCACCGCAGACCGGACCGCTGGGTGATCCTGGCAGTGCTCTGCCTGGTCCAGCTCGTGGTGATCCTCGACAACACCATCCTCAACGTCGCCGTCCCCTCCCTGACCAAGGAGCTGGGCGCGACCACCTCACAGACCCAGTGGGTGATCGGCGCCTACTCGCTGGCCCAGGCGGGCCTGCTCATCGCCGCGGGCGGCTTCGCCGACCGCTACGGGCGCAAGCGGACGCAGCTGCTCGGCCTGGTCTTCTTCGGCCTCGGCTCGGCGGGCGCGGCGCTGTCGTCGACCGCAGGTGAGCTCATCGCCGCCCGCGCGGGTATGGGCATCGGCGGCAGCATGCTGCTTGCCACCAGCATCGCCATCGTGGTCCGCACCTTCGACGCGGAGGAGCAGCCCAAGGCCATGGCCGCGGCGATGGGCGTCGGTTCGCTGGGCTTCGCCCTCGGCCCGGTGATCGGCGGGCTGCTGCTGGCGCACTTCTGGTGGGGGTCGGTGTTCCTGGTCAACCTGCCCGTCTGCGTGCTCGGGCTGATCGCCGTCGCCCGGCTGGTGCCCGAGTCCAAGGACCCACGTGGCGACCGTCCCGACCTGCTGGGCGCCTCGCTGTCCACCGTCGGCCTGGTCGCGGGCGTCTACGCGATCATCCAGGGCCCCGGCTACGGCTGGACCTCGGGCCGCACCCTGCTCCCCGCCGCGGTCTGCGTCGTGGTGATGACCGGCTTCGTGCTGTGGGAGCGTCACACGCCGCATCCGCTGCTGGACATGTCGTTCTTCCGCAACGCGCGCTTCCGCGGCGCGGTCTCGGGCGGGGTGCTGGTCTCCTTCGGCATGGGCGGCTCGCTCTTCCTGCTGACCCAGCACCTGCAGTTCGTGCTCGGCTACGGGCCGCTCTCCGCCGGGCTGCGCACCGCGCCGATGGCGCTGACCGTGGTGCTGCTCAACCTGACCGGCACCGGCATGCGGCTGACCACCAAGCTGGTGCCGCCCGTCGCCATCGCCGTCGGGCTGACCCTGATGGCGGGTGGCCTCGCGGCCATCGCGGTCCTCGGGCACAGCGGCTCCTACCCGGGCATCCTCCTCGGCCTGGTGCTGATGGGCGCGGGTATCGCGTGCGCCCAGCCCGCGATGGGCGGGGCCGTGATGTCGTCGATCCCGCCGGAACGGGCCGGTATCGGCTCCGGGCTGATGGGCACCATGAGCGAGCTCGGCAACTCGCTGGGTGTCGCGGTCCTGGGCGCGGTGCTGACGGCCGGGTTCGCGGCCTCGCTGCCCGCCGGCGTGCCGCAGGCCGCCGCTCGCTCGCTGCCGGACGCACTGGTCGCGGGCGGACCCGGGAAGGCCCACCAGGTGCACAGCGCCTTCGCCGACTCGCTGACGAACGCTCAGTTGATCGGTGCGATCGCGGTGCTGGTGGGCGGGCTGGTCGCGGCCTGGCTGATCGGCCGGGCGGGCACGGCTCCCGTGGGCGGCGGCCCGGTCCCCGGCCGGCCGGAGACGCGCGAGCCGGAGCCCGCCCCGGCAGCCTGAGCCCCACGCTGACTACGATCGATGTGCGGGCAAAGGCGGCCTGTCGTGGCCGACGGCCGCCGCCCGCACATCGATCGGCCGGGGGCAGGCGAGGGAAGGCAGAGGCGCCGCATGGCGAAGGAGAGCGCGCAGGAGGACAGCGCGCAGGACGACAGCGCGCAGGACGACAGTGAGTCGGAGGGCGTCGCAGCTGAGGGCGGTGCGTCGCGGGAGAGCGCGAAGCGGCGGACCGCGTTGCCGAGCGTCAGCGTCTGGGCCGCGCCGCCCAAGGAGCGCAAGCGCGGCACCGCCCCCAGCGGCCTGACCCGGCAGAAGATCGTCCGCGCTGCCATCGCCCTGCTCGACGCCGAGGGTGAGGCGGGCTTCTCGATGCGCCGCCTGGCCACCGAACTCGGCGTCACTCCCATGTCGGTCTACTGGTATGTCGACAACAAGTCCGACCTGCTGGAGCTCGCCCTGGACGAGGCGCTCGGCGAGATGCGGATCGCCCCGCTCACCGAGGAGACCGACTGGCGCGACCACCTGCGGGCCATGGCGCACGAGTACCGGGCCTTCTACCAGCGCCACCTGTGGGCGGTCCGGATCGCGGGAGAGGTGCTGCCGCTCGGCCCGAACGCGCTGTTCTTCTCCACCAGCGCGATCAGCGCCATCGAGCGGACCGGTCTGCCGCCCGAGCAGTACGTGGCCGTGCTGGGGCTGGTCTTCCAGTTCGTCTACGGCTTCGCCACCTCCGAGGGCCAGCAGATGATCCGCATCCGCGCCGCCGGGGTGACCGAGGACGCGTACATGCAGGAGGTCAGGGACCTGGCGGCGCACGTCGACGAGACCTTCGTCGAGAACTCGGACCGGATCAGCCCTCCTGTCGAGGGCGAGCCGATGGCCGCCAAGCGGAACCGCTACTTCGCGGACTCGCTGGAGCTCGCCCTCGACGGCATCGAGGCCAGGGTGGTCCGCGACACCGCAGGTCCGGCGGCCCGGTCCGCGCGGCGCTGAGCTGGACCGTTAGAATGGCGCAGCGTGAGCGCCAAGCCCTTCATCCCCGATGTCCTGGCCGCCCGCTACGCCTCTGGCGAGCTCGCGCGGCTGTGGTCCCCCGAACACAAGGTCGTCCTCGAACGGCAGCTGTGGCTGGCCGTCCTCAAGGCCCAGGCCGACCTGGGGATCGACGTGCCCGAGGGCGCCGTCGCCGACTACGAGCGCGTGGTCGACCAGGTCGACCTGGCCTCGATCGCCGAGCGCGAGCGGGTCACCCGCCACGACGTCAAGGCCCGCATCGAGGAGTTCAGCGCCCTCGCCGGGCACGAGCAGATCCACAAGGGCATGACCTCGCGGGATCTGACCGAGAACGTCGAGCAGCTGCAGATCCGCCAGTCCCTGGAGCACGTCCGCGACCGCACGGTCGCGCTGCTCACCCGTCTGGCCGCGCTCGCCGCCGAGCACGGCGAGCTGGTCATGACCGGCCGCTCCCACAACGTCGCCGCGCAGGCCACCACCCTGGGCAAGCGCTTCGCCTCCGCCGCCGACGAGTTGCTGGTCGCCTTCACCCGGCTGGAGGAGCTGATCGCCCGTTACCCGCTGCGCGGGATCAAGGGTCCGGTCGGCACCAGCCAGGACATGCTCGACCTCCTCGGCGGCGATCAGCAGAGGCTGGCCGAGCTGGAGCAGCGCGTCGCCTCCCACCTGGGCTTCGACCACGCGTTCACCAGCGTCGGACAGGTCTACCCGCGCTCGCTCGACTACGACGTGCTGACCGCCCTGGTCCAGCTGGCCGGTGCGCCGGGCAGCCTGGCCAAGACGATCCGGCTGATGGCCGGCATCGAGCTGGTCACCGAGGGCTTCAAGGAGGGCCAGGTCGGCTCCTCCGCCATGCCGCACAAGATGAACACCCGCTCCTGCGAGCGCGTCAACGGCCTGGCCGTGATCCTGCGCGGCTACGCCTCCATGGTCTCCGAGCTCTCCGGCGACCAGTGGAACGAGGGCGACGTCTCCTGCTCCGTGGTGCGCCGCGTGGCGCTGCCGGACGCGTTCTTCGCCTTCGACGGCCTGATCGAGACCTTCCTGACGGTGCTGGACGAGTTCGGCGCCTTCCCGGCGGTCATCGCCGCCGAGCTGGACCGTTACCTCCCGTTCCTCGGCACCACCAAGGTGCTGATGGCCTCGGTGCGCGCCGGCGTCGGCCGGGAGACCGCGCACGAGGCGATCAAGGAGCACGCCGTCGCTTCCGCGCTGGCCATGCGCCAGGGTGTCCGCGAGAACCAGCTGCTGGATCGCCTGGCGGCGGACGAGCGGATCCCGCTGGACCGGGCCGGTCTGGATGCGCTGCTGGCGGACCGGCTCTCCTTCACCGGCGCCGCGTCCGGCCAGGTCGCCGAGGTGGTCCGCCGCGTCGAGGAGGTCGCCGCCCGCTACCCCGAGGCCGCCAAGTACCGCCCCGGCGCCATTCTCTGACGGGCCGACGGCTCACCGCCTCCTGATCGCCCGCGTCGCTCCGCTCCGGATGCCGACGCGGGCGATCGGCGTTAGCTTCGGCTGTAGCCGGTTCGCCACGAAGAGTGACTGATTCACGTCGTTCTGGTGGGCGGACGGCGAGGTCGAGTCGAACGAAGAGCGAAGGAGTGCGGGGATGCCCGGCAAGTTCGAGGTCCACCAGGACAAGGCGCAGGAGTTCCGTTTCACGCTGAAGTCGGCGTCCGGCGAGGTCATCGCCCTGAGCGAGGCCTTCGAGAGCCGTGAGGCGTGCGAGAAGAGCATCGAGGCGGTGCGCAAGAACGCGCCTTACGCCAAGCTGGTCGAGGCGGCCGGTTAGGCGAGCCGGCGTGGCAGCGGCCTGCGCGCCCACGCCCGCGCCTCCGCCCGCCGTCGGGACGGGAGCGCGGGCGCGCGCCCGGCGTGCCGACTGGAACCGAGGGCCTTGCGGACGGATGATTGGATCATGACGGGACAGTCCGGTACATCGGTGCGGGTCTGGGTCAAGATTGAGATCGACCCCCGCCAGGTGGTCGCCCAGGTGTTCGACGCGCTGAACAACCCGGTCGGCGACGAGACGGTGATCACCGAGCGCCACGACCTTTACGAGATCGCGCGCCGCTACGGCGTGCCGCTGGAGAACTTCGAGTTCGAGGGCGACTCCGCCGAGGTGATCGAGGCGGAGTTCCCGCCGCAGGTCTGACTGGCGGTCACCTCGCCCACATCGTTACCCGGCCGGACTTGCCGAAAAGTCCGGTGTGGTCGATTCTCTGACGCATGTACGACAGGGGAGTCGACGGGAGCATGCGGTGAGGAACCCGGCCATGTGGTCGCGCGCGGCGCTGATGGTGGCCTATCTGGGACTGATGGCGGCGATGGCCGGGGTGGCCTGGGAGACCGAGAAGATCGACCTCTCGGGCGTGGCCAAGGTCTTCACGGCTCTGGCCGCGGGCCTGATGGGCGCGGTGATCAACCCGGCCACGTCGAAACAGGCCCAGAAGGGCCTGACGCAGCCGCACCCGCCCGTCATCGACGGGGTGTGGGCCGCCCACGCGGTCATCGGCTGCGTCGCGTTGCTGGTGGCCGCCGCCGCGCTGGTTGTCGACGGTGGCCGGCATGTCAATGCCTCGGACGCCTTCGTGGCCATGGCCACGGCCTTCGGCATGCTCTTTGTGGACACCAGCTCCGCCACGCACGCGCTCGTGGGCGGGACGGCTCCGGCTGCGGTTCCCACAGCGGTTCCCGCGGCGGTGCCCGGCGCGGTTCCGGCTACTGCGGCGGCTTCTGCTGCTGCGACGGCTCCGGCCGCGGCGGCTGCCGCCTCCGGGAGTGCTCAGTCCTCGACGCCGAACGCGTCGGCGTAGCGGATCGATCCGGTCGGGACCGGGCGGCCCGGGTCCAGGGCGAGGGCCATCATCGCCTCGTCCGGGACGTCGAACGGCGGCTTGATGCCGTAGCCGGAGGCGGGCACGAACCCGAACCGCGTGTAGTACGCGGGGTGACCGAGCACCAGGACCAGCTGCTCGCCCGCCTCGCGCGCGGCGTCCAGCGCCGCGTGGACCACCGACGTGCCCGCACCGAGACGCTGCCGCTGCGGCAGCACGGCCACCGGGGCGAGCGCCAGCGCCGGGGCGCCGTCGACATGACAGCGCGTCAGCAGGGCATGTCCGACGACGGTCCCGTCCGGGGTCTCGGCGACGAACGAGGAGTCGGGCAGCCAGGCGCGGGCGTCCGTGCGCAGCGCGTCGACCAGGTCCGCCTCGTTGCGCGTCGGGAACGCGGCGAGGTTGACTCGGCGGACGGCCGCGGCGTCGGAGCCGTCGACGGCCTCGGCACGGGTCGGCCAGGGGCGCGGCTGCGGTGTGGAGATCATTTCGGGCATGCCTCACCCTAGCCGGACGCGGACACGTGCTCATCCGGCCGCGCCGCCGGGCGTGGTGAGCTCGGCCCAGATCACCTTTCCCCCGTCGTCGGTGAACCGGGTGCCCCAGCGGGAGGCCAGCTGCGCGACCAGGAAGAGGCCGCGTCCGCTCTCGTCCTCGCTGCGGGCCCGGCGCAGTCGGGGGGAGACGCCGCTGCCGTCGGCGACCTCGCAGATCAGCGAGCGGTCGCGGAGCAGCCGCAGCTCGACCGGGCCGTCGGTATGTCGGATCGCGTTCGTCACCAGCTCGCTGACCAGCTGTTCGGCGGTGGTCGCCAGCGAGTGCAGGCCCCAGCCGGTGAGCCGCGCGGAGACCTCGGCCCGCAGCCCGGCCACGGCGGACGGCTCCAGCGGTACGGACCAGCGGGCGACCCGGTCGTCGTCCAGGCCGCGGGTCTGGGCCACCAGCACCGCCACGTCGTCCCTGGGCCGTTGCGGCAGCAGCCGGGAGAGGACCGACGCGCACAGCTCCTCGGGCGAGCGGTCGCGTCCGACGAGGGACGCGCCCAGCCTTGCCATGCCGATGTCGATGTCCTGGCCGCGGTCCTCGATGAGGCCGTCGGTGTAGAGGACGATCCGGGAGCCTTCCGGGAGCGGCAGCTCGATCGCCTCGAACGGCGTCGAGCCCAGGCCGAGCGGGGGACCCGAGGGCACCTCCGCGAAGCGGACCGTCCCGTCCGGCAGGATCAGCGCGGGGGAGGGGTGCCCGGCCCCGGCCATGGTGCAACTGCCGCTGACCGGGTCGTAGATGACGTAGAGGCAGGTGGCGCCGATGATGCCGATGCCGCTGTGCAGACCGGCGTCCGGATCGCCGTCCAGCTCCCGGTCCATGGTGTCGACCAGGGCGTCGAGATGGCCGAGCAGCTCCTCCGGCGGCAGGTCGAGCGCCGCGAAGTTGCGCACCGCCGTGCGTAACCGGCCCATGGTGGCGGCGGCGTGGAGGCCGTGGCCGACGACGTCCCCGACCACCAGGGCGACCCGCGCGCCGGAGAGCGGGATCACGTCGAACCAGTCGCCGCCCACGCCCTCCTGGGCCGGGAGGTAGCGATGGGCCACCTCGACAGCGGGCAGTGCGGGCAGGGCGTGCGGCAGCAGGCTGCGCTGCAGGGTCAGTGCGAGGGAGTGCTCGCGGGTGAAGCGGCGGGCGTTGTCCAGGCAGACGGAGGCGCGTTGCGCCAGCTCCTCGGCCAACCGCAGGTCGTCCGCGCGGAACGGCCCGGCGTCCCGAGAGCGGTAGAAGGAGGCCACGCCGAGCACCGTGCCCCTGGCCCGCAGTGGGACGGCGATGACGGAAGCCATCCGGTACGCAGCCAGGCCCGGTTCGGCGCCGGTGACGCGCTCCGAGCACTCGTCCAGCACGGCCCGCCCGACGCGCAGCGCCCGGGCCTGCGCACCCTCCTTCGCGAACGCGACCTCGGCGCCGAGCGGGAGCAGCGGCCCGCCCGCGCGGATCGTCCGGGTCGCCGCGCGGTGCAGGGGCTCGCCGGTCTCGGCGGGCGGGGGCTCCTGGCCCGCGCGGACCCACCCGGCCAGGTCGACGGTGGCGTACTGGGCGAACTCCGGCAGTGCGACCTCGGCCAGCTCCTCGGCGGTCTGCGCCACGTCGAGGGTGGTGCCGATCCGGACCCCGGCCTCCCAAAGTAGTGCGAGCCGGTTCCGCGCGGCGACCGCGAGTTGCGCGTGGGTGGCGCCGGTGTTGCTGCTGGTGGTGATGCCGTGGGTGTCGTCGTCGGCCCTTGCGGTGGTCCCGGCCATCTTCGTTGCCCTCCCGTCCTGCCGTGCCTGCCTCGCCTGCCCGGCCCGCCCTGGCGGTGCCTCCAGCGCTGCGGGTGGAGGGTCGGGCGGGCGAACGCGGGTGGCGCCGATCAGACGCACCGGCTCGTCGGTGAGGGCCTGGCCTAAAGCGTGGCCGTACGGTGCGCCCCGGGCCCGGCCCAGGGCCTGCAGCCGGAACCGGTCGCGGGCGGCGGCCGAGCGGACGTCGGCTCCCAGGAGCGCCCAGA
Organism: Streptacidiphilus sp. MAP5-3; assembly: GCF_041262505.1. Classification (NCBI taxonomy): domain Bacteria; kingdom Bacillati; phylum Actinomycetota; class Actinomycetes; order Kitasatosporales; family Streptomycetaceae; genus Streptacidiphilus; species Streptacidiphilus sp. MAP5-3. Next base: position 71,696 of record NZ_JBGCCL010000015.1, read on the forward strand.
CGCTCGCTGCGTCACCAGGGGTAGCTGGGTCCTCGGGGCGTGACCGCCGACCGTGCACCCAGGACGTCACCATCACGGCACCCTCCCCGCAGTCAGCGCCAGCTCCTTGCGTTCCTGTACCTGCACCCGCATCTGAACCCGCCCCTGCCCCGGCGGGCTCTGTCCCGACGCTAACCCCATGGCACGCCGCGCGGGCCGAGTCGTCTGCCAACCACTCGTTGGAGTGATAGGACGTCATATCTCCTCGGGATCAGCTGCCGTGACGGATACTGGCCACGCATCCAGGCAGGGCGGGCGGGGGCAGTCGCCTTGCAGGCTCCCTTGTCGGGCACGGCCGGGGCGCTGTAAATGGATGACGTGAGTGCTGGACGCGTGCGGGCGGGCAGGTCGGCCGGGACGGCCGGACAGGTGGCGACGGCGGCCGGACTGCGGCGGCGCCGTGCCGAGTTGGAGCGTGCCTGGTCCGGGCTGGCCAGACCGGAGGAGAAGGCCGAGAGCCTACGCGTCGAGGTGGCCGAGTCGTGGGCGCGCAGCGGGGCGAGCGTGGACCGGGCCTGCGTGGAGGCACCGGTCGGTGACGCGGACGCGGCCCGCTCGCTCTGGGCGCACTCGCGGCTGCGCGAGCCCATCACGGCCGTCGCGGACGAGCTGCGCCGGATCGCCGACGACGCGGGCTTCGTCGCGGCGGTCACGGACGAGTCCGGGACCATCCTGTGGACCTGCGGCGGGCGGCACATGCGAGCGCAGGCGGAGAAGCTCAACTTCGCGCCGGGCGGCCGGTGGGACGAGCAGGCGATGGGGACCAACGCGCTGTCGATGGCCCTGCTGCGCGGACAGGCCGCCACCGTCTTCTCCGCCGAGCACTACCTGGCCGCGCTGCACGGCTGGGTCTGCTACTGCGCGCCGATCCGCGACGCGGCGGGCCGGGTCCTCGGCGTGCTGGACCTGTCGACGACCTGGGACCGGTCGCACCCGCTGGCGCTGTCCACGGTGCGGTTGCTGGCCGCCGGGATCGAGGAGCGGCTGCGCGAGGACGAGCCGGGAGCCCGTGCTGCCACGCTCCGCCTGCGGGCCCTCGGCGAGACGCCCGCGCTGCACCGCGCTGGTGTAGAACTACCGTTGCGCCCACGCCAGTTGGAGATACTCGCGCTGCTGGCGCTGGAGCCCGAGGGCTTCACGCCGGAGCGGCTGCACGACGCACTCTACGGGGACCGCTCGGTGTCCGCCTCGACCTTCAAAGCCGAGGTCTCCCATCTGCGCAGCGCACTGGGCGGCGGGATCGCGACCCGCCGCTACGCGCTCACCGCAGCGCTGGCCTGCGACGCCGTCGAGGTCGTGGCAGCCCTCCGACGCGCCGATCCGGCGGCGGCCGTCGCCGCCTACTCGGGACCGCTGCTGCCGCGCTCGGAGGCTCCCGGCGTCGTCGAGTGGCGCGACCACCTGCACGTCGCGCTGCGCGAGGTGGTGCTCAGCGCCGTCGACCCGGCGCTGGCCCTCGACTTCGGCCGCCACGCCCGCTACGACGCTGCCCTGCACCGCCATGCGCTCGCCCTGCTCGACAGCCACGACCCCCGCCGCGGCATCGCCGCCGCGCGGCTGCGTGCAGCGGGAGGGTGAGCAGGCGGGTGAGGCGGGGTCAGTGGCGGCGACCGCGGCGGGAAAGCCGGGAGAGGGCCCGGCCGCGAACTCACCCCAAGGGCGGCGCGGGCAGGGGCAGCTCCGCCCAGATCGCCTTGCCCCGCAGGGCCGGGCGGACGCCCCAGCGTTCGGAGAGCTGGGCGGTGATGAACAGGCCACGTCCGCCCTCGTCGGTGTCCAGGGCGCGGCGGAGGTGCGGCGCGGTGCTGCTGTCGTCGCTGACCTCGCAGATCAGCGCGCGGTCGCGGATCAGCCGCAGCAGGACGGGACCGTCTGCGTGCCGGACGGCGTTGGTGACCAGCTCGCTGACGACCAGGGCCACGTCGTCGACCAGCTCGGTCAGACCCCAGTCAGTCAGCTGCGCCGTCGCCAGCGCGCGCGCCTGCCCCACCGACTCGGAGCTGTTCGGCAGCTCCCAGGTGACGGCACGGTCCGGCCCGAGTGCGCGGGGCCGCGCGATCAGGACGGCCGCGTCCTGGCGCGTTTCGTGCGGGGAATGCGGGGCGAGGGCGTCGAGGACGGTCACGCACAGGTCGCGCAGCGGGAGCTGTGTGTCGGCGAGCGCCGGGCCGAGCAGGTCGGCGTAGGCCGAGGCGGTGTTCGCGTCATTCCCGTCAACGCCGCCAATCCCGCCGCTAATCCCGTCGCGCCGGTCGAGGGGAGCGAGCGCGCCGTTCCGCAGGACGACCAGGCTGCCTTCCGGGAGCGTGCGACCGGCGACGGCGTAGTCGCCGACCCCCTGGCCCAGCGCCGGGCCGGGGTCGACGTCGAGCAGCTCCGCTCCGTCCGGGGTGACGACCACCGGGGCCGGATAGCCGGCGCTCGCCGCGCGCAGGCGCCGGCTGACCGGGTTGTAGACCGCGTACAGGCAGGCGGCCGGGACGGGCCGGCCCGGATCCGCTCCCGCATCCGATCCCGGATCCGCTCCCGCATCCGCTCCCGCATCCGCTCCCGCATCGGCGGGGCCGCCGCCGCGGGTGTTGCGGCTGACGATGTCCTGAAGCCGCGTCAGCAGCTCGTCCGGTGGCAGGTCCAGCTCGGACAGGGCCGCGACCGCCGCGCGGAGCTCGCCCAGGGCCGCGGCCGCGTTGGCGGTCGGCGCGAGGGCCTCCCCGGCGACCAGGGCGACTCGAGCGCCGGAGAGCGGCAGCACGTCGAACCAGACGTCCGCGGCACCGGCCGGGCGGTAGGCCTGCGCGGCCTCGACGGCGGACTGGGAGTAGGTCCCCGTGTCCCTGGCGGTGTGCTGGACGACGCCCGCGACCCACCGCTCCCGGCTGTAGAGGCGGGCGTTGTCCATGGACAACGCCGTCCGCGAGGTGAGCTGCTCGGCCAGCGTCAGATCGTCGTGGTCGTACGGCGCGGGGCTGCGCCAGCGGTAGAAGGACGCCAGACCGAGCACCACGCCACGGGCCAGCAGCGGCACCACCATCATCGTGTGCGCGCCGGAGGCGAGCAGCAGCTCGTCGCGCCGGCTCCGGTCCGGGTCCAGCCACGGCTGCGAGTCGGGGTCCAGACGGTCGATCAGCAGCGGCTGCAGCTCCGTCAGCGCCCGGTGGAACGGGCTGCCGGCCAGGTACTCGCCGACCTCGTCCTTGCGGGTGACCGTGGTCCTGGGCGCCTGCTGCGCCCGGGTGTCGGCGCGGCGGAAGACGGCGCGGCGGAGGGGGAGCGTCGGCAGGTCCGTGTCCGACGGGGGCGCCTCGCCGCGCAGCACCGCGTCGAAGACGTGCACCGAGAAGGTGTCGGCGAGCTGCGGGACCACGACGTCGCCGAGCTGTTCGGCGGTCCGGAAGAGGTCCAGGGTGGTGCCGACGGTGTTGGCGGCCAGGTCCAGCAGCTCCAGCCGCTCCTCGGCGCGCACGCGCTCGGTGATGTCGACGATCGCGGCGGCGACGCCGAGCACGGTGCCGTCGGCGTTCTGCAGCCGGAAGCTGGACACCGAGGCCACCCGGACCGGCGCCGCCGGGTTCGGGTCGTGCAGCCGCACCCGACGCTCCCGCACCGGAGTGCCCGTGGCGAGCACCTCCCGGCAGCCCGCGATCAGGTCCTCCACGTCCTCGACGTGGAAGGCGTTCAGCACCTCCGCCATCGGGAGGCCCAGCAGTTCCTCGACCGGGAGGTCGCTGCGGAACCGTGTCGTGGTGTGGGCCCGGAGCAAGCGCAGCCGTGGATCGTAGACCTGGAGCCCCACCGGGGACTGGGTGAAGAGCGCACCGAGCACTGCCTCGTCCAGCCCGGGACCGGACGCTCCGGCCTCCTGGGGGGATCTGGTCACGTCGCCACGTCTCCTGCGCATGCTGCTCGGCGGGCCGGATGGAGCGGGCCAGGGCTCATGGCGATGAAATCACGGTGTCCGAGCCCTTCGCCACCGCAGCCGGTCCCGGTGTGGCGGGCGGATCGAAGCGTGCCCGGCGCACGAGAAGCAGGGCGACGACCGCGGCGACGACGGAGGCGGCCCAGGCGGTGCCGAGGGCCGCCGGGTATCCGTGGGTCGCGGCGAGTCGTCCGGCCGCCACGGCGGCGGTCCCCTGGCCGACGATGAGACCGCTGCCGAGCAGGGTCATCGCTTCGCCCATCCGGTGGGCCGGTGCCACGGTCTCGGCGAGCCCGAAGATAGCGATCAGATGGGGTGCGACGGCCACCCCCACCGCCGCCACGGCGAGGGCCGCCGCCGGGAGCCCGTGCACGGCGAGGAGCGGCAGGGCCAGCACCGCCTGGCCCACGACCGCGACGCGCAGCAGCGAGGTGAGCCGGACCGCGCTCCGGCGGAGTGTCACCACCAGACCGGCGACACTGCTGGTCACCGCCATGCTGCTCCAGACGAGTCCGGCCATCCCCGGATCGTCCAGTGTCCTGGCGAGGGCGTTCACCCCGGCGTTGGCGGCACCCCAGACCATCCCCTGGAGCAGCGCCAGGGCCAGCAGCACGACCAGGGGCGTCGAGAGGAGACGCGGTCCGCTGCCGCTCCCGGAGCGCGCGCACGGGCCGGGCGCGGACCGATGCCGCGCGAAGGCCGTTCCGGCCACGGCTGTCAGCAGCGCGGCGAGGGCCACGCCGGCGGCGGGATGGATGCCGACGGCGAGCACGCCTGCCAGCGCGGGGCCGACCATGAAGCCGAGTTCGTCCAACAGGGTGTCCAACGACAGGGCGCGGGCCACGAGTTGACGTTCGCCGGGGAGCCCTGCGACCAGCGCGACCCAGCGGACCCGGGAGAGAGGCCCGATCTGAGGGACGGTCAGCCCGGCCGCCAGGGAACAGAGCGCCTCGACGGCGAGCGACCGCCCGGTGGTCACGGCGGCCACCAGGGCGGCCGTGGCCACGCCGTTGACCAGGGACGCCGTGACGAGGGTGCCCCGATGGCCCCGGCGGTCGGCGATCCGGCCGATGAGCGGGCCGCCGACGGCCTGACCCACCCAGAGGAGCCCGGCCGCCAGACTCGCGTTCCCGATGCCCGAGCCGGCCGTGATCATGATGAGCGTGCCGGTCGGGGCGAGGGCCGCCGGCAGTCTGGCGAGGAACGAGGTGACCGGAAGCCACGGCCCGGTGAGGACCAGCAGTTCGCGCACGCCAGCCTCGTCCGGCGCGCCGTCGACCGGGCTCGGGCTCGCGCACGGGCTCTGGACCGGGCTCGGTAGAAGGGCCTTTTCTCCGCTCACTGCCACCCCAACGGATCGAGAGAGCCGGAGTCTCGCACGCGGATCCGGGGGTCGGGCGGCTCTCCGGCCAGCGTTGGAGGACCCTATGAACCACGTACGGCCACGAACTGACGCATCGTCTGTTCCGACGATGGAACTGCGCCCGGCATCCCCTCAACTACGCCGTGCGAAGAGAACCGCCTGCGACGACTGTTCGCCCGGCCCCAGCACCAGCTGGGCCTCGACCGCGAAACCGGCCTCGCGCAGCCAGGCCGTCACCTGCTCCGGCTGACGGCGATGGACCTGGACCCGCATCGGATGGCCGCCGTAGCCCTCGGTCTTCGTCCGCGCGCCGTCGCCGATGTGGAAGAGGAGCTGGAGTGGCGCGCCCGGACGTAGCGCCCGACGGAACTGCCCGAGGACGACCGGCACCTGGTCGTCGGGGATGTGGATCAGTGACTGCCAGGCCAGCAGGCCGGCCAACGAGGCCTCGGCGAGGTCGAGTTCCGTCATCGAGCCCACGTCGAACCGCAGGCCGGGGTGGTCGCGCCGGGCGACGTCGACCATGCCGGGGGAGAGGTCGATGCCGAAGGCGTCGAGACCGAGGCCGTGCAGGTGGGCGGTGACGTGCCCGGGGCCGCAGCCGACGTCCGCCACCGGCCCGTCGCCTGCCGCCCGCACGCTGTCGGCGAACAGTGCCAGGGCGGCGCGGACGTAGCGGCCCTGGGTGAGGGAGTCGCGCATCAGGTCCGCGTAGTCCGTTGCAACGGTGTCGTAGGAGGTGCGGGTGTCGGTCAGCCAGTCGTCCGTCCACATGGCAGACACGGTAGTGCTCTCACCGTGGCGCCTGTTGCCGTCCCGTCCGCGCGGAGAGGACGGAACGGCATCGGCGCTAACGGCCGCGCGTCACTTGAGCTCGGTCCAGGCGAGGACGGGGCTGACGAGTTGCTGGACGGTGGCCAGGAGGGCGAGGCGGTTGGCGCGGATGGTGAGGTCCTGGTCCATCACCATGACGCCGTCGAAGAAGGCGTCGACCGCCTCCACCAGCGGGCTGCTCTGCTGGAGGAACGCCGCCAGGTCGGGCTGGTCGCCCAGGATGGTGCGCAGCTTGAGGACGATCTGGTGCAGGTCGTGCTCGGGCCCGGCGGAGAACAGCGCGGGGTCGGGCGTGGGCTCCGTTCCGGTCGGGACGATGCGCAGCACGCGCTGGACCGCGGCGGTCGCCAGCGCCAACGGCGCGGTGCCGTGGGCTGCTTCGAGTTCCGCGAGTCGCCCGGCGGCCCGCACCGGACGGTCCGCCTGCGGCAGGACCGCGCGCACGTCCTGGACGGCGTGTCCGGCCTCCAGCAGCTGCTGCTCGAACCGGCGGACGACGAACTGCTGGGCCTCGTCAAGGCTTTCGGCGGTGACGTCCAGCGGCTGCCGCTCGGCGGCGATCCGCAGCATGCCGGAGACCGTCAACGGCGAGAGCGCCGGGTGGGCGCGCAGGATGTTGACCACGCCGAGTGCGGCCCGGCGCAGGCCGAAGGGGTCGGAACCGCCGGTCGGCGCGCCGCCCAGGGGCAGCAGGCCGGCGAGCAGGTCGGCGCGGTCGGCCAGGGCGAGCAGTGCGCCCGCTGTCGACTCCGGCAGCCGGTCGGCGGAGTGGCGGGGCAGCTCCGTCTCGAAGAGCGCCTGGGCGACCTCCTCGGGCTGGCCCGCCTGCCGGGCGTAGACCTCGGCCATGACCCCGGCCAGGCTGGAGAGTTCGGTGACCATCTGCGAGCCGAGGTCGAACTTCACCAGCCCGGCGGCCTTCTCCAGGGTGATCAGGTCGCGGGCCCCGATGGGCAGCTGCGAGGCGAACTCGGTGGCCGTGGACGCGATCCGCTGCGCCCGGTCGGCCATAGAGCCCAACTTGTCCTCGAAGGTGAGCAGTTCGAGCCGCTCCTGCATCGACGCGAGCGGGGTGTCCAGGTCGGCGCGCCAGAAGAACGCGGCGTCCTCGTAACGCGCCCGCAGCACGGCCTCGTTGCCGCGCCGCACCACGTCCTGGTCGCAGGCGCCGTTGGCGACCGTCACGAAGTACGGCAGCAGCTTGCCCTCGGCGTCGAGGACGGGCAGGTAGCGCTGGTGCTTGCGCATGACCGTGGTGAGGATCTGGTCCGGCAGTTCCAGGTACTTGCGGTCGAAGGTGCCGAGGATCGGGGTCGGGTACTCGACCAGGTTGGCGATCTCGTCCACCAGCGCGCGGTTGGCGTCGAGGTCCACCACGCCGCCGACCTCGGCGGCCAGGCGCGTCGCGGCGGCCCCGATCGCCGCGCGGCGGGCAGCGGTGTCGGCGACGATGCCGTGGCGGGCGAGCAGCTCCAGATAGCCGTCGGCCGCGGGGACCTCGATGACCGGCTGCTCGGCGGTGCGGTGGACGCGGGTGGTGCGGCCTGCGGCGAGGCCGGACACCTCGAAGGGCACGACCTCGTCGCCGAGCAGGGCCAGGATCCACCGGATCGGGCGGCTGAAGGACAGGCCGGAGGCGTTCCAGCGCATGTTCTTCTCCGCACGCAGGCCGGAGACGACGGCGGGCAGGACCTGCGCGAGCACCTCCTCGGCCGACCGGCCGCGGACCGGGCGGGTCAGCACGACGTGCTCGCGTCCGCCGAACTCGGCGCGGGTCAGCTCGGCCGGGTCCGCGTCCTGGCTGCGGGCGAAGCCCAGCAGCGCGGGCGTGGGCGCGCCCTCGGCGTCGTAGGCGGCGGAGACGCGCGGGCCGCGCACGGACTGCTCGTGGTCGGGCTCGGTGGCCTCGACGCCCTCCAAGGTCACCACCACGCGGCGCGGGGTGGCCGCGACGTGCAGGGTGCCGTGGCCGAGCCGGGTCGCGCCGAGCCCGGTCTCAATGGCCTCCCGTACCTGGTCGACGACGCGGTCGGCCTCGGCGGGCGGCAGCTCCTCGAAGCCGATCTCGAAGGCGAGCGTCCGTCGTCCGTCCGTGCCGGGGGCGGGAACGGGCTCGGCGGTGTCCTGGGTGGCGGCGTCGGCCGCGCCCGCTCCGGTGCCCAGCGGGTGGCCCAGCTCGGCGCGGCGCTCGGCCCACAGCTGCGCCACCTCGTGGGCGAGGCCGCGCATCCGGGCGAAGGAACGCGCGCGCTCGGTGGTGGAGATGGCGCCGCGGGCGTCGAGCACGTTGAAGGAGTGCGAGCACTTGAGCACGTAGGAGTAGGCCGGGACCGGCAGCCGCAGGTCGAGCAGGCGACGGGCCTCGCGGGCGTAGGCCTCGAAGAGCTCGCGGTTGGTGTCCACGTCGGCGTCGTCGAGGTAGTACCGGCTCATCTCGTACTCGGCCTGGCCGAAGACCTCGCCGTAGGTGACGCCGGGCGCGTAGACGATGTCCTTGAAGTGGCTGACCCCCTGAAGGGCCATCAGGATGCGCTCCAGGCCGTAGGTGATCTCCACCGACACCGGGTCCAGCGTCAGGCCGCCGGCCTGCTGGAAGTAGGTGAACTGGGTGATCTCCAGGCCGTCCAGCCACACCTCCCAGCCGAGCCCCCAGGCGCCGAGCGCGGGTGAGGCCCAGTTGTCCTCGACGAAGCGGACGTCGTGCGCCTCGATGTCGATGCCGAGCGCCTTGAGGCTGCCCAGGTAGAGCTCCTGCGCGTTGCCCGGCTCGGGCTTGAGGATCACCTGGAACTGCGTGTGCGTCTGCAGGCGGTTGGGGTTCTCGCCGTAGCGCGAGTCGTCGGGGCGCACGCTGGGCTCGACGTAGGCGACCCGCCACGGCTCCGGGCCCTGGACCCGAAGGAAGGTGGCTGGGTTGAGCGTTCCGGCGCCGACCTCGCTGTTCATCGGCTGGGCGACCAGACACCCCTGCTTCGACCAGTACGTGTTGAGGGCGAGCAGAGCTTCCTGCATCGTCAGCATTGGTGCAACCCCACAAGTTGGTGAACTGGCCTTCCGGGGCCGCACCCTGCGTTGCGGCAGAGTGCGGCCCCGGAAAGCCGACGGTCCCGTGATTGTATTGACTACGGCCGGTCACCGACCTCGGGGTTCGCGCGCGAGGTGGGTCAGACCGGCAGGGACCAGATCTGGTTGAGCTGGTTGCTGCCGCAGGGCCAGGCGTCGAGCGGGGTCGCGTCGGCGGTGCCACCGCCGTTGACGTCGAGGCAGAGGCCGGAGTGGGTGTCGACCAGGTTGCCGTTCTGCTGGTAGCTCCAGGTCTGCCCCGGTGCGCCGGTGCAGGTCGCCAGCACGACCGCGGTGCCGTCGGCGGTGCCGCCGTTCTGCACGGAGAGGCACTTGCCGAGCGTGCGAACGGTGACGTCGGAGCTGCCGGCGCCGTCGGGGGCCAACTGCCAGCGCTGGTTGGGATTGCCGGTGCAGCTGTACAGGATGACCGGATTGCCGTCGGCGGTGCCGCTGCCGGAGTCGTCGACGCATTTGCTGCCGTTGCCCACGAGCTGCCCCGTCGGGACGGTGGCCCCGCACCCCGAGGCCGGGCTGACGCGGAGGATCGCCGTGCCGTGGGAGGGGATGGTCGCGGTGAGGGCGCCGGTGCTGGTCGTGCTGGTGCCGGTCCACAGGTCCTTGACCGACCAGGTGCAGCCACTGCCGCCGGTGAAGCCGACGTCGGCGGTCGTGGTGGTGACCGTCTCGGCCGTTCCGCCGCGGTTGAGCAGGGCCACCGCGCGGTCACCGTTGGCCAGCGGCTTGGCCAGGATGTCGGTGGTCCCGTCGGAGGAGAGCACCGCGCCCTGCTTGCCCAACGGGTCCTGGTCCACCGCGACGACGTCGCTGTTGCCCAGGTCGGCGACCGACTGCGCGGACAGTGAGGACACGTCGGAGGAGAGGATCATCGGCGCGCTCAGCATCGCCCAGAGCGCGATCTGGCTGCGGGACTCGTCCGGGGTCATCCCGGAGTCGCCCGCGATCAGGAAGTCCGGGTCGTTCCAGTCGCCGGGCCCGGCATAGCGGCCGAGCCAGCGGTCGTAGCCGTAGTTGTCGAGGACGCTGTAGAAGCGGTCCGCGGTCGGGTTGCTGGCATCGTACGTGGCGATGTCCCATCCCTCGCGCCAGAGTTGGCCGTACTGGCCGGTCCAGCCGAGGACGCTGTACCAGTCCGGGGTGCCGCGCTCTGCGCTGCCCTGGAAGTAGGCGGGCGCGGACTCGGAGAAGACGATGTCCCGGCCCGACGCCTTGAGCGCGGCGTTCTCCGCCGCGTACGCGCCCTGGTAGGCCTGGAGTTGGGTCTGGCCCTTGGCCTGGTAGAGGTTGCAGCCGTCCAGCTTGAGGTAGTCGACGCCCCAGGAGGCGAAGAGCTTCGCGTCCTGGGCGAAGTGGTCGGCCCCGCCGCCGTTGGGGACGCCGCTGCCCGGGTAGCCGCCGCAGGTCTGGTAGCCCGCGTCCTCGTAGATCCCGAACTTGAGGCCGAGGCCGTGCAGGTAGCTGCCGAGCGCGGCCATGCCGTCCGGGAAGAGGGTCGGGTTGGCGACCAGGTTGCCGTTGGCGTCCCGGCTGGAGGCCAGCCAGCAGTCGTCCACGGTGACCGTGTTGTAGCCCTTGGCGGCCAGGCCCGAGCTGACCAGGGCCTGGGCGTTGGCCTTGACGACCGCCTCGCTGACCCCGCACTGGTAGTGGGCCCAGTCGTTCCAGCCCATCGGCGGGGTGACGGCGAGCGCCGCGCCGTCGCCGGAGGTCGCCGTGGTCGACGCCTGCGCGGCACCGCCGCCCGCCAGGGCCCCGGTCAGCGCGAGCGCGGCTCCGAGCGCGGCGCGTGCCGCGCGGATGCGTAAGGTGCGCATGGATCAGGCTCCTTTCTGCTCACTCATGTTCACTTGGTCATGAACATGAAAGCGAATGCGCCGTCAGGCGGCAAGAGCTGGGACAGGTCGAGGGCGCGCGGGATCAACCGCCGGACACGCCAGGCCACTTGCTGTCGTCGTCAGGAGATGACGGTCGACTTCTCTTCGAATCGGTCGATGCCGCCGGACCCGGTGTCGAGCTGCGGGTCGGCACCCGTATTGCCGGGTTCGTCGACGGATTCGACCGCGACCACGGATCCCATGCCGAGCACCTCCTGGTCTCCGCCGCGAATGTCGCCGTCGTTCCGGACGGCCTGGACCTGGTCGAGGCGGCGACGGTGCCGCTCAACGCACCGCCGCGGCCCAGCTCGTCGACCTCCTCGGTGAGCCGTCGAGCGAGGCTCGGCGCTTGCTGGTGACCGGCGCGGCCGGTGCTGTGGGCGCGCACGTCGCCGTGCTCGCCCAGGACCGCGGCTGGCGGGTGACCGGGCTGGCCCGAGCGGTCGACGAGCCGTTCGTCCGGGGTCTCGGCGTCGACTTCGCCACCGATCTCGGGCAGGAGCGGGACTGGGATGCCGTTGCCGACGCCGGAGCCCTGCAGGAGCAGGCCCTACGGGCGGTGCGCGACGGTGGCCGCTTCGTCGGCGTGCAGCCGGCCGCGCGACTTCCCGAGGAGCGCGGCATCGCCGTCGAGGTCGTGTTCGCCCATCCCGACGGTGCGCTGCTCGCCGGATTGCTCGCACGGGTGGCCACGGGGGAACTCCCGGCTCGCGTCCACGCGGTCGTGCCGCTCGACGAAGCAGCCGGTGCCTACCAGGCGATGGCCAAGGGCGGCGTCCGCGGCCGGATCGTTCTTGTCCCTTGACAACCGATTCGTCAAAAATGATTCCCTCAACGGACAGGACAGCCCATGCTCACCACCAGTGCCACTGTCCTCGCCGGCCTGATCGGCGCGGCCCTCATCCTCATGGGCGGGAATGCCGTCACCAGGCCGCGGACCGCCGCCGGCTTCGGCATTCCCGACGCACCGGCCGACGACCCCGCCTTCTGGCCCTGGCTGCGCGTGAAGGGTCTGCGCGAGATCGTGCCCGGGGTGTTCGTATTCGTGTTGATGCTCGTCTCGACCACGTCAGTGCTGGGTTGGTACATGCTGGTGTTCGCCGCGATACCCGCCGGAGACGCGGTGGTCGTGCTGCGCAGCGGTGGGCCGAAGGCCATCGCGTACGGCGTCCACGCCGCAACGGCGTTGGTGATGCTGGCGACCGGCATCGGTCTGCTGGTCTGACTCGCCGGTTCCTGGCGCGAGGGCCGGGACTTCGGGGGACTTCTGGGCCGTTACGGCTTGCGGGCGATCGCGCCGTGCATCTGGACGTGTGCGTCGAGCAGAGCGGCGGACTCCTCGTCCGGGTGCCAGCGGTGCACCAGCTGCACGCCGGGGTCGAGGACCTCAAGACCGGCGGAGGTCAGGAGCGCCGCGACCTCGTCCCTGGTGCGGGCGCGCTCCGGGATGCCGCGCGCGGCGTAGACCGCGAGGCCCTCCTCGACCTCCTTCGGGTTGCTGTCCGCGGTGACCGTGGACAGCGCCAGGAAGCTGCCGGAGGCGAGCGGGGCGACCAGGTGCCGGATGATGGCGCGGGCGGCGTCCTCGTCGGTGACGAACTGCAGGATGGCGAAGAGGCTGACCGCCACCGGCTGCGTCAGGTCCAGGATCCGGTGCAGCTGCGGCGAGGCGAGGATCGCCTCGGTGTCGTGCAGGTCGGCGTCGATGTAGCTGATCCGGCCCTCGCGGGTGCCGGTGAGCAGGGCCCGGGCGTGCACGAGCACGAGCGGGTCGTTGTCCACGTACACCACTCGGGCGTCCGGGTGCACGGCTTGGGCGACCTGATGGGCGTTCGGCTCGGTCGGCAGCCCGGTGCCCAGGTCGAGGAACTGGCGGACGCCGTGCTCGGCGGCCAGTCGGTGGATGGCGCGCCGCATGAACTGCCGGTTGGCGCGCATGGACACGGGCAGGCTGGGCCACACCCGGGCGATCTCCACCGCGGCCGCCCGGTCGGCGGGGAAGTTGTCCTTGCCACCGAGAAAGAAGTCGTAGATGCGCGCGGAGTGCGGCACCTCCGGACGCAGCGACGGCGCGGGCGCGGTCTCCGGTGCGGTTGCCCGCATCCAATCCTGACTGTGCGTCATCGTGCGCCAACTCCTGATCCGCCGGTCCGCCGTCGAGTCGATCATGCCCGACGTCGGCAGCATGCTACGCCTGCGCGAGCGGTTGGTCCGGCCCGGCAATCGGACGTGCCGTCAGTTATCCGGTCAGACGGGTCAGACGTAGTCGGTGACGTCGGCGACGGTGAAGCCCTGGGCCTGGATGTGCCGGTACAGGTTGGCCATCATCTGGACCATGGTCTCGCCCTTGAGCTGGGCCGGTCCGCGGAAGTGGCAGAGGATGATGTCGCCGGGGTGGAGCCGGTGGGCGGGGTCCTGGTACTGCATGTCGTGGATCTCCATCGACTCCTTCCACAGCATCATGCCCCGCAGGCCCGCCTGCCTGGCCGCCGTGACGGTCGCGGTGTCGTAGTTGCCGCCCGGCGGCCGGAACAGGTACGGCGCCACGCCGTACTCCTTGCGCAGCTTCTCCTGCTGCCCGGCGATCTCCGCCAACTGCCGTTCGGCGGAGAGGCGTGGCATGTCCAGGGGGTGGGTGAGCGTGTGGTTCTGGATCGACACGAACCCGGTCGCGTGCAGCTGGGCGAAGTACCGGTAGTCGTCCTTGATGAGCGTGTCGGCGAGGCTGACGGTCAGCGGGACCTGGAAGTCCTTGACCATCTGGATGAACGCCGGGTCCTTCTCCAGGCCGTCGTCGATGGTGACGAAGACGACCTTCTCGGTGATCGGCACCCGGGAGAAGACCTGCGGGTGCGCCAGGCTGAGCGTGATCGGTTTGACGGCGGGCGGCGGAGGAGCCGGCGCGAAGGGCTTGAGCCCCGGATAGCGACGGGCGATCAGCTCTGCGTCCACGGAGCTGCCGACGGGGAGGGACGGGCTCGCGGACGGCGCGGTGGATGCGCTCGCCGCGTCACCCGATGGCGAGGAGGAGTTGCCACCGCACGCGGTGGCGAACGATCCCAGGGCGGCGAGGCTGACCGCGCCGCCCAGCAGACGCCGACGGGTCCAGGTAGAGGTGGACCAGGTAGAGGTGGATGAGACAGACGAGGAAGACGAGGCAGGTGAAACCGTCACAGGTCTGAGCATGTCAGGCGGCCCGACCGGTGATCAACTCGCACTCGGCCGGTCGGTGTTGTCACGACTGCTGCTGCTCCGGCCGACGGAGGGTGCCATCCGCCCGCCGGACACGGCCTGAACGCGGTTGACGGCCGGCTGAACTGCGGGTGTACAGAGGAAGCCGCCACGCTGGTGCCGATCGGGAACGGCGCGAGAATGGGAACTGACGAACGTGAATTCCTGCCTGTCGCAGCGTGGTGGCCCGCAGTGGGTTCTGCGGGCCACGACGTGCGTCTCAGGCGCCGCGCCGCCGCAGGACCGCACCGCCGAGCAGCAGCGCGGCGCCGGTCCAGAGCGCCAGCACGCCCAGCCCCGTCCACGGACCGATCGGCAGCCTGTCGAGGCCGGTCGTCGCCTGCACGGCCAGCCCGGCGGGCATCGGGCCGACGCGGGCCAACTGCCGTTGCAGCCAGGGATCCGTCACGACGTGGGTGAGCAGCGGAAAGAGGTACAGCAGCGCCAGCACCGTGCCCGACGCCACCCCGCCGTCCCGGACCGCGAAGCCGACGCCCAGCGCCAACAGCGTGACCAGGACCAGGTAGAGGACGGACCCGAGGGCAGCCCGCAGCGAGGACCCGTCGGTGAGGGCAGGTCCGCCCGCCAGCAGTAGGTGGCCGAGGAGCAGCGACCCGAGGACCGCGACGCCGCCCGTCACCGCGACGGTCGCACTCAGCACCGCCGCCTTCGCGGCCAGAACCGTCGTCCGCGCGGGCACCGCGGACAGCGTCAGCTGGATCAGCCCGCTGCCGTACTCGCCGCTCACGCTCAGCACCGCCAGGACCACGGCCACCGCTTGACCCGCTGTCACCCCGCTGAGCGCGAGCCGTGCGGGGTCTCCGACGCTCCGTGCCCCGTCACAGCTCGCCGCGCCCACGGCCACCGTGACCGCGACCAGGCCGACCAGCAGCCACCGGAAGCCCGTCTCCGTCCGCAACTTGGTCCACTCCGCGCGGCAGGCACGCCCCAGCACGACGGTGTTCATGCGTCCCTCCGGCGCAGCACGAACGCCGCGGCGGCCAGGGCGGCGAGTGCCCACCCGGCGAGTACCGCGAACCCACCCCAGGGCGGCAGCGGAAAGTAGCCGTTGGCCGGGGTGTAGACGGAGAGCACCTGCTCGTAGCGCGGCAGGGCCTGCTGGACCGCGAAGCCGGCCGCCGGGGTGAGGCGGAGCAGCCACTGGGCCGGACCGGTCGGCAGCATGCCGCCGAGCGCCAGCAGGTAGGGCAGGACGGTCACCGCGACCAGGGCCGTGATCGCCGTGGCACTGCGGCGCAGCAGCACGCCGAGCGACAGCGCCAGGACCGCTGCCGCAGCCAGCAGCAGGCCGGTCCCGAGTACGGCTCGCAGCTGCTCCGCCGCCGGCACCGTCAGGACCGCGAAGTGCACGGCGTGAGCGCGTGCTTCGCCCAACGGCAGGGTCACTGCGGCCGCACCTGCGCCGACCACGAAGGCGACCGCAGCGACCAGGACGGCCTTCGCACCCAGCACCCGGCCTCGCTTCGGGGTGGCGGCCAGAGTGAGGCCGAGCAGTCCGCGTCGGTACTCGGCGGCTGCGAACTGCGCGGCCAGCACGCCGAGCACGATCAGACCGACGAAGGTACCGACCAGGAACGTCTCGACGGTGAACGCCGGACCACCGGCCGGTCCGCCGACGACCGGCGCGATGTCGCCCGCGCCGGTGATGCTGAAGCCGACCCCGGCCCCGTCCCCGTTCGCGCGGTAGCCCCCGGTCGTTCCGGGCACGTAGCTGCCGGAGGCGCCCGCGTCCTGGCCGACCTGCGCGTAGGCCCAGCCGCCCTGCCACGCTCCCGTGAGCGCGGGCCGACCGAAGGTGCCCGTTGCCGTGGCGGGGGAACTGCCGCCGCCTCCGTCCGTCTGCACGGCGGCGGGGGAGGTGACGAAGAGCCCCGCCTGGACGGCGCCCCCCGGGACCGAGGCGGTGCCGATCTCGGTCCAGTGGGTGCCGTCCGTCGAGTCGTAGCCAGTCACGTTTCGCCCGGCCCGGACCAGCCGCAGCCACTGCGGTGTGGCCGGGGACGGAACACCTGTCAGGTCGGCGGCGCGGTCGTGGACATAGTCGTCCTGCATCCGGACGCCGTGGGCGCCGGTCGCCGTCACCGCCACGTACGAGGAGCCCGGCGTGAGGCTCGGCGTGACGATGATCCCCGCCTTGGCCCACGGCGTGACGCCCGGTGACGTGCGACCAGGGCCGCCGTTCGGGTCGCTGAGCACGCCGGTGAGTGCGGTGACCTGCACGGTGAGCGAACCGTCGCCGGTCAGCGTGCGGTGGACGAAGGAGTAGCTGTCGTCGACCGCCTCCCCGCCCGGTCCGACCGGGAGCGCGGCGGCGCCGCCCGGGTGCTGGTTCGACGAGACCGTGCCGATCAGCACGAACAGCACCGTGGCCAGCGCCGCGCCGACGCAGCCGAGCACCCAGCCGCGCACGGTGCGGAACTTGGTCCACTCCGCATGGAGAGTCCTCATCGACCCCGTCGGCCTCATCTTCCTGACCTCCCTCGTCGTCCTCATCGCCCGGCCTCCGGGTCGGACGAGGCGCGGAACTGCACGGCCTCCCTGGTCAGTTCGAGGTAGGCCTCCTCCAAGGTGACCCGGTGCGCCGACAGTTCGGCGAAGGAGACACCGTTGCCGGCGAGCAGGGAGACGATCGCCTCGCCGCTGACACCCGTGACGGTCAGCGCGTCCGGCCCGGACGGCCGCACGGTGGCCCCGGCCCGGGCGAGGACCGTCGCAGCCGCCGTCGGGGAGGTGGTCCGCAGGATCACCCGGCCCGCGGCGACGCCGTCCAGCAGCTCGCGCACGCCGGTGTCGGCGACGACACGCCCTCGACCGACCACGACCAGGTGGTCGGCGACGCCTTCGAGTTCACTCATCAGATGGCTGGACACCAGCACGGCGCGACCTTCTGCGGCCAGCGAGACGAGCAGCGCGCGGATCCACCGGATGCCCTCCGGATCCAGGCCGTTGAAGGGCTCGTCCAGCATCAGCGTGGGTGGATCGCCGAGCAGCGCGGCCGCGATTCCGAGCCGCTGCCGCATCCCCAGGGAGAAGCCACCCGCCCGGCGCCGCGCCGCGTCGGCCAGCCCGACCTGGCCGAGCACGTGGTCGACCCGGCTCTGTGGCAGGCCCTGTGTGTGAGCGAGCCAGAGCAGATGGTTGCGGGCGGTGCGGCTCGGCTGCAGCGCACCCGTGTCCAGCAGCGAGCCGAGCCGGCGCAGCGGCTCCGCAAGACTCCGGTACGGATGCCCGCCGACCAGCGCGCGGCCCGCGTCGGGCGCGTCCAGCCCCAGCACCACGCGCATCGTGGTGGACTTGCCCGCTCCGTTCGGCCCGACGAAGCCGGTCACCCGGCCCGGCCGCACCACGAAGCTCATCCCGTCCAGCGCCTGGGTCGCGCCGAAGCGCTTGCGCAGGCCCTCGATCTCGATCCCGCCGTCCATCGGTCACCTCTCCGACTCGTCCGTCCGTACTCGGTGTCGCCAGGCTGCGCGAGGGCGCATGACAAGGCCGGAACGGCCGCTGTCATGCCGCTGTTAGGTCGGCTCGCCTAGCCTGATCAGGCGTGACCGTGACCGTGACCGTGACCGTGAACGAGTGAGGAGCGCTGGTGAGGGACGAGGGAGTGTCCGGGCGTGGGCCGCGTCGCCGCAGCGTGCGTTGGCGGTTCACCTACCTGTACGCAGGGCTGTTCCTGGCCTCCGGAGCCGCGACGCTGGCCGTGGTCGCCGCCTTCGCGGGCGGTTCCGTCGACGTCGGGCCGGGGCCCGGCTCCGGTGGCGCGTTGTACGGCGCGTCGGCTGCGGCGCTGGCACGGATCGCGAGCCTTCAGCACCAGCTCGCGCAGGCGCAGGCCCGGCAGAACGAGCAGTTGCTGCTCGGCTCGGCGGTCGGACTGCTGGTGATGGGTCTGCTTTCGCTGCTGCTCGGCTGGTACGCCGCCGGTCGGGTGCTGCGCCCGCTGAGCGCCATGACCGCCGCCACCCGACGGATCTCCGCCGACAGCCTGCACGAGCGCCTCGCCGTCGACGGCCCGCACGACGAACTGCGCGACCTGGGCGACACCGTCGACGAGTTGCTCTCCCGCCTGGAGAACTCCTTTGCCGCACAGCGCCGTTTCGTGGCCGACGCCTCGCACGAACTACGCACCCCGCTGGCCACCCTGCGTGCGGCGGTGGACGTCACGCTGGCCAAGCCCAGCCCGCTGCCGGAGCAGACCCGCGTCCTGGCCGGCCGGGTACGGACCGAACTCGACCAGGTCGACCGGCTGTTGGACGGGCTGCTGACCCTGGCCCGCGCCCAGCACGACCTGCCGGAGCCGGAGTCCGTCCCGCTGAACGACCTTGCCGAGGAGGCGCTGGCCGCGCGGGGTCTCTCCGTCGATCAGGTGCTGGATGCCGCGCCCGGCGCTCTGGTGCGCGGAAACCGGACGCTGCTGCGGCGGTTGGTGGAGAACCTGGTCGACAACGCGGTCGTCCACAACGAGCCGGGCGGCTGGGTCCGGGTCGCCATCGGTGAGGCGGGGACCGAGGTCGAACTGGTCGTCGAGAACGGTGGTTCGATACTGACGGAGGATCAGGTGGCCGAACTCACCCGCCCGTTCCGCCGAGCGGGACCGGGACGAACGGACACCACCGGATCGGGGCTGGGGCTGGCGATCGTCGCGGCCGTCGCCGCTGCGCACGACGGCCGACTGGAGCTCACGGCACGGGTCGGCGGCGGTCTGCGCGTCGTCGTCACCCTGCCCGCCGAGGTCGAGGTCGAGGTGGAGGCCAAGGTCGAGGAGGCGGACGCGCCATGAGGGTGCTTGTGGTGGAGGACGCCCGCGCGCTGGCGGAGATCGTCGTCGAGGGCCTGCGTGACCAGGGGATGGCTGTCGACGTCGCCCATGACGGCTTGGAGGCGGCGGCCAAGCTGGACGTCAACGGCTACGACGTGGTGGTCCTGGACCGGGACCTGCCGGGCCTGCATGGCGACACCCTGTGCCAGATGATCACCGAGCGGGACGAGCGGCCGATGGTGCTGATGCTGACTGCCGCGGACTCCGCTGCCGACCGCGTCGGCGGCCTGGGCCTGGGCGCGGACGACTACCTCGTCAAGCCGTTCCACTTCCCCGAACTCGTGCTGCGGCTCCGTGGGTTGGCGCGCCGCCGCCCCTATGCGAAGGCCCGGTTGCTGCGCGCCGCCGACATCGAACTCGACCCGGTCCGGCGCAGCGCGACCCGCGACGGGCGCCGACTGGATCTCTCGGTCAAGGAGTTCGAGGTCCTGGTGGCACTGCTCCAGGCCAGCCCCGCGTTCCTGAGCGCGGAAGCCCTGCTCGAACAGGTCTGGGACGAACACGCCGACCCGTTCACCAACACGGTCGCCGTCACCGTCGGCCGACTCCGCCGCAAACTCGGCGATCCGCCGGTCATCACCACCGTCCCCACGGTCGGCTACCGGATCGTGGACGGGCCGGGCAGTCCGGGTCGGTGACGTGGTCGATGGAGCAGCGCCTCCTGCGGTCGTAGGCAGTCGCTGCTCCGTCGCTGGCTGGGTCGCTAGGTGCCTAGGTGCAGGGCTCGTCGGCGGTCCACACGGCCCAGGAGGTCGCGGCACCCGGCGCGGCGTTGGTGGAGCCGTAACTCGCGGTGTAGTTCTCGCCGTTGTAGGAGACCACGGCACCTGTCACGTACGTGGTGGCGGCGCTCCACGCCGTCGCGCAGGTTGCGGCACCGCTCGATGTCGGGGAGGGGGACGGCGAAGCGCTGACCGACGGCGACGCGCTGGCCGACGGGCTCGGTGAGGCCGACGCCGATGCGGACGCCGACGCCGACGCCGACGCCGACGCCGATGCGGACGCCGACGCCGATGTCGAGGGGCTCGGCGAGCCGCCTCCGCTCGCGTACGGATCGGCGATCACCGTGACTGTCCGGTCCTGCACACCCCAGTTGTTCGCCTGGTCGCCCGGAAGCCAGACGTCGACGGTGTCGTTCTGGATCCAGGTGCCGAGATCAGCGGCGTAGCAGGTGCCGTAGCCCGGAACCGTGAAGTAGGTGCCCCACGGGATCACCCGTGGATCGGTTGCACAGACGCCGAGTTGGGAGTTGTATCCGGAGGCCGTCTGGCCGGTGTTGTCGTAGGAGGTGACCATCATGGGGATCTGCGTCCCCACCGGCACGTCACCCGCGCCCGGAGCGAGCGTCCCGTCCGCGCCGAGCCAGTACGGAACGGAGAGCTGGCCGAGCGAGGCGTCCGAGTTGCTGGTGTCGTACATCGCCACGACGTCGTAGTACGCGCCCTGACACGGCGCGGTGTCGGTGACGGTCAGCGGGCCGGTCTGACCCCAGTAGCTGATGTAGCCGATGTCCACGCCGTCGCGCCACACCTTGTAGGCCACGGCGTTCGGCACCGGGTTGACGGTGACCGTGACCTGACCGTTCGTCAGCGTGCCGCTGATCGTGGGCGCGGCCGGCCGCGTGGAGAAGTCGACGGCGGAGGCGGTCTGCAGCGGCGGGACCCAGGGGGTGGTGGTCCGGGGCGGCGGCGTGATCCCGGAGGCCCAGAACGGGCAGGCGGGCAGTGAGCTCGCTGCCTGCGGCTGCCGGGTGGTGGTGGTGCTGGCCGATGCGGGCGACCCGAGCAGCAGGGAGGACAGGGCGACGACCACGGCGGCTGCGGCCATCGCGGCGAACCATAACCGCGCGCGTGTGGTGAGTGGAGGCATGGCTGTGCTTCCTTCTCGGCGAGGTGTGGGGGAGGGCGGGCGGCGGGGTTGTATGGCATGTACACCCCACTCAGCGTTGTGCCCAGTGAATCGGATCTGCCGAGTCGTCGTCAATAGGTCCAGACCAATAACGTCTAGACCAATTCGTGGGCGGAACAGGCGAGCGCGTTGATCGGCTCCACGCCGTCTGGAGCGCGCGTACGCTCGGAGGCATGGGTGCGAACGTGGGCGAACGGCTGCGGGAGATCCGCAAGCGGAGCGGGCTGACGCAGCGTGAGCTGGCCGGCGAGTCCGGCGTTTCGCTGTCCCTCATCCGCAAGCTGGAACAGGGCGAGCGCCAGGACACATGGCTGGAGACGGTCCGGCAATTGGCCGTCACGCTTCGCGTACCGACCACGCGCCTGATCGTCGACGCCCACGAGGAGACAGCCGGCACCGCCACCGTGGACCGGTGGGCACCCGTTCGGCAAGCCCTGCTCGGCCCGCCGCAGCGGCCCGGCGACATGAACGAGGCTCCGACCGTCGTAGGCGTGCAGGCGACGCTCGACGCGGCACTGCCCTTGTTCTCGGGGGACCGGCTCTCCGAGCTGGGCAAGCTGCTGCCCACGCTGTTGCGCGACGCCGACGAGGTCGCCGGCATGGGCCCGGAGGGTCGGGCGGTACGGGCGCGCCTGCTGCACCTCACGGGCTGGCTGCTCACCCAGACGCGGCAGTTCGACGCCGCCGAGGAAGCACTGGAGCGCGCCCTGGACGAAGCGCCGGACCGCGTGCAGGCAGCGACGACGGTCAGCACCATGTGCTGGCTGCTGTTGCGCAGGGGACGACTGGCTGACGCGCGTCAACTGGCGACGCAGTGGGCTGACGAGACCGAGCCGCGGCTGTCGAAGGCCACGCCGGCCGAGCTGAGCGCCTGGGGCTGGCTGCTGCTGCGCGCCTCAGCCGCGGCCATCCGCGACGCGCGCGAGGGCGAGGCGGACGACACCCTCAGGTACGCCAGGACCGCAGCCCTCGCGATGGGACGCGAGTACGCGCCCAAGCACGACTTCCTGCAAACCTTCGGCCCGCTCACCGTTGAGCTCAAGCGCGCCGAGAACGCGATGATCGACGACAAGCCCGACCTCGTGCTCCAGTTGGCCGCGCGCCTCCCGACGGGCGGACTGCGCCCGACGTCCAACAACCGCAACCGGCACCTGCTCGACGTCGCCAACGCTCACACCAGACTCCGCCGGTACGGGGAGGCTGTCTCCGTCCTCACGCAGATCAGCCACGAGGCCCCGGAGTGGCTGCCCAACCAGCGCTACGCCCGCGACATCCTGGGACTGGTGATCGCGCGCCGCCGCACGCTCACTCCGGACATGCGCGCCCTTGCGGAAGCGGTGCAACTGCCGCTGTAACGCCCGGTGGCACTTCTGGTCGATCACGCACCAAAGTGCCAATGACTGACGCCCATCACCCCCATAGCGTCGACAGCGCGGCGGACGAAAGCCGCTGATCGGCCAGGACGAGGAGGCGGCGATGGAGCGTGCGGACGATACGGGCGGGTGGCGGGAGCGACCCGGCCCGCTTTGCGAAGAGTGTGGCCGACTCCGCGAGCAGGCGCGCGCCGCCCTCCTCAGCGGCGACCTGTCCCGGCTCACCGACGTGCGCGTCATGCGGAACCGTCACCGTCAGGCCGAGCACGGGCAGGCCGCATGACGCCCACCGGCGGCCGACCGCCCCCGCAGCTCGCGGAGGCGGTCCGCCGACGGTCCGGGCAGTGCCTCAGCTCGCCGTGAAGACGGTCACCGCCTGCGGGTCGCACGAGGTGTCGGTCGCGGAGGTGGCCCCTTGGGAGTTGAGCACCTTGGTCCACGTCCCGGCGGGCAGCGTGACGTTGTAGGCGCTGGTGGTGGGGTTGACCACCACCACGGTGTCGTAGGTCGTCGGCGCGGCCGGGTTGTCGCTGGTCTCGGCGACCACGACGGAGCCGTTGACCTGCGTCGTCATCTGGTTCTTGACGGCCGACCAGGTCGTCAGCCGCAGCGAGGCGGTGGCCTTCCGCAGCGCGATCGCGGCCTGGTAGTAGCTGTCGATCGAGGCGTTGGTGACCAGGTCGCCCCAGTGGATCGCGTTGACCGGGTCCGGGGCGTTGTAGGAGTTCATCGCCGTCGTGTAGTCGCCGTTCACCACCTTTGAGCGCAGGAACTCGTCGCCCTCGGCGATCACCGGAACGCCTTGCGAGGTGAGGATCGTGCCGACGGCCAGTCTGTCGATCGCCCCGGCCGCTCCTGACGCTCCGCCGGTCGCCCCGGAGTAGGTGATCTTGTCGTAGAGGTTGAGATTGTCGTGGATCGAGACGTAGTTCATCGTCTGCTCGGGATTGAGCGCGAACGCCGGGGTCCACAGGTTGGAGGAGACGGGCGTGGTGCTGTCGGCGTCGGTCGGTGAGCCGGTCATCCCGAACGCGATGGCGGACGGATTGCCGTTGTCACCCATGTACGCCATCACGTTGTCGTCCGTGCCGCCCCGGATCGCGTCGCGGTAGACGCCGTTGAAGGCCCCGAAGTGCACCGGCGCGAGAGCGGGCATGTTGCCGTAGCGCACCTTCTGCGGCTCGTTCGGGTCGCTGGCCCCGCCGTTCCACGGCTCGCCGTAGAACATCAGGTCGCGGTCGGGGTAGGTGGTCTCCAGGTAGTTCGTCCAGTTGTAGACGTTGTTGTAGTAGTGGACGCCCGCCAGGTCGAACCGGAAGCCGTCGACGTTGTAGTCGCGGACCCAGTGTTCGAGCGAGTCCTGGATCATCTGACTGACCATCGGGTTGCCGTCGTCGATCGAGTTGCCGGTGCCGGACAGGTCGGTCGACGTGTAGTACTTGCCGGTGATGTTGCCGAAGACGTTCTTGCTGTAGGTGTGGTTGTAGACCACGTCCATGATCACGCGGATGCCGTTCTTGTGGAACGCGTTGACCATGTCCTTGAACTCGCGGATCCGGTCCTCCGGCGCGGTGAACTGCGAGTACTGCTCCTCGGGAACGTTGTAGTCGACCGGGTCGTAGCCCCAGTTGGGCACCGTGCTGCCGAAGTCGAAGGCAGGCATGATCTGGACCGCGGTGACGCCCAGCTGCTTGAGGTGGTCGATCCCGGTGCTGACGCCGTCGTAGGTCGTCCCGTTCTCGACCAGGCCGAGGAACTTGCCGCGCTTGGCCGGGTCGACGCCCGAACTCGGGTCGACGGTGTAGTCGTGGACGCTCAACTCGTAGACGACCGCGTCCGTCCGGTTGACCAGCGCGGGTCGCGGATCCCAGCCCCCGTCCGTCGGCGTCACCGCGGCGGTGTCCACCACGACGCCCTCGGTGGTGTTCGGCACCACCATCTGCGCGTACGGGTCGGGCACGGCAACGCCGTTGACGTAGAACTGGTAGTCCTGGTCGAGCAGGTTCCCGGTGACCACGGTCTGGTAGACGGAGGAGTAGCCCGCGAGTGTGGTCGGGGTGAGGGTGTAGCTGCTGCCGCTGACGCTGAGGGTGACATTGGAGCTGTCCGGCGACCAGATGCGGAAGGTCGTCGCGGTCGACGTGTACAGCGCACCGAGGGTGTCGAGCGGCGCGGTGCTGCCCGAGTTGCTCACCACGGTCAGCAGGTGGGTGGCCTCGTTGTAGGAGAAGGTCGTGGTGTCCCCGTCGGCCGGCACGGTGAAGGGGATGTTCGCACCGTTGGCGGCGCCGCCCGCACCGTAGTTGGTGGTCCAGGACTGTCCGAGGGTCACCTTGGTGTTCCAGGTCCCGGCCGGGATCGCGGTGGTGGACCAGGTGGAGACCCCGGTGCCGTTCGGATCCGTCATCGTGGTGCCCGCACAGGTGGCGTCCCAGGTCGCGCTGCAGCCTGCTGCGGTCTGCCAGTCGCCGGTGGCGGTGACGACCGGCATGGCCGAGTTGTCGGTGACGACGTGCGTGTCCGGGTCGTAGACGAACGCGACCGCCTCCCCGCCGGCGGGGACGGTGATCTCGATGTTCGCGCCCCCGGGCGCCCCGCCCGCGCCGTAGTTGACGGTCCACGCGTCGTCGATGGCGACCTTGTACGAGTAGCTCCCCGCGGGCAGGTCCAGCGACGCCTTCCACCGGCCGTCCGCGGCGAGCGTCATCTGCGCCTGCGCGCAGGCGGGTTGCCAGGTGGCGGAGCAGCCGATCGCCGTGTCGAACGTCCCCCCCAGACTCACCTCCGCGGGTGCGTCGGCATGCGCGGGCGCAGACCGGGTCACGGCCCCGCCGCCGAGCAACGCGAGTGCGGCGGCGAGCGCCGCCATCCGGCGGAGGGCTGTCGTGGTCCTTCGGGGGCGGGTCCTTCGGCAGCTGGTCTTTCGATGGGTCAGGCGCATCGGCGGGGAAGCCTCCTGGTCAGGCCGAGGCACCGCGCATCCCGGGCACGGTGCGTCGGACCATGACAATCCCGCCCTGCGGTGGCGGCGTCAAGGCTTCTGAAAGCATTTTCTGCAACTTGCGGACCAGGCTTCCAGCTGCCTTGGCAGCCACCGTCGGCCCAGGCCCACGCGTTCACCGCGGCAGTTCCCCGGAGTTGACGCGCCGGAAGCGCGGGACGCGGCGCCAACCTTTTGCCAACCTCCGTCGGCGAGAGTGTGCGGCGACTCACCGGATTCACCGGATTCACCGGACGTGCTCGACGAGGAGGACGCGATGGTCTACGCCCAGCCCGGGACCGAGGGCAGCATCGTCAGTTTCAAGCCCCGGTACGACAACTTCATCGGCGGTGACTGGGTCGCTCCGGCGGAGGGCCGCTACTTCGACAACCCGACACCGGTGACCGGTGAGACGTTCTGTCAGGTCGCCCGCTCCACCGCGCCGGACATCGAGCGGGCGCTGGACGCCGCCCACGCCGCGGCGGAGGCGTGGGGGCGGACGTCCCCGACGGAGCGTGCCAACACGCTGAACCGGATCGCGGACCGGATCGAGCAGCACCTGGAGCGCCTCGCCGTCGTGGAGACATGGGAGAACGGCAAGCCGGTACGCGAGACGCTGGCCGCCGACCTGCCGCTCGCGGTGGACCACTTCCGCTACTTCGCGGGCGCGATCCGGGCGCAGGAAGGCAGCATCTCCCAGATCGACGAGGACACCGTCGCATACCACCTGCACGAGCCGCTGGGCGTGGTCGGGCAGATCATCCCGTGGAACTTCCCGATCCTGATGGCGACATGGAAGCTCGCCCCCGCGCTCGCGGCCGGTAACTGTGTGGTCATCAAGCCGGCCGAGCAGACCCCGGTCAGCATCCTGGTGGTGATGGAGTTGATCGCCGACCTGCTGCCGCCCGGTGTCGTCAACATCGTCAACGGCTACGGCGTCGAGGCAGGCAAGCCGCTGGCGTCCAGCCCGCGCGTGGCCAAGGTCGCCTTCACCGGTGAGACCACGACCGGGCGTCTGATCATGCAGTACGCGTCGGAGAACATCATCCCGGTGACGCTGGAGCTGGGCGGCAAGAGCCCGAACATCTTCCTGCCGGACGTGATGGCCCACGACGACGACTTCCTCGACAAGGCCGTCGAGGGCTTCGTGATGTTCGCGCTCAACCAGGGCGAGGTCTGCACCTGCCCCTCGCGGGCGCTGGTCCACTCCTCGATCTACGACGAGTTCATGGCACGCTGCCTCCGCCGCACCGAGGCGATCGTGGGCGGCGACCCGCTGGACCCGGCGACGATGATCGGCGCCCAGGCCAGCAACGACCAGTACGAGAAGATCCTTTCCTACCTGGACATCGGTGTGCAGGAGGGTGCGCAGGTGCTGACCGGCGGTGGTCCGCGCAAGGTCCCGGGACTGGAGGGCGGCTACTACATCGAGCCGACGGTCTTCAAGGGCCGCAACGACATGCGGATCTTCCAGGAGGAGATCTTCGGTCCGGTCGTCTCGGTCACCACCTTCGACACCGAGGACGAGGCGCTGCGGATCGCCAACGACACCCTCTACGGCCTCGGCGCGGGCGTCTGGTCCCGCGACGGAAACACCGCCTTCCGCTTCGGCCGGGCCATCAAGGCGGGCCGTGTCTGGACCAACTGCTACCACGCCTACCCGGCGCACGCCGCGTTCGGCGGGTACAAGAAGTCGGGCATCGGGCGCGAGAACCACAAGATGATGCTGGACCACTACCAGCAGACCAAGAACCTGCTGGTCAGCTACTCCGACAAGAAGCTCGGCTTCTTCTGATGGCCCCCGGCCCGCGTACCGCGCGGGTGGAGCTGACCGCGCCGGCCGCCGTGCTCCTGCGGCGGCTGGCGCGGCAGCACGGCCCGCTGATGTTCCACCAGTCCGGCGGCTGCTGCGACGGCAGTTCGCCGATGTGCTACCCGCGCGGGGAGTTCCGTGTGGGCGGCCAGGACGTGCTGCTCGGGCAGGTCGACGGCGACACCCCGTTCTGGATGAGCGCCGATCAGTTCCTGTACTGGCAGCACACGCATCTGACGGTCGACGTCGTGCCCGGCCGAGGCAGCGGTTTTTCGGTCGAGGCCCCGGAGGGAGTCCGCTTCCTGATCCGCTCCCGGCTGCTCACCGAGGCCGAACTCGCCCGCCTCGAAGCCGAACCACGGCTGCCTACCGGAGCCGACCCGCCCGAGTCATGACCGCAGACCCGCCGCCGGACCGGTCACAGACCGGTCACCATTCGCGCGCGTCGTAGCGCTGCGGCTGGGGACGGCCCTGGGGCTGGGCGTACGGGCGTCGTCGCGCGGTTTCCTGGGCTCCGCGGGCCGCGCTGATCAGCAGCAGGGTGACCACGACTCCGAGGACGAGGTTGAGTGTGACCGTCGCGATGACCTCCGTGCTCGTGCCGACGACCTTCAACGGCATGATGACGGCGACGACGGTCAGCAGGGCCATGATCCAGCCGAAGAAGACCGTGGCGCTCGGCGTCGTCGAGAGCAGAAAGTGCAGCAGGCCGGTCGCGACCAGGGCGACGACACCCGCGGCCACCGCGTAGCTGGTGGTGCTGGCGTCGCCCCACAGGCCCTCGCCCTGAGGAGCGAGGATGGCGAGGTGAAGCATTCCACGCGCGATCAGAATGCCGACCTCGGTGAGCAGCCCCGCCACCACGGCCGTCGCGATGCCGCCGCCCCACAGGCGTCCGGCATCGATCCGCGGTCCGTCGTCCTCGGGATAGGGATGGGTCACTTGGGGGCTCTCCTCCGTCGGTATGGGCGGCGCGGCCAGCCACGCTAACAGCGGGGATTGCAGGCGAAGCGTGCCCTTTGGGGAGGTTTCGCAACGATCGCGGCCACCGGGGTGCGGATGCCCGCTGCCTACCAGCTTTGGCCCGCCCACATCTGACGTGCAATCAGCAGTGCGGCCGCGAACACCGGGAGCCGGGTCGCCAGCCCCACGGCGATCTCGCCGCCGGGGCCGCTGCTGTGGCTCTCCCGCCGACCGGTGGATTCGGCAGGGGGTTGTCCCCACCAAGTCCCCACCGAGGTTTCGCCATTTCCTTCGTTTGAGTGGAAGGGGCCGGGCTCGCTGGCCCGCTGCCTCCATGGGCCGCTAGCGTCACGGCCGTGATCGCGGACCTGACACCTGCCGACATGGTGGCCGATCCGGTCAGCTGCTTGGCCATCTTCGAGGACAGGGTGCGGATCGAGCAGCTCCGGCTGGAACAACTGGACAGCATCGTCCGGGAACTGACGCGCATTGTGGGCGCGCAGGACCGGCTGCAAGCCCTGCTCGACGGCCGCGAGCCGGCCGAGGACGAGCCGCATGCCGCGTTGCTGGCCCGGCCACGCGTCCCCGCGCCGGGGCGCGGGTCGATGCGTGGGCCGGCACGATCGGCACGGTCGGCGTCGAACGGGGGCGGGGTCAACGGCTCGGCCACCGGCGGGTCGATCACCGGCCGGTCGATCACCGGTGGAGCGGGTGGCAGCGTGGCGGACGGCGCGTCGCGCGAGCGGCCGGGGCGGCATCTGGACCGCGCGATGGAGGTGCTGGCGGGCGAGCCGCAGCGGCACTGGAGCGCGCCGGAGATCGCGGCGCTGATCGGGGCGGACGCGGACTGGCTGCGCTTCGTGCTCCACAGCGCGGCCAACCGCGGCCTGGTCAAGCGGCACGCGCAGACCCGTCCCGCCGGGTCGACCCGAGGCCGCCCGGTGGCCATCCGCTTCAGCGCGGCGTAGCGCGAGGCGTAGTGCTCAGCGCGGCGGAGTGGGAGGTACAGGGCCTAGGGGCGCGCAGCCGCGACCGGGGTGCGGCGAGCGACTGGACCGGTCGGCCGCCGCACCCGGTGTGCCGCGGGCACCGTCAGGGCAGCAGGCGCTCGACCGCCGCCGCCCCCTCCTTCTCGAGGGCCTTGCGCGCCTTCTCGATCAGCTCCGGCGTGGGCTCCCGACCGCTGGCGCGGACCATGTCCTCGGGGTCGACGGGGTGCTCGGCCCCGGTGTGGAGCAGCCGGTCCGGGGTCGGTCGCGACTCATCCTCGGATTGGGACATCTGTACCTCCTGGCCGGTGCGTACGCGTCGTCCTACTCCCTGCACTGTAGGCCGCCGACGCCCCACCCGCACGCCACCGTTTCCGGCCTTCTCGGACTGTCACAGGCACGTCCTACGCTGGATGCATGTGCCGATCGATCAAGACCCTCCGCGCCCCGGTCACCCCTGATCCACAGGAGGCCGACATCCACGCCGCCGCGCTGCAGTACGTGCGCAAGATCTCCGGCTTCCGCGCCCCGGCCGCGCACAACCGGGAGGTCTTCGACGAGGCCGTCGAGGCCGTTGCCACGGCCACCCGCGACCTCCTCGACACCCTGGTGGTCCGCGGAGCGCCCCGTGCCGCCGCCGACGCTTAGGGCCTGTCTCATGGCTCAGGGGGCCTGTCTTATGGCTCAGGGCCGGCCGTAACGGTCTCAGCCCAGGGTACGCGCGAGGCGGCCTTCCAGCAGGAGCAGCAGGTCGGCCAGTCCGTCCGCCAGCCCGGCACGTTCGGTGGCCGGGAGGCCGGAGAACAGCGAGCGCTCGAAGGCGAGTTGGGCGGGCAGAATGCGGTCGGTCAGCTTCTGACCGGCCTCCGTCAGCGTCAGGCGGGCGACGCGGCGGTCACGGCCGTCCGACCGGCGCTCGACCAGGCCGCGCTCCTCAAGGCGGCGCAGCCGCTTGGTGACCGCCGCGCCCGACGCGAAGGTCTCGCGGACCAGCTCGCCCGGGGTCAGTGATCGGCCCGAGCGGCGCAGCGTCCCAAGCAGATCGAACTCGGCGCGGGTCAGCTCCTCGTGACGCAGCTGGTCGTCGGAGGCCTGTTGCAGCAGCGCGGCGCAGCGGTTGATCCGGCCGACCAAGCCCATCGGCTCCACGTCCAGGTCGGGGTGGACGGCCCGCCACTGCCGCATGACGCCGGTGACGATGTCCTCGCCACGGGTCTCCCCGTGTGCGTCCGTCCCGTCAGGCAGCTCGGACATCGGCGGACTCCCGTTCTCCCAGCAGGGCGAGCACCCGGTGTCCTTCGCGTTCCACGCGCTGTACCTCCTCGATCGCGATCGGTCGCTGCCACCACTCTCCCGCATGACCGTCCGCGGATTCACGCAGCTCGTGCAGGGAGTCGGCGAGCCGGACCCGGCTGACCTGCGGTACGGCGGCGACCGCCGCCTCGGTGCGCCGCAGCGCCCGCGCCAGCCGGTCGCTGGCACGGCGGTTGGTGACCAGCACCGCGCTGAGGATGCCGAACGCCGCGCCGAGCACGGTGTCCAGCCAACGGTCGCCGACCAGCGCGCTCACGGGTTCGGCGGATCCGGTGCCGGCCAGGTCGCCGATCGAGACCAGCAGCAGTGCCATCGGCGTCACGAAGACCTGCGCCACCCAGTAGTTGCGGGTGATCGTCGCCTCCGCGCCGATCTGGCACCCGCCGATCAGCAGCAGTGCGACCAGCGCGCCGTAACCCGAGGCCCGGCTGAGCGGCACGGTCGCGGTGAAGAGCACCAGGCCGAGCAGGCTGCCGACGGTCCGCTGCAGCGCGCGCTGCCAGGAGACGCTGGTGTTGGCGCGGTGGACGGCCGCCGCCGTCACCACGGCCCAGTACGGGTGCCCGACCCCGGCCGCGAGCGAGGCCCACCCGGCCAACGCGCAGCTCACGCCGACCCTGACCGCCAGCGGCAGCAGGCTGCCCAGGCCCTGCGGCGCACGCGGGACGCCCAGCGTCAGCGCCGGACCGTGCGGCTTGACCAGTGCCGGAGCCAGGCAGACCGCCCAGGCGACCGCGCCGCCGACGAGGACCAGCCCGAGATGCGCCGGGATCTCGCCGAGTCGCTGCGGTACGAAGAACGCCGACGCCCCGACGAAGGTGAAGATCACGTTGCCGGGTGGCCCGAGCCGCGTCGCGTCGCAGAGCAGCTTGTGGAGGCAGGCGAGCAGCGCGGCGAGCGCGATCAGCACGACGGTCGACCGCACTGTCGCGGCGGCGGTCAGCGCGACGCCCACCGTCGCGGCCATCCCCAGCACCACCCAGGCCAGCGCGCGTGCCCGCTCCCGGTACGGGAGGGCGTGCGTGAACAGTGCGCACATCGTTCCGGCGGAGGTGTAGAGCACCAGGTCGAGCCGCCCGAGGACGAGCAGCAGCAGGTTCGGCAGCAGCGTCGCGACCGCGACGCTCAGGGCAGGACGGTGCCACGGCCCGACGGCGGGACGCAGGCGGAGAGTTCCGCGCAGGGGGAGGGAAGGGAAGCCGACCATGCCATGAATATTAGCAGGTGTTTTACTCGTGAAAGATATTCCGCGTGGCTCCCTGGCGGCGCGACTCCCTAAACTGGTCGAACTACCCCATAAGCCCCCCGCGTGTCGTGTGCGGCCGGGGCGCGGACCAGGAGGGAGCGCCGTCATGGCGGCTCACCAGTCCAAGAAGCTGCGTCGCGACGCGGAGGACCTGCTGCGACGCAAGGGAATGATGGCCATGCCGGGCATGCCTGGTATGTCGGGAGCCATGGAGCCGGGGGCCATGGAATGGATGCCCGCTGCCGGGTCGGGCATGCCCCGCACAGCCGGAGCCGGGCCGATGGCCACCCCGTTCGCCCACCACGCCGGCGGTGCGAGGCGCAGTCGCGGGCAGTCCCCGCTGGCCGCCGCGCACGACCTGGTCCCTGGCCACCGGCACCGCGGCGCGGAACAGCACTCGGCGCTCAGCGGGAGGTGACCCCGGGCCGCCCGGCCGCCCGGCCTACGGTGACAGGTCGCGGAGTCGGCCGGAGAGGTTCCGCTCGAACAGCCACCGGATAAGGTGACGACGAATCTCAGACACCCTGCACCAGCAGGGTGTCTGACTTTTGCTCAGCCGCCGTACCCGTACTCGTACCCGTACGCATCCGCATGCCGCTGTATCCGAGACCGTCCCACCACACCCGCGATCAGGAGCCTCTCCGTGGCGAACATACTCGTCGTCGGCGCCGGCCAGGCCGGACTGCAACTCGCCCTCGGCCTCCAGGCCGACGGCCACGACGTCATCGTGACCACCGACCGGACCGCCGAACGGGTCCGCGAGGGGCGGGTGTTGTCGACGCAGTGCATGTTCGGCGGCGCACTCGCCCACGAGGCCGCGCTCGGCCTGGACCTCTGGGCTGACGAGGCCCCCACCGTCGAGGGGCTCGGCGTCTCCGTCAGCGGCCCCGAGGCGGCCCGGGTGATCGACTGGGTCGGCCGCCTCGACGCTCCCGGCCGCTCGGTGGACCAGCGGATCAAGATGCCGCGCTGGCTGGAGCTGTTCGCGGAGCGTGGCGGCAAGGTCGTCGTGGAGACGGTCACCGCGGCCTCCCTCGACTCCGTCGCCCCCGCTTACGACCTGGTCCTGCTCGCCACGGGCAAGGGCGACCTGTCGGCCCTGCTCGAGCGGGACCCCGCGCGCTCGCCCTACACCGCCCCGCAGCGCTCGCTCGCCCTCGCCTACGTGCACGGCCTCGGGCCGCGCCCGGAGCACGACTTCGCCGCCGTGCGCTGCAACCTGGTTCCCGGTGTCGGCGAGCTCTTCGTCATCCCGGCGCTGACCCACTCCGGCGCGTGCGACATCCTCTTCTGGGAGGGCGTCCCCGGCGGTCCGGTCGACGTCTTCCAGCAGGACGCCAGTGCGCCACTTGCCCCGCAGCAGCAGCTCGACACGATCCTCGACCTGATGCGCACCTACGTCCCGTGGGAGTACGAGCGCACCCGTGGCGGCGTGGAACTGACCGACGAGCGCGCCACCCTGGCCGGTCGCCTCACCCCGACCGTGCGCCGCGCGGTCGGGGAACTGCCCAGCGGCACACTGGTGTTGGGCGTCTCCGACGCCGTCGTCACCAACGACCCGATCACCGGTCAGGGCTCCAACACCGCCTCCAAGTGCGCCGCGAGCTACCTCGCGTCGATCCGCGCCCACGGCGACCGCCCCTTCGACCGCGAGTTCCTGCAGGGCGCCTTCGACGCCTTCTGGACGCAGACCGGTGAGCCGGTCACGGCGTGGACCAACGCGATGCTGGCCCCGCCGCCGGAGCACGTGCTGCAGCTGATCGGCGCGGCCGGTCAACTCCCCGCCGTCGCGCACCGGTTCGCCAACGGCTTCGACAGCCCCGAGGACTTCCCGTCCTGGTTCTTCACCCCGGAGGCAG
Organism: Streptacidiphilus sp. MAP5-3; assembly: GCF_041262505.1. NCBI lineage: Bacteria > Bacillati > Actinomycetota > Actinomycetes > Kitasatosporales > Streptomycetaceae > Streptacidiphilus > Streptacidiphilus sp. MAP5-3. Next base: position 105,322 of record NZ_JBGCCL010000015.1, read on the forward strand.
CGGGCGCCTACCTCGCCTCCGTGTCCGGGAGTTGAGTGCGCTCCGCGCCGATTCACCCTGGCTTCAACGGTCCTGACCTGCAAAGGTGACGCTCCGCATCCGTTCGGGATGCGGAGCGCGGTGGCCCCTGTAATCGTGGTGAGCGCGCGCCGCTTCATTGTCCGGTCCCATGTGCACCGGGCACGGCGCCTCACCCCATTCGGGAGTACACACCATGTCGAAGGTCAAGAACCAGCCCCGCAAGCAGAAGTCCGGCCAGCGGAAGCCGGCCGCCATGGCCCACGGCGAGCACGCGCCGCAGGCGGTGCCGGACCGGCACCAGCACGGCAAGGCCGCGATGATGGACGACAAGGCCCACTCCGGTGAGCCGATGATGACGTCGTCGCCGATGCCGGAGGGTGGGATGCGCATGCCGTCCCACAAGAAGGAGAAGCGCTTCGGCCACAACTGAGCCGACGCTGATCAACTCCGCTCGGAGTCCTGGCGCATAGCGCATAGCGCGCATGGAACAGCGCAGGGACGCCCAAGCGCATTGACGCAGTGCGTCACGGTGCGGTCCGACCCGCCGTGACCTGCGGGGCCATGAACGTCCCGCGCCCGTGCCGCCCACCGGTGGCCGTCGGGCGCGGGACGTTCGCGCGCGGGTGGTGCGGCGGCGAATCGGACCCCGACGGAATGATCGTGTGGCCCGCTCCGGGCCCGCGTTCTGTGATCTGATGGCCGCATGGCGACGACAACTGACACCGGCACGGCAGTTCTGGTCGAGAAGGCCCGGGCGTTCCGCGCCCTGCACGTCCCCGGCAGGCCGCTGATCCTGCCGAACGCCTGGGATGCAGCGTCCGCGGCGCTGGTGGTCGAGGCGGGAGCCAAGGCGGTGGCCACCACCAGTGCGGGAGTGGCCTGGAGCCTCGGCTTCGGCGACGGCGGCCACCTGGACCGCGCGACGGGGCTCGCCGCGATCGCCCGGATCGCCGGAGCCGTCGACATCCCGGTCACCGCCGACATCGAGCGCGGCTACACCGACCATGCCGACGACCCCGAGGGTGTCGCCGAGACCATCCGCGGCGTGCTCGCGGCCGGCGTGGTCGGCGTCAACCTGGAGGACGCGCTCGGGCCCGTCGCCGAGGGCGCGGCCCGGATCGCCGCCGCCCGGGACGCGGCGGACGCCGCCGGGGTGCCGCTCTACGTCAACGCCCGGATCGACGTGTTCCGGATGCAGGACCCCGACCCCGAGGACTGGTTCCGCGAGGTCGTCACCCGCGCCACCGCCTACACGGAGGCGGGCGCGGACGGCGTCTTCCTCCTGGGCGCGCTGAGCGCCGAGAGCATCACCGCCGTCGTGGAGGCGGTGAAGGTCCCGCTCAACGTCAGCGTGGCCCCGGGTACCCTCCCGATCCCCGGCCTCGCTGCCGCCGGCGCAGCCCGGGTCAGCGCGGGCGCGGCCATCGCCGAGTCCGCCTACGCCCACACCGCTCGCCTCGCCCAGGCCCTGCTGACCACCGGCAGCTACCCGGAGCAGGTGGAGACGAGCCTGAACCATCCCCAGCTGAACAGCCTGCTGCTGGGCTGATCGCGCTGGTCTCCCGGACGTCGGCGGACCGAAGCTGCACCAGGCGGAGGTTCGCCGCCGGACGCCGTCGCTTGACTTGAACCTTCAAGTCAAGCGTGTCATGGTTGAAGCGTGCAGTGAAGCTACCCGGCACGGGAGCATCGCCATGGCTGCCAGGCAACTTCCCGTCAGCGGCGGGCTCTCGTGGATCCAGAAGACTCACACGCAGGGAGTGCCGTCAAGGGGGTGAGCGGGCTGCGCGTGGTGGACGCCTCGATCATCCCGGAGGTGCCCTCCACCGTCACCAACGTCACCACCATCATGCTGGCCGAGCACGTCCACCAGCGCGTCTACGCCCACTGACCAGGGGGATCGCCATGACGTTCGCGACCTCGCCGTCTCCACCCGCGGGCGAATCGAGACCAGTCCCGAGCTCACCGCCCCGGAGTGCGCAGCCGTCCTCGGCGGCACGGCGACCACCCTGATCCCCAGGCTGGCCGCCGTGCGCCTGCAGGCGCGGTGACTGTTCCGACAGCGAGTGGGCGGGTTCAGTTGGGCGCGGTCAGGGTCCAGGTCTGGTTCGCGCCGCCGTCGGACGGCCACTGGAGCACGGGTGCGCCCAGGTTCAGGGAGCTGTTGCTGAGGTCGACGAGCTGGCCGTCGTAAGAGCTCTTGAGCTGGACCAGGTTGGGCCCGGCGTCGACGAGGGTCCAGCGGGAGTTGCTGTTGCCGTCGTCGTGGTACTGGATGAGCTGGGTGCCCTGGGTGGTGGTGGGCCCGGGGATGTTGAGGAGCAGGCCGCTGTGGTCGTTGACGACGGTGTAACTGCCGTCGGACTGCTGCCGGAAGGCCCACAGCTGGTCCGTCTGGCTGTTGTCCGACCACTGCAGGACCGTGGCGTTGTCGGAGGTCGAGTCGCTGTTCACGTCCATCCTGCCGCCGGTGGCACCGTTGACGAGGCGGTACTGGGCTCCGGCCACCAGGACGGGCACGAGCTTCCACTGCTGGGTGGCGGCGCCGGAGGCGGGGTTCTGGACGACCGCGCTGCCGTTCGTGTCGAGGACCTGGCCGTCGAGGGCGGAGGCGATGGTGTAGGTGCCGTTGCCGGTCGGGGTGAAGGTCCAGTGCGAGTCCGAGCTGTGGTCGTCGTGGCGCTGCACCAGCTGGGTGCCGCTGGTGCCGGTGCCGCCCGGGATGTCGACCAGGTCGCCGCTGTTGACGTCGGCGATCCGGTAGAGCTGGTTGCCGGCTCCCGCCAGCTGCCACTGCTGGTCGGTTCCGCCATCCGCCGTCTGCTGCACCAGGGTTGCGCCGTCGGCGGTGGAGGCGCCGGAGACGTCCAGGTACCGGCCACTGGAGGCGTTGACGATGTTGTAGTGCATCGCGGCGAACGCGTCACCGGAAGCAGGCGTGATCTTCAGCAGCATCGAGGCGTGGGTGTTCAGGCTCGCGGAGAAGGATCCGGTGGAGTTGCCCAGATCGGTGTTGTTCCAGACGTCCTGGACGTCGGCGGTTCCGTTGAACCCGAGGTCGGCGAAGTGGGCCGTGACGCTCGCGGTGCTGCCGCCGAGGTTGAACAGGGCCACGGTGTAGCTGCCGTCGGGGTTGGCCGCGTACCAGACCTGTTGCTGGGTGGTCCGGTCCACGGGGCGGGCCGGGTTGCCGGCCTGGTCGACGGCGATGACCCGGTCGTTGGTCAGCATGGCGAGGTCGGTCGGGTCGAGGGCGGTGAGGTCGGTGCCGAGGAGCAGCGGTGCTCCTTCGACGGCCCACAGGGTCATCTGGGTGCGGCGTTCGTCGACGGTGAGGCCGTCGTTGCTGCCGTTGCCGACCTCGAGCGAGTCGAGGTCGTTCCAGCCGCCGGGCCCGGCGTCCTGGGTCCACCGGGCGACGTCGTTGAAGCGGCCGGCGACGTTGTTCCAGTCGGTGAGCGGGTAGGAGGAGCCGCCCGCTCCGCAGTAGCACTCGATGTCGCCGTCGATGCGCCAGCCGTTGGCGTACTGCTTCCAGGTGGCCGCGTTGTTGACGTCCAGGTTGTTGGAGAGCTCCAGGTGGATGGGGCGGCCCGTCTGGTTGAGCGCCTGGGACCAGTGCTGGATGTCCGCGACGTCCCAGTCGCCGACGCCGTCGATCTTCAGGTAGTCGACGCCGTAGGAGGCTAACTGGTCGGCCCAGGAGTTCAGGTACGCCTGGGCGGCGGCGGGGTTCTTGTTGTAGTCGATGTAGTACATCGAACCGTTGCCGTAGTTGTAGTTGGTCTCATAGCTGCTGGTGTTCGAGACGATGTCCTGGGCGTGGTAACTCGTGCCCTGGATCGGAGTGTTCTGCTGGTAGGCGGCCACGGGTATGCCCGGGGTGAGGTACATGCCGAACTTCTCGCCCAGGCCGTGCACGTAGCTCGCCACCGACGCCATGCCGTCGGGGAACTTGCTGGCGTCGGTCACCCAGCGGCCGTAACTGTCCACGGTTGTCGCCGGGTTGAGGTACCAGAAGTCGTCCACGTTGACGTAGCTGTAGCCGTGCGACACCAGGCCGCTGGTGGACATGCCCTTGGCCTCGGCCTCGATGTTCGCCTCGGTGGGACTTCGTCGGACGAAGCTCCAACTGCTCCATCCCATCGGCGGCGTGGCGGCCACGCCGTTCGCCTCGGCCTGGGCAGCCGGCGCCGTACCTGACACGACCGGAAGGACGGTCGGCAGGGCGAGCGCAAGGAGGCAAGCGCCAAGCGTCCGTGCGAGGTTGCGGCGCCGTTGGCGCGGGTGGCTCCGAGGATCTGCCGGTGCTGTTCGGGTGGTGCGGCTCGACCAGGTCACGGTGGATTGACCTCCGGCTCGGACTTGAGACACAAATGAACAGGACTAAACGAAACCTAACGCGAGGTGCATTTCAGCGACATCGGCTCGCACAGTCAAGGCTCCCTGCGGCGGATTCTCGTCCCCGGACCGCCGAGCCTTCGGCAACCGGCAAGGACGGGAGGTCTTGTGAATCTCCTTGACGCGGAGTCGGGAGACTGGTTGCATCTCGACCCGATGTTCGGGCTTGTTGGAAATTGATTCCCTGGGAGTGGTTGTGGCGCGTTCTTCTGCGGAACTCGACGGTCTGTCTCGACGCTCGCTGCTTCGCTTCGCAGCCCTGGGAGCCGGCGCCGCAGGTCTGGCCCCGTTCCTGGCGGCGTGTGCGAGTGGCGGCACCACGACCGCCACCGACGCCAAGACCGTCACCTTCGGCTCGAACGCCGCGGTCCCGGAGCCGAAGGGCGCCTACCAGTCACTGTTCGCCCAGGCGAAGAAGGACATCGGGTTGGGCGTCGATGTCAACTGGGTGGACCACAACACGTTCCAGCAGAACATCTCGACGTACCTGCAGGGCAACCCGCAGGACGTGTTCAACTGGTTCGCTGGTGAGCGGATGCAGTTCTTCGCCGGGCAGGGCCTGCTGCACGAGGTCGACGACGTGTGGGCGACCATCGGCGCCAACTACACCGACGCCATGAAGGCGCAGAGCAAGGGCAGCGACGGCCACTACTACTTCGTGCCCTTCGACTACTACCCGTGGGCCGTCTACTACAGCAAGAGCCTGTGGCAGGCCAAGGGCTACACCGAGCCGACCACCTGGGACGAGTTCATCGCGCTGGCGAAGAAGATGAAGAGCGACAGCCTGATCCCGATCGCCTTCACGGACAAGGACGGCTGGCCCGCCATGGGCACGTTCGACTACCTGAACATGCGCATGAACGGGTTCGACTTCCACATCAACCTGATGCGCAAGGGCGACCAGTGGAACACGCCGCAGGTCAAGGCCGTGTTCGACCAGTGGGCGCAGCTGCTGCCGTACTACTCCCCGGGCGCGCTCGGTCTGACCTGGCAGGAGGGAGCCCAGCAACTCCTGGGCCAGCAGGCGGGGATGATGGTGCTCGGTCTCGACCAGATCGGCACGATCTTCACCGGTGCCAAGGCGGCCGACCTCGGCTTCTTCGCCTTCCCCGAGATCGACCCGCAACACGGTCAGGACAGCGTGGAGGCCCCGATCGACGGTTTCATGATGAGCGCCTCTCCGAAGAACCACACCGGCGCCGTCAAGCTGCTCCAGTACCTGGGAACCGCCAAGTCGCAGCAGTTCTGGCTCGGCAGCAACCCCGCCGACATCGCCACCGCCAACGGCGTGGACACGGCGAAGTACACCCAGGCGCAGACCGCCTCGGTGGCGCTGATTCAGAAGGCCGCCAACATCTCGCAGTTCATGGACCGGGACACCCGGCCCGACTTCGCCGACCCGGTGATGATCCCGGCGATCCAGCAGTTCCTCAACAACCCGGGCGACGTGGGCTCGATCATCTCCTCCATCGACAAGCAGGCCAAGTCGATCTGGGCGAGCAACGGCTGACGGGACGACGACCCGCACCATGGCGGCCCCTGCGCCCGGGCCGCCATCTCTCGTCCGACCCGGCACCGAAACGAGACGCTCATGACCACTCGCCAACGCGGCCGGCGCCTGTCCGCGCGCGACCGCACCACCCTGACGCTGATGGCGGGCGTACCCACGATCCTGACCGTGGCGCTGGTCTGGCTGCCCGCCCTGGCCTCCGTCGTGCTCTCCTTCGCCAGCTGGCCCGGCATCGGCGGGGTGCAGAACATCCACTGGGTGGGGCTGCAGAACTACCGGGACATCTTCTCGATCTACCCGCCCTTCCACCCGGCGTTGGAGCACAACCTGCTCTGGCTCGTGGTCTTCTTCTGCGTGCCGGCGCCACTCGGCCTCTTCCTCGCCGTGCAGTTGGACAAGCAGATCCGGTTCTCCCGGCTCTACCAGAGCGTGTTGTTCATGCCGGTCGTCCTGTCGCTGGCACTGGTCGGCTTCATGACCGAGCTGATCTTCTCGCCGACACAGGGCCTCATCAACAACCTCACCGGCCACACCCAGGGCTCCTCGGTCATCGACTGGCTCGGCAACCCGAACCTCAACATCTGGGCCGTACTGGTCATGGCCTGCTGGCGGCAGACCGGCTACGTCATGATCATGTATCTGGCCGGGCTCAAGTCCGTGGACCCCTCGCTCAAGGAGGCCGCCTCCCTGGACGGGGCGAGCGGGTGGCAGACCTTCCGGCACGTCGTGTGGCCGGCGCTGCGACCGATCAACGTGGTGGTGCTGGTCATCACCGTGATCGAGTCGCTGCGCGCGTTCGACATCGTCTACGTGATCAACCGCGGCACCGACGGGCTGGAACTGCTCTCGGTCCTGGTCACCGACAACATCATCGGTGAGGCGAGCCGCATCGGCTTCGGCTCCGCGCTGGCGACGATCCTCCTGGTGATCTCGATGGCCTTCATCGTCCCGTACCTGGTGACCGTGTTCCGAAAGGACTCCCGGACGTGACCACGAGCCTGCTCTCCTCACCCCGCCGCGCGGCGTCCGAGCGGGACGGCGCCAAGCCCGTCCGCCGGACACGCGCCGCACGGATCGCCCTGCACGTGTTCCTCGCGGGCACCTGCCTGGTGTGGATCGCACCGCTGCTCTACGCCTTCTACACCGCCCTGCGCCCCTATGCGGACACGCAGCGACTCGGCTACGTCTCCGTCGGCGGCCACTACGGGTTCGGCAACTTCACCGCGGCCTGGACGCAGGCACAGCTGCCGCAGTACTTCCTCAACTCGCTGATCATCACCGTGCCGGCCCTGGTGCTGACGCTCTGGCTGGCGAGCATGGTGGCCTTCGTGGTCTCCCGCTACAGCTTCCGCATCAACGTCGCCCTGCTGATGCTCTTCACCGCCGGCAACCTGCTTCCGCAGCAGGCCCTGATCACCCCGCTCTACAAGCTCTACCAGCTGGTCCCGCTGCCCACCTGGCTGGCGAGCTCAGGGAAGCTCGACGACTCGTTCGTCGGACTGATCCTGGTCCACGTCGCCTTCCAGACCGGCTTCTGCGCCTTCGTCATGTCGAACTACATGCGCACCCTGCCGGCCGAGTTGGGCGAGGCCGCCATCATCGACGGCGCGTCGAGCTGGCGCTACTACTGGCAGATCATCATGCCGCTCTGCAGGCCCGTGCTCGGCGCGCTTGCGACGCTGGAGTTCACCTGGATCTACAACGACTTCTTCTGGGCCACCGTCCTGATGCAGACCGGAGCGAACCGGCCGATCACCGCAGCACTCAACAACCTCAGCGGGGAGTTCTTCGTCAACAACAACCTCATCTCCGCGGCGGCCCTGATGGTGGCGGTGCCCACGCTGGTGGTGTTCTTCGCGCTGCAGAAGCAGTTCGTCTCTGGGCTCACCCTCGGCTCGGCCAAGGGCTGACGCGTCCTCTCCCGCACGCCGATCACCAGCGGCTGGCTGCCGCAGTCGGGTCAACGCCGCCCGCCCTCGGCTCGGCCGACGACGCCTTCCGGCCGGGTTCACTTGCTGGAGATGCTCCAGGCACCGTCGCCGGCCGCAGCAGCGTCGTTGAGGGCGGTCCACGCGGCGTCGCCGAGCTTGAAGGCGTCGAGGAGGTAGGCGGAGATCGCGTCGGCGACGAGGGCGACGCGGGCGGGGTCCTCGTCGGTGGTCTCGGCGGCCATCTCGCCGGCGACGCCGCCCAGGGTGTGCTCGCCCTCGGCGATGGTGAGCAGGCTCTTCGGGGACGGGCTGAGGTGGTAGGCGTCGGTGAACCACTCCGGCCCCCGGGTGGAGAGCTGCGACTGGTCCTTGCCACCCGCGATGACCAGAGCCGGGCTGGCCATGGTGGAGTAGTCCGGCCTCATGAACGGAAGGTGTTCGGCGGCGAACGGGGTGAGCTGGTCGCCCGTTCCGGTCACGGCGATCAGCGCGCCGGCCGAGACCGCAGCGTGGGAGAAGTCCTCTCCGGGAACGCCGTCGGCGTCGAGCACGCGCACGCCGAGGATCGCGCCGGCGGTCTGGGCGCCCCAGGAGTGGCCGACGACCGCGATGCGCTCCCGGTCGACGCGGGTGTCCAGGCCGCCGGCCTGGAGCAGGATGTCGCCGAGGCCGTCGAGGACCGCGTGGAGGTCGGCGATCCGGACGCGCCAGATGGTGGCAAAGCGCGGGTCGTCCCACCCGATGCCGTTGCGCCGGGAGTCCAGGTGGGTGGGCTGCACCACGATGAATCCGGCTGCGGCCCACCGGTCGACAAGGGGCTCGTATCCGTCCAGGGACCAGGCGTTGCCGTGGGAGAACACGATGACGGGCAGGTTCTGGCCCGACAGCGGAGCGGTGACCTTCACCAGCAGGTCGACGCTGCGGCCGGGCGCGGGAACGGTGATGGGCTTGACCGAGACGATCCGCTGGTCGAGGTGGCGGGAAGACATGGGGGACCTGCGCTTTCTCCACGGTATCGCTCTGCCATACTTTGGCGGAGCGCCGTTCCGCCAATCTAGCGGAACATTGTTCCGCGAGCAACGGGAGGATCCATGTCCGAACCGGTCGGAGTACGCCAAGCACAGGCACAGCGCACCCGAAGCGGCGTGCTGGCGGCCGCAGCCGCGGTCTTCGTGGACCAGGGCGTCCAGGCCCCCATCCGAGACATCGCCGAACGCGCCGGCGTCGGCGTCGGCACGATCTACCGAAACTTCCCGACCCGGGCGGACCTCGTCACCGCCGTCTACCGGCATCAGATCGACACCTGCACCGCGCTCGCGCCCCAGCTCCTGAAGGAGTCAGCCTCCCCGTTCACCGCCCTGACCCGCTGGGCGGACGCGTTCGTGGAGTTCCTGGTGACCAAGCACGGCCTCGGTGCCGCCCTGGGGTCCGGTGATCCAGGGCTGGAGAACCTCCACGCCCTCATGCTCGACACCCTGGTCCCGGCCTGCGCAACGCTGCTCGACGCCTGCGTCGCCGCCGACGAACTCAGCCCCGGCGTCACCGCCTACACGCTCATGCGCGCCATCGGAAACCTCTGCATCACCGGCCCCGACTACGACCAGGCCGACGCCAAGCAGATGGTGGCCACCCTCCTCGCCGGATGCCGTCGCAGGGCATAGCGACAGAACCCGGCTCGGGCCTGGCCGGGTGCTACCCGCCGAGCCCGAGATCTGCGCGGACCGTGGCGTGCACGGCGTCGGCGGAGGGGGAGGTGAGGAAGAAGTGCCCGCCGGGGAAGGCCCGTTGGACCGACGGTCCGCTCGTCACCGTGGACCAGTGGGCGAGGTCCTCGGCCGTGTACTCGTCATCCTCGCCGCCCAGGATCGAGACCGGGCAGGTGAGGACGCGCGCCGCGCCGAAGGCCGCCGCGGTCGGGGAGGACTCGAAGGTGTCGCAGAGCGCGTAGTCGGCGCGCAGCGGCGGCAGGATCAGCTCCAGCAACTCCCGGTCGGCCAGCACCTCTTCGGGGGTGCCGCCCATCGCGCGCAGGTCGTCGACGAGCTCCGCGTCGGTCCACGTGTGCCGCCCCCTGCGGCGACGCGGCACGCCCGGGCCCGCCGACCCGCTGACGAAGAGTCGGACCGGCTCGGGGTCACCGTGGCGCCGCGCCGCGACCGCCAGTCCGTACGCCAGGAGCGCGCCCATGCTGTGTCCGAACAGCGCGTAGGGGGTGGCGTCGGTCAGCACCGGACGCAGCGCCGCGTGCAGGGCGGCGACCGCCTGCTGGTAGTCCGGCACGGGCGTCTCGGCGAACCGGCTTTCCCGCCCCGGCAGGTGGACCGCCGCGACCTCGACGTCCTGCGGCAGCACGGCGTCCCAGCTGCGGAAGAACATCGGCCCCGCCCCGGCCGGGTGCAGACACACCAGCCGCAGCCCGGCGTCGGGCCGTGGGGTGGTGACGTGCAGCCAGGGAGTGGCGGTGCCGGGAGTCGTCGTCATGCGGGACCTCGGGGTGATGGTCGGCTGCGTCGGTAGGGAGCTGTCGTCAGTCGGCGGGCCGAGGCCGAGGCCCGGCCCGCCGTGGGGCAGCGTAACGTGACCGGCTGCGGGTCGCCGGTCAAGCCGTCACTGGTCACCGGTTCCCGGCCACCAGGTGGGTGCCCTCCGCGTCCTCGAACGGGTCTTGCCGCGCCCGGACTCACCACGATCATGATCGGTGGTCGCGAACTCCGGGTCACTGCACTGTTTCCCGCTCATGAATACCTTGCACACGTGACGACCTTTCACAGGCGGCGTCCGCGCCCACGCCGCGTCCGCGCCCACGCCGCGTCCGCGCCGACGCCGTGTCAGACCGTCGCCTCCGCCAGGGCTGGTGCGAGGGCGTGCGGAAGCTGCTCGGCATGAACGACGGCGAGTCGCTGCGTGGCGCGGGTCAGAGCCACGTACAGCTCGTTCGCCCCGAAGCCGCCCGGCTCGACCACGACCACTGCGTCGAACTCCAGCCCCTTGGCCTGCCCCGGAGTCAGCAGCACCACCGGCTGCGTCAGGTCCGGTGTCACCTCCAGCGATCCGGTCGCCGCCGACGCCGTGGGCAACTCCGCGAGCAGCGCGGCATGGTGCTCGGGCGTGGCGATCACCGCGAGGCGGCGCTCGGCGCCGGTCAGCGCCCGCTGCTCCGCCGCGACCACCCGCGCCACGGCCGAGGGCAGCGCCGCCGCGTCGGCGACATGCTCCGCGCGCGGCGGCACACCCGTGGACCGGACCGAGCGTGGCGGCGTGTACCCCGGGTCCGTCGCCTGCGGGATCCGCGCGGCCACGTCCATGATCTCCGCCGGGGTGCGGTAGTTGACGTCCAGCACGACCCGCTGCCACCGGTCCCCGACGTGCGGCGTCAGCGCCGCGTCCCAACTGCCGCACCCACCCGGCTCGGAGGTCTGCGCCGGGTCGCCGACCAGGGTCATCGACCGGGTGGGGCAGCGCCGCATCAGCAACCGCCACAGCATCGGCGACAGTTCCTGCGCCTCGTCGACGATGATGTGCCCGAACGCCCAGGTCCGGTCCGCCGCCGCGCGCTCCGCCGCGCTGCGGTGGTCCCGCTCCTCCTGCCGGTCGGCCAGCCGCTCCGCGTCGATCAGGTCGTGCGCGGCCAGCACCTCGGAGTCATCCTCGTCCTTGTCCTCGAACTCCTGCGTCCGCGAGCCGTAGGAGAGGTCGAGCACGCCCTGCGCGTATGCGATCTCCTCCTGTCGCCGCGCCTCCTCGGCGGCACGCCGCGCCGAGAAGTCGTCGCCCAGCAGCTCCGCCGCCTCGTCCAGCAGCGCGACGTCGGCCGGCGTCCAGTCGGGCTCCTGCGGCGGGATGGAAGCGGTCGGGTCCGGCCGCCGGATCGCCGCGGCTTCTCGCTGCGGGAGGTGGGTGGGATCGCTGAGGTAGTCCGCGACCAGCTGTTCCGGCGTCAGCAGCGGCCACAGCTCGTCGATCGCGGCATGCAAGGCGGAGCTGGTGGCGACGGCCTTGCCGAGCTGCGCCTGGTCGTCGGGCCCGAGCAGGTTCGGCCCGCCGTAGGGGTCCGTGCCGATCCGCTCGACGATCTGTGCGGTGAGCTGGTCGATCACGGAGAAGGCGAAGTGCGGCCGGGCCAGGTTGTGCGGCAGCTGCGCTGCCCGGGCACGCTCGCGCGCGACGGCGGCGATCTCGCGGTCCAGGAGCAGCACGCCGTCCTCGTGCTCGATCACCAACGCGGCCGACTCGGGCAGCCGTTGCAGGTCCCGCAGGTGCGCGGCGAGGGCGTCGGCCATCCCCGCACCGCCCTTGACGGCCGCGGCCGGCGGCGTGTCCGTCCCCGTCGCGACCACGCCCGGGTAGAGCTCGGCCGGTGTCGCCAGCAGGACTCCGGTCTCGCCGAGCGACGGAAGGACTTGCCCGATGTAGCTGAGGAAGGCGGCGTTCGGCCCGACGATCAGCACGGCCCGGCGGGCGAGCAACTCGCGCTGTGCGTAGAGGAGATACGCCGCGCGGTGCAGCGCCACAGCCGTCTTGCCGGTGCCCGGACCACCCTCGACGACCATGACACCCTGGTGCGGCGCGCGGATGATCCTGTCCTGGTCGGACTGGATGGTCTGCACGATGTCGTGCATCCGCCCGGTACGGGCCGCGTCCAGCGCGGACAGCAGCACCGCGTCGGCATCGGAGCCCTCGTACCCCGTGCGTTCGGTGTCCTCCAGGTCGAGGATCTCGTCGTGCAGCGCGGTCACCTGGTTGCGGTGCGTCGTGATGTGCCGCCTGCGGCGCAGCCCCATCGGCGTGTGCCCGGTGGCGAGGTAGAAGGGCCTCGCCATGTCGGCCCGCCAGTCGACGACCAGCGGTGTCCGCTCGGCGTCGTCCGCGCGGATCCCGATCCGCCCGATGTGGTGGTCACCCCCGTCCCGGAACACCAGCCGGCCGAAGCACAACCCCTCCTCGCCGGACGCGAGCGCCGCCAACAGCCCCGACTGCTCGGCCACCATCACATCCCGCTCCAGCCGCGACTGCGCGGAGATCACGTCCTGCCGAAGCGCGGCGCTGACGGCCTGCCCGGCCGCCGTCTCGAGCGCGACGACGCGCGCCCGGAGCAGGTCGAGGAAATCCTGCTCTCGGCCCATTTCTTCGTTCGGCGCGTTTGACAATTCTGCTCCCGCTCGGATATAGTGAAGCTGTAATGATCCGTGGGCATTGCTTTGCGAGTACGCTTGGCGATTGCGACACGGATTTTCTAATATACGAGCCTTTTGCCGGGATGCCAAGCATCCCGGTTTTTGTTTGTGCGGCTGCGCCGGGTGTTGGGCGGTAGGGAGTGCCTTAAGTCGGGTCTGAGCTGGGGTTTTTCACTCCTGGGGTTACCGCTGGGGTTTGGGTTGGGGCTGGTGCGGTGTCACCGTTTGTATCGACGCCTCGATGTTCGGGGGCGGGTGTGAAGACGGAGATGGCGTCCATAGGTGGAGTGATTCCCTGAAGTCCCAGGGTTCGTCTTCCGGCTCGGATACGCTGACCACCGCCAGACTCCTGCTCCGGCCGCCGACCGAGGCGGACATCGAGCCTTTGTCGGAGATGAACACCGTCCCCGACGTCATGCGCTACATCGGCGACGGTTCAATCGGGCCGGTGGACCGCGAAGCCACGGCCGGGATCGTCGCGCGGGCGCGGCCGGGCTGGGCGGAGAACGGCTACGGCATGCTGTCGGTGATCACCTGCGACGTCGGTGAGTACGCCGGCTGGGGGCAGTCCGTCGTGGTCCACGCGATTACCCGCGAGGAGCACCTCGCACGGCTCACGCCAGGACCGAGCCTCCCGCCACGTCCAGCACCACGCCGCTGATCCACGACGCCGACTCCGCCGCGAGGAAGAGCGCGGCCTGAGCGACGTCCTCCGGGGTGCCCAGGCGGCGGACCGGATGGGCGTCGACCATGGTGCGCTGAATCTCGGCGGGTATCTGGCGCTGGTTGCGCTCCGTCAGGATCGTTTCCGGGGCGATGCAGTTGACCCGTACGCCGTGCGGGCCGGCCTGCGTGGCGAGGGACCGGGTGAGCAACTCGACACCCGCTTTGGCCGCTGCATAGGCGGCGGGGGAGTGCGGCGTCGGACGACGGGCGGCTGCGGACGACAGAGTGACGATGCTGCCGTGGCCGCGCTCCTTCATGCCCGGAAGGAAGCTCTTGACGGTGAGAAAGGTGCTGGTGAGGTTGGCGTCGATGCTGGCGCGCCAGCCCTCTTCGCTGATCAGCTCGATCGGGCCGGGCGGCACGGGGTTGCCGCCGGCGTTGGTGACGAGGACGTCGACGGGGCCGAACTCGGCCTCCACTCGGGCGCGCAGGGCCTCGATCTCGTCGAACCGGGTCAGATCGGCGGGCACGGCCAGCACCTCGGCTCCGGTGGCGGCGAGTTTGGCATGGACGGCTTCGAGCGCCTCGACGTCGCGTCCGTGGACGACCACGCGTGCACCCTCGGCGGCGAAGCGTTCGGCAATGGCTGCCCCGATGCCCCGGGAGCTTCCGGTGACCAGGGCGATGCGGTTCTGCAGTGCGTTCACGGTTCCCTCACGGTCTCTCGGTGTTGCTGGCTCTTGAGGTCCCTTTCGCTGCCTTCTCCGGCAAACATAGACCTCTCATGCTTCGAAGTCAAAGGGTTCGGCGTCTATGCATCCTGCTAGGCTCGCGCCATGGAGAGCCTGCAACCGTCTCAGTCGACGCCGCCGATGCACACGCCCACCGGGCTCCAGCTGGGGCAGGCGGCCCGAGTGGTGAGCCGGGCGTTCGACGACGCGTTGGAGCGGGCCGGGGGATCGCTGCCGGTGTGGCTGATCCTCCTCAACCTCAAGATCCGACGTCCGGGCACCCAGCGTGAGCTGGCCCAGGCGGTCGGGTTGCGCGAGGCCACGCTCACCCACCACCTCAATGCGCTCGACAAGCGGGGACTGATCTCCCGTCATCGCGATCCGGACAACCGCCGCATCCACGTCGTCAGTCTCACGGAGGAGGGCGAGGCGGCGTTCCTGCGGATGCGCGAGGTGGCCACGGCCTTCGACGAGCGGCTCAACGACGGTCTGACGGATCTGGAGCGCGGCCTGCTAGCCGATCTCCTCCGCCGCCTCACGGCCAATGTCGAGGGCGAGGGCGAGGGCGCGGGTGAGGGGGTGGGCGAGGTCGAGGGTCCGTCGGAGTCCTGAGCGCAGCCTCGGGCATCTTTCTCAACCAATCGGTTGACAAACTCGGGGAGCGGCGTAGCGTTGTTCTCAACCAATCGGTTGAGAAGGCGCCTGGAGGACAGTGGTGGCCGACGATCAGCTCTCCCGGGCGTTCACCGCGCTCGCCGATCCGACCAGACGGGACATAGTGGCCCGGCTGTCCCTCGGTGACGCCACACCCGGCCAGCTGGCCGAGCCGTTCGCGATGTCACTTCAGGCGGTCTCCAAGCATGTGAAGGTGCTGGAGGAGGCCGGGCTGATCAGCCGGAGCCGCGACGCGCAGCGCCGCCCATGTCATCTGGAGACGGCTGTGCTCGCGGAGATGACTGCCTGGGTCGACCGCTACCGGCGCAACGCCGAGGAGCGGTTCCACCGCCTGGACGCCGTCCTCGCCGCCATGGACGTCGAGGCCCCGACGCCGACGCACCGCCCGGCACAGCCACAGCGTGCGGAGCAGGCACGACGTACAGAGCGGAAAGCCCGAACGGATCCGTACGACGAAGGAGTTGCATTGCCATGACGACGCGACCGGTTCCTCAGACCGTGATCGAGGCCGACCCCGAGGTGCCGACCATCCGCATCACCCGTGAGTTCGACGCGCCGCGGTCCCGGGTCTTCCGGGCCTGGATCGAGCCCGAGCTGGTCGGTCAGTGGCTCGGCCCCAAGGACCTCACCACCAAGTTCGACTCCTGGGACCTGCGCACCGGCGGCAGCTACCGCTACCGCCAACTGCGCGACGGTCAGGAGGTCGCGTCCTTCTACGGGTCGTTCCATGAGGTCCGGCCCGAGACGCGCATCGTCCAGACCTTCACCTACGAGGGCGTTCCGGACGGGGTCACCCTCGGTACGGCGACTTTCGAGGACCTCGGTGACGACCGCACCCGCGTCACCATCCTCTCCGTTGCGGACTCCTTCGCCGCCCGGGACGGCATCCTGGCCAGCGGAATGGAGCGCGGAGTGGTCGAGGGATACGAACGCCTCGACACGGTGCTGTCCACGTTGAGCTGAAGGATGCCCGACCGCCCCGCGACGGCGGGTATCGGGCGGAGCAGGATCGCGGTGCGTGAGGGGCTGGTCGCATATGCCGCCTGACCTGCGGTGGTTCCGTACCGGCTCGCCGCGCGGCATGATGAGGCCTCAGCAGCGCGCGTGCCGTGGAGCCGGGTGCTGAGACTCTGGCAGGGGGTTCGCCGCCATGGCCCATCGGCCGCCGATCCGTCCCGAGGTGTGGACGCCGCCGCGTCGGAGCGGGCGGGCGCGGGCGTGGAAGCACCAGCGGTCGCTGCCCCCGGTCGACCTGATCCCGTTGTCCGGGCTGGGACCGGAGGACGTCGTGGTCGACGTCCAGGGCCGGGTGCTCTGCGGCGTCGCCGACGGGCGGCTGCTCCGGCTCAGCCCGGACGGGCGCGAGGCGGTGACGCTCGCCGACATCGCCCCCGGCCGCCCGGCCGGTCTCGAGGCGCTGCCGGACGGGCGGGTCCTCGTCTGCGACGCCCGCGGCGGACGGCTGCTTCGCGTGGACCCGGACAAGGGAACCGTCGAGACGCTGGCCGACCGGATCGGCGGCGTCCCGCTGAAGCTGGTCAGCAACGTGGTCTGCGCCGCCGACGGGACCGTCTACTTCACCGAGTCCAGTCGCCGCTTCGTCATCGACAACTGGCGTGGTGACCTGCTGGAACACTCCGGCACCGGTCGCCTGCTGCGGCTGCGTGCCTCTGGCGGAAAAGGGCACGGCAAGGGGCACGGCGAGCCGGAAGTGCTGTTGGACGGGCTGCAGTTCGCCAACGGGCTGGCGTTCGGTCCGGACGAGTCGTACCTGGCCGTCGCCGAGACCGGTGCGTACCGGGTGTCGCGGTACTGGCTCACCGGAGAGCGGGCGGGCACGCGGGACACCCTGATCGACCTCCCCGGATTCCCGGACAACCTCGGCGCGGGCACCCACGGGCTGCTCTGGATCGCGATGGTCGCGCCGCGCGACCCCCTGCTGGACACGCTGCACCGCATGCATCCGGCGGCGCGTCAGGCGCTCTGGCGCGTTCCGGACGCGCTGCTGCCGGGGCCCAAGTCCACCGTCTGGGTGATGGCCGTCGACACGTCCGGACGAGTGGTCCACGACCTTCAGGGGCCGACCCCGGCCTTCCGCGCCGTCACCGGCGTGGCGGAGCACGACGGCCGCCTCTATCTCGGCTCGCTGACCGAGCCGTCGATCGCCACCCTCGACCTGGCCCACGTGCGGCTCTGACGCGCGTGCGGTGCTGACCGACGTCCGCGCTGACCCACGTGCGGCGCTGACCCACGTACGGCTCTTGTGCCGGGCGACCTCACGTGACGCGTGAGAACGTCGGGGGGTGAGCGAAGGAGTCGTCAGCGCGACGCTCGACGCGGACAGTCCGGGCGACCCCGACGCGGGGCTGACCCCGGGCGAGCTCGCCGCGAAGTACGGTCTGGCGCTGAGCGGAAAGCGTCCGCCGCTGGTCGAGTACAGCAGGCAGCTGTGGTCACGCCGCCACTTCGTGCTGGCCTTCGCCACGGCTCGGCTGACGGCCGCCTACACCTCGGCGCGGCTGGGCCAGATCTGGCAGGTGATGACGCCGCTGCTCAACGCGGCCGTCTACTACCTGGTCTTCGGCATGCTGCTGCATACCAACCGCGGCATCCAGAACTACATCGCCTATCTCTGCACCGGCATCTTCACCTTCCAGTTCACCCAGTCGGCGGTGCTGGCCGGGACGCGGGCGATCTCGGGGAACCTGGGGCTGATCCGGGCGCTGCAGTTCCCCCGGGCCTGCCTGCCGCTGGCGCTGACCATCGTTCAGCTCCAGGAGCTGGTGGTCTCGATGGTCGTGCTGGCGTTCATCATCCTTTCCACGGGCGAGCCGCTGACCCTGAAGTGGCTGCTGGTCCTGCCGGTCCTGGTGCTGCAGACGGTCTTCAACGCGGGGCTGGCGATGCTGCTGGCGCGCTGGGGTTCCAAGACGACGGATCTCTCCCAGCTCATGCCGTTCGTGATCCGTACGTGGATGTACATGTCCGGCGTCTTCTGGAGCGTCCAGACCGTCGGCGCGCACCTCCCGCAGGCGGTGCGGACCCTGCTCAACGTCAACCCCGCGCTGGTCTTCAACGAGCTGATGCGCTACGCGCTGATGGACTCCGTCCAGGCCAGCAGCCTGACCCGCCACATCTGGCTGCTCGCCCTCGGCTGGGCGCTCGTCGCAGGCGTGGTGGGGTACGTGCACTTCTGGCGCGCGGAGGAGGAGTACGGGCGGGGATGACGACGGGTGGGCATGACGACGCGTCGGCATGACTACGGGCGCGGAGCGGTCCGTAGGCCGTCGTAGATGACCTGTCTGGCGAGACCGCTGTGCCCCGCACGGGAGCGCTCCGCGGCGACCGCGCCGATGACGAGGGCGTGCAGGTCGGAGAGGTCGATGTCGGTGCGGACCGTATCCGCCGCCTGCGCGCGCCGGAGCAGGTCGGTGAGCACCGCGCGCAGGTCGGCAGCCACGGCGAGGGTGGACTGCTGCAGGTCGACCCCGGCGCCGGTGAGCGCGTCGGCGAGGTCCATCTTGCTGCCCGCGTCGGTCACCATCACGTCCAGGAAGCGGAAGAAAGCCTGCTCGGTCGCGGCAGCGTCACCCGCTTCCGGGAGCGACGCCAGCGCTTCGCGCCCCACGGCAGTCAACGACTCGATCCGGTCGGAGACGACGGCTTCGAAGAGGGCCTCCTTCGTGGGGAAGTGCCGGTACACCGTGCCTGCGCCGACTCCCGCCCTGCGGGCGATCTCGTCCAACGGCACGGCCAGGCCCTCGGCGGCGAAGACCTCGTTCGCCGCGGCCAGCACTTTGGCGCGGTTGCGGCGTGCGTCGGCGCGCAGCGGGCGGCTCTCGGCCATGGGGGCTCCTGTTCCGTGCCGCGCCCGTCCGGAACTTCCGTGGACAAGCGGGGCGTGCGTTCCGTAAAGTCGAAGCGGGGCGGTCGTTCCGATTCTACGACCCAGCCCTGGTTCCGTCTGCCGTGCGCGCGTCCTACCCGTACGTGCGCCCGTCCCACAGGGGAGAGATCCATGTCGAACCAGCACCGCACCGCCCGCGAGACCGTCGAACTGCTGCTGCGTACGACGGTCGAGGGGAGCCGTGACGACCTCGCCGACCTCTACGCGCCGGACGTCGTCGTGGAGATGCCGTTCGTCCGGCCGGGTTTCCCCTGGCGGACGGAGGGGAGTGAGACGCTGCGCAGCCGAATGAAGGCCGTCGAGGGTCTGTGGAGCTACGACGCGGTCGACGTCGTGGCGCTGCACGAGACCGTCGATCCGGAGGTCGTTATCGCGGAGTTCCGTGTCCACGGCCGCACGAGCGCCGACGGCACGGAGTTCACGCTGGGCTTCGTCAACGTGATCCGGGTGGTGGACGGTCTGGTCGTCTCCTCGCGCGACTACGGGAACCCGCTGGAGGGCGAGTTCCTGGCGTCGCTGCTGCCGCAGGCGATGCAGATGTAGTCGCCCGGCGCGGGGATGGGGCCGCTTCGGCGGCGCTGTCGGTGGCGGACGGTAGGTTGTGGCCATGACCGTTCGTATCGCCACGTGGAACATCAACTCCGTCAACGCCCGGCTGGAGAAGCTGCTGGAGTGGCTCCGTTCGGCGCAGCCGGACGTCGTCTGCCTGCAGGAGCTGAAGTGCGCCACCGACGCCTTCCCCTACGACGCCGTCGCCGAGCTGGGCTACGAGACCGCCGCGCACGGCACGGGCCGGTGGAACGGCGTGGCGATCCTCTCCAAGATCGGCATCGAGGACGTGGTCCGCGACCTGCCGGGCCAGCCGGGTTACCTCGACCCGGCCGCCGCCGCGGAGGATTCGCTGATCCCGGCCGAGCCGGAGGTCGAGGCGCGGGCCGTCGCCGCCACCTGCGGGCCGGTCCGGGTCTGGTCGGTCTACGTGCCGAACGGTCGCGAGGTCGACCACCCCCACTACGCCTACAAGCTGCGCTGGCTCGGCGCACTGCGCGACGCGGTGGTCGCCGACGCGGCGGGTGACCGGCCGTTCGCCGTGCTCGGCGACTACAACATCGCGCCGACCGACGCGGACGTCTGGGACATCGCCAAGTTCGACGGCGCCACGCACGTGACGGCCGCGGAGCGTGCCGCGCTGACGGACCTGCAGGACGTCGGTCTGGCGGACGTGTTCCCGCGCGCGCTCAAGTACGACCACCCGTACACCTACTGGGACTACCGTCAGCTGAGCTTCCCCAAGAACTTCGGGATAAGGATCGACCTGGTCTACGGCAACAAGCCGTTCGTCGGGGCGGTCAGCGACTCCTACGTCGACCGCGAGGCGCGGAAGGGCAAGGGCACCTCGGACCACGCCCCGGTCGTGGTGGACCTGTCGCTCTGACCCTGACACTGGCTGCCCCGGCCACCGCGTTCGCCTTGCCCGGTCCGGCTGTGTCAGGCTTCCGGGCATGACCGACAAGATCCACATGGGTGCGCTCGACGTCAACGACTGGGAGCGCCGGAGCAACGAGGCGTGGGCCGAGATCGACGGCTACTACGCGCGCGAGGCCGAGGCGGAGTTCCGGGAACGGATCGACAGGCTGGCCGACGAACTGCCCGCCGGCGATCCGGTCGCGTCGTTCGAGCGGGCCTGCGCCTGGGACTCGACCGGCCACTCGGACAAGGCCGTACCGCTCTACCGGGAGTCGCTGGAGCGTGGCCTGGCCGGGATGCGGCGGCGTCGGGCGGTGGTGCAGATGTCGAGCTCGCTGCGGAACATCGGCCGTGTCGACGAGGCTATCGAGTGGCTGACCGCCGAACAGGAGAACCACGACCCGGACGCGGCCGTGCTGAAGGACGCCGTCGCCGCGACGCTCGCGCTCTGCCTGGTGGAGGTGGGCCGGGGCCGTGAAGCGGTGTCCCTGGCCGTCGGCGCGCTGGCGCCTCATCTGCCGCGCTACCAGCGGTCCATGGCGAACTACGCCCGGCTGCTGGTCGAGGGCGACGACGGCACGGCGTCGGATACCGACCGGTAACGACCTCTGGTCAGCGCAGGTCGGCGCCCCTACGCTGCCCGCATGCCGAATCTGCCCGATCCCGTGCTGTGGTCCATACCCGCGTTCCTGCTGCTGACGATCATCGAGATCGTCTCCTTCCTGGTCCGTCCGGACGAGGACGAGCAGGGGTACGCGACCAGGGACACCGCGACCAGCATCAGCATGGGACTGGGCAGTCTCCTCACCAACCTGCTCTGGAAGATCCCGGCCTTCGCGCTGTACACCCTCGTCTACGCGCTGACGCCGTTGCGGATCGGCGTCCACTGGTGGACGACGGTGCCGCTGATGCTGCCGGCGCAGGACTTCTGCTACTACTGGTCGCACCGCAGCCAGCACCGGGTTCGGCTGCTCTGGGCGCAGCACGTGGTGCACCACTCCAGCCGGCACTACAACCTGTCGACGGCGTTGCGGCAGCCGTGGACCGACCTCACCTTCGGCGTCTTCTACCTGCCGATGATCGCGCTCGGCATCTCGCCCGTGGCGGTGGCGTTCTGTTCCTCGGTCAGCCTGGTCTACCAGTTCTGGATCCACACCGAGCGGATCGGCAAGCTCGGGAGGCCGGTCGAGCTGCTGTTCAACACGCCCTCGCACCACCGGGTCCACCACGCGTCCCAGGGCGGCTATCTGGACCGGAACTTCGGCGGCATCCTGATCGTCTGGGACCGGCTCTTCGGGTCGTTCACCGAGGAGGCCGATCAGCCGGTCTACGGGCTGACCAAGAACATCACGACATTCAACCCGCTGCGGGTGGCGACGCACGAGTACCTCTCGATCGGCCAGGACCTCGCCGTCGCCCGGGGCTGGCGCGAGCGCCTCGGCTACCTGTTCCGCGGGCCGGGCTGGCGGCCGGCCGACAGCGCCACCGAAGCGCTCGTACCGGCCGCCGCCCTGCTGCCGACGGACTGAACATCACCACACCCGCACGGACGAACCCTTGGCGAAGGCCGGGCTGGTCGCGCCCGGCGGGATCTCGGTCAGCGGGCGGGCGACCTCACAGGCCAGCGGGCCGACCTTGGCGGCGAGCGCGTCCAGCGCCGGGAGGTCGAAGCCGTAGACGCGGGCGGCGTTGCCGCCGACCATCGCCGCGACCTCGTCGTGCGGCACGCCCGCGAAGGCGACGCGCAGCGCTTCCGTCGTGTACGGGTAGGTGCCCTCGTCGTGGGGGAAGTCGCTGCCCCACATGATCTTGTCGAGGCCGATCCGGTCGCGCATCGGGACCTCGTGGGCCCGCATGAAACTCGCGCCGACATAGCAGTTGCGCTCCCACGCGGTGCGCGGGCCGTCGCCCATCAGCTCGGCCAGTCCCGCGCCGAACTTGGACTCCGCCGTGGCCGCCCGGGTGGAGGCGCCGACCAGCCGCCGGTGGTAGTACTCCAGCATGTCCAGCACGCCGGGGATCCAGCCGGAGCCCTGCTCGGTGAGCACCAGCCGGAGCTGCGGATGCCGGTGGAACACCCCGGCGAAGGCGAGATGCCACAGCGCCCGGTGCGAGAACCAGGTGGTCTCCACCATGAAGACGGCCCGCGCCGCCGGCTCCTCGCGCAGCTCCGGACTGGCCGAGCCCGCATGGTGGTTGACCGGGACGCCCAGCTCGGCGCAGACCGCCCAGAGCGGCTCGTAGACGTCCGACCAGAGCTCCGGTACCGGCGAGCCCGGCGGCACGCCCGGCAGCAGCAGACCGCCCGACAGGCCGGCAGCGTGGCAGCGTCGTACCTCGTCGACGGCCTCGTCGACGTCGTTCAGCAGGATCTGGAAGGTCCCCGCCCGGCGGCCCGGTGCCTGGGCGCAGAAGTCCGCCATCCAGCGGTTGTGGGCCTGCAGTCCGGCCCAGCGCAGGTCGAACTCCTCGGCGGTGGGCTGGACGGCGCTCAGCGAGGCGCTGGGGAAGAACGGCGGGACGGTGTTGGGGAAGACCACCTCGGCGACGATGCCGTCCTGCTCCAGCTCGGCGAGCCGGCGGTCGGAGTCCCAGTTGCGGGCGGCCTCGGGGGCCATCAGGTCGGTGAACGGGTTGACGTAGCGCGCGGCCCAGGCGTCGAACTCCTCGTGGAGCGCACCGGGCAGGTAGGGACGATAGTCGAGCAGGTCCGCGCCCGCGTGGCAGTCGGCGGAGACGACGGTGTAGCGCTCGGGGCCTGGTACGGGCGATTCGGGTCCTTGCTCCGACGACGCCGTCACAGCGTCCTCCCCTCCGTCGGGGCGGTCGTGCCGAGGAACGGGAAGTCGTGGCCGGTCAGCCAGTGCCGGCCGACCGCCTTGGCCGGAGCCCAGGCGGCCTCGGCGGCGGACTGGTCCTCGGGCTGGCCGAGTTCGGCCGGGGCCGGGCCGATCCGGCGGGCGATCGGGGCCAGTTTCGCCGTGTCGAAGCCGAAGATCTCCGCGCAGCTGCCGCCCAGCATCCGTCGGGTCTCGGCGATCGGGATGTCGTGGAAGGTGGTGCGCATCCACTGCCGGGTGTTCGGCCAGGTGCCCTCGGGGTGCGGGAAGTCGCTGCCCCAGCAGATGTTGTCCACGCCGATCTCGTAGCGGTGGGCCAGTTCGCGGCGCTTGGTGTTGGTGGCGGCGATGAAGCAGTTGCGGTCGACGTAGGCGCTCGGGGCCATGGTCAGCTCGGAGAACGGCGAGAGCTTCTTGCCGCCGTGCGCGCCCAGGTAGAGCCGGTCCATGAACCAGAGCAGGTTGGGCAGCCACCAGCAGCCGGACTCCGCGACGCCGAACCGGAGCCCGGGGAACCGCTCGAAGACGCCCGACCAGAGCAGGAACCAGAGCGGCCGGGACGGCCAGAAGGTCACCTCGGTGACGTAGATGCCCAGATGGTCGCCGTACTCGTGGCGCGGCGCCGCGCCGGAGTGGGTGACCACCGGCATCCGCAGCTCCTCGCAGACGGCCCAGACCGGGTCGTAACGCCGGTCGTGGTAGGGCGCCTGGTCCACCCACATGGCCGGGATCATCACCGCGCCCAGCCCGTCGGCGTGGGCGCGGCGGACTTCGGCCACGACCGTGTCCGGGTCGCCGGTGATCGGCAACAGCGCCACGCCGCAACGGCGTTCGGGGCTGCCGCCGGCGCGGACGAACTCGGCGAGCCAGCGGTTGTGGGCGCGGGCCCCGGCCATGCCGAGTACCGGGTCCTGGTCGCCGCTCAGGCCGAGACCGACGCCGAACGGCGCGGCGGTGCGCGAGTCGACGGCGTCCGCGTCCGGGAACACCACCTCGCCCGCGACGCCGTCGCCGTCCAGCTCCTTGTCGCGCTGGACGGCGTCCCAGCCGCCGCGCAGACCCTCCTCGTGGTCCTCGAACCACTTCTGCGCGAAGGCCTCGTTTCGGACGCCCAGCCGGGTCGCCTCCTCGCGGCGCGCCTCCGCCTGGGCGAGGAACTCGTCGAAGGCGCGGTGGTGGGCCGTCTCCAGGTACGGGCGGTACTCCTCGGTCGGCAGCCCGGCATGGCAGTCCGAGGAGATGATCAGATAGGGGTCGTCGTACGGATACGGGTCGTCGTAGGTCACGCTTCCTCCGCTTCAGCGAGCTGTCAGTCGTCGCCGAGGACGAACTTCTCCAGGTAGGCCGGGTTGCTGCGGTCGAGCATCGACTGCGAGCGGGCCCGGATCTGACGGTCGCTGTGCTCGCTCGGCGGCAGCATCCAGAACCGGTCCGCGCGGATTCCGTCCACGACGGTGGCGGCCACGTCCTCGACGGGCGTGAACTCGATCGTCTGCCCCGCGGCTTCCATCGCAGCCTCCCACTGGGCCAGGCTGCGGTACGGGGTCTTCCGCGGGCGCTGCTTGGCGTAGCGGTCGGGGCGGTTGCGGTGCGATTCCCACAGTCCGGTGCGCAGCATGTGCGGGCCGGGGAAGAGTACGGACGCGCCGATCGGCGCTCCCTCGGCGCGCAGGTGCGCGTAGAGCGACTCGGTCATGGTGACCACGGCCGACTTGGTCACCGCGTAGACGGACGCGGTCGGCAGCGGTGCGATGCCGCCGTCGCCGGAGGAGGTGTTGACGACGTGTCCGGCCTCGCCGCCCGCGAGCATGCGCGGCACGAAGGCCTGGACGCCGTGGAAGACGCCCCAGATGTTGACGGCGAAGGCCCACTTCCAGTCGTTGGGCTCGTGCTCCCACATCCGGCCCTCGGCGCCGGAGCCGACGCCCGCGTTGTTGCAGAGCACATGGACCGCGCCGAACGCCCGGTACGCGGTCTCGGCCAGCGCCTCGACGCTGTCGCGTTCGGAGACGTCGGTGAGCTGCCCGAACGCCTCCGCGCCCTGTTCGCGCAGTCCGGCCACGGCTTTGTCCAGCGCGGCCTCCTCGACGTCGGCGAGCACGACGCGCAGGCCCTCGGCGGCGAAGCGCTGCGCCATCGCCAGCCCGATGCCGCTCGCCGCGCCGGTGACGACAGCGACCTGACCCGGTGTCAGCTCCATTCAGACCTCCTCAGTCGTGGCTGGGGGCGGGGCGGCCGCAGGCGGCGTGACCGAGTCGAGCACCTGCGCCGGGTCGTCGTAGCGCTGGTGGACGAAGGGCAGCAGCGCCTGCGGGCTGACCCGTTCGACGACGCGTCCGCGCTGGTCGGAGGTCTTCTCGCCGAGGGTGATCTCCAGCAGCCGCCGCACCGGCAGGTCGGCGACCGGGTCGAAGGCGGACTCGCGCAGGATCACCTCCCCGTCGACGGCCTCCAGCCTGCGGACGCGCTCGGTGCGGGTGCAGTGGACCAGCACCGGGTCCAGGTCGAAGCCGTCGCCGTCGACGGCGGGCAGGAACTTGAAGTAGAAGTCGACCTTCTCGGTCTCCTTCGGGAGCGGCAGCGCGCCGGTGACCCGGCCGCGTACCTCGACGAAGTCGACGCCGTGGCGGCCGAGTCGGGCGACGACCGCCTCGCCGTCGCGCGCGACGCTCACCTCGCCCAGCTTCTTCGGCTCGCCGAAGACCTCCCGGCCGCCGGTCAGCGCGCGCTCGGTGGTCATCGGCATCACCAGCGGGTACCAGCCGCTTTGCGCGCCGTGCTGTGCGGCGACGGCGAACGACCCGGCGCCGAGCGGCGAGCCGAAGATGTCCACCTGGCTGATGTTGACCCGGACCAGCGGCCGCTCGCCGGGTTTGAGCGGCGCGGGCAGCACCTGCGCCACCACGTCGGGGTCCGTCTCCCAGACGGCCACCACACCGGTGGACCAGATGTCGGGGAGGACGGACCGGGCGTCCCGTGCTGCCTGAATCTCAACCTCGGTGCGCGGGCCGTAACGAACGCGTGCCATGGCGTGCCGTCCCTTCGCTGGGTTCCGCTCGGCGAGTTCAGCACCTCGGCGAGCTCTGTAACGGTGTTACTCCGAACCGCGCGAAGGGGGAAGGGTCACGACGGCGTAACTGTTCGCTCCGCCACATCCCGGCGAGAGTGGGTCATTTGACCAAGTCGGAGGCTGTTTCGGCGGCGGAGCGGGCCGGCTCCCTGGCATGAGCAGGAAAAAATGCTGCTGTCCGACACCTTCCTGACCGGTCAGTAACTGACCTACTGTCAGGGCCACTCGACCAGCTTGATCACCCGGATCAGCTGGGCTCACGCAAGGGAAGGGAGCGGACATGCGGCGATTCCTCCTGCGGTCCCGACCCGTCGCCGCGGTGGCCGTACTGGTCACCGCGGTGGCGCTGGCGTTGCCGTCCGGAGCGGTGGCCAGAACGGCCGGGGCTGAAGGCACGGCGCCGAACACGGCCCAGCGCACCTCGGCGGCCACGGTCCCGTACGACTACTGCGGCGGGCAGTGCAACGACATCCTGCCGCCGGGAGAGAACGGCAACGCGACGCTGCTGGACATCATCGGCAACCGCGCGTTCGGCACCAGACCCGCTCATACGGACGACCAACTCGCTCCCTACGCCGCGCTGGTGGACGACTACACCGGACTCACCGACGCGGACCTCGGCAGCTACTTCAACGACTCGTCCTTCGGCGTCCCGCCGGGTCAGGTCGACAGCAGCATCAAGCCGCGCACCGACGTCACCATCGTCCGGGACAAGTCGACCGGCACGCCGCACATATACGGGACCACGCGCTACGGCACCGAGTACGGCGCGGGTTACGCCGCAGCGCAGGACCGGCTGTGGGTGATGGACCTGTTCCGGCACGTCGGACGCGGGGAGTTGAGCAGCTTCGCCGGTGGCGCGCTCGCCAACCGGCAGCTGGAGCAGAGCTTCTGGCAGGCCGCCCCCTACACCGAGAGCGAACTGCAGCAGCAGATCGACGCCGTGGCCAACCAGGGCCCGCGCGGCAAGCAGGCGCTGGCCGACGCGCAGGCGTACGTCGACGGGATCAACGCGTACATCACCAAGGCCTACAACTCCCGTACCTTTCCCGGCGAGTACGACCTGACCGGGCAGGTCAACGCGATCACCAACCAGGGTGCGATCCAGCCGTTCAAGCTGACCGATCTCGTGGCGCTGTCCTCGGTGATCGGCGCGCTGTTCGGCTCGGGCGGCGGAAACCAGATCCAGTCCGCGCTGGTCAAGGAGGCCGCCGACGCCAAGTACGGGGCCACGGAGGGCGACCAGGTCTGGAACTCGTTCCGTGAGCGCGAGGCGTCGAGCGCGGTGACCACGCTGCACGACGGCCAGAGCTACAACTACGGCCAGGATCCGCCGAAGCCGCAGGGTGTCGCGATGCCGGACCCGGGCTCGGTGACCCCGCAGCAGCTCGTCTTCGACCCGACGGGATCGGCGGCGTCGAGCTCGGGTACGAGCGCGGCCACCACGGCGGCGAAGGCCGCGGTCAAGAGCGAGGACAAGGCGCAGGCGGCCAAGGCGCCCGCGCGACTGCGGCCGCTGGCCGGGGTGTTCGACCAGGGCGTGGTGCCCGGCAACCTGCTCACCGCCAAGCACGGCATGTCCAACGCCCTTGTCGTCTCCGGCAAGTACACCGACGACGGACACCCGGTCGCCGTCTTCGGCCCGCAGACCGGCTACTTCGCGCCGCAGCTGCTGATGCTGGAGGAGATCCAGGGTCCGGGGATCAGCGCCCGTGGCGCGTCCTTCGCCGGGCTCAGCTTCTACGTGGAGCTCGGCCGTGGCCAGGACTACTCCTGGAGCGCCACCAGCGCCGGACAGGACATCACCGATACCTACGCGGTCAAGCTCTGCAACACGAACGGCACGCCCGCCACCAAGGACTCGATGGCGTACCTGGACAACGGCGTCTGCACGCCGATGACCCCGCTGGAGCGCGACGACTCCTGGAGTCCGACCCTCGCCGACAGCACGCCCGCCGGCTCGTACAAGCTCATCATGTACCGGACCGCGTACGGCCTGGTCGCCTCGCGGGCGACGGTGCAGGGCGTCCCGGTCGCGTACACCTCGCTGCGCTCGACGTACATGCACGAGGCCGACTCGATCATCGGCTTCCAGATGCTCAACGACCCGGGCGCGGTGGACTCACCGCAGACCTTCCAACAGGCGGCGCAGCACATCGACTTCACCTTCAACTGGTTCTACGTCGACGACGCGCACACGGCCTACTACAACTCCGGCCTGAACCCGGTGCGTCCGGCGACCGTCGCGGCCGACCTGCCCACCTGGGGCACGCCACAGTACGCCTGGACGGACTTCGACCCGGCCGCGTACACCGCCGCCTACACCCCGCCCGTGCAGCACCCGCAGAGCGTCGACCAGGACTACTACGTCTCCTGGAACAACAAGCAGGCCACCGGCTACGCCTCCGCCAACTTCGGTGACGGGCCGGTCCACCGGGCCAACCTGCTCGACAGCCGGGTGCGGGCGCTCGTCGCGGGGGCCGAGCAGGGCAAGAAGATCACCCGCGCCACGCTGACCCAGGCGATGGAGAACGCGGCCGTGACCGACCTGCGCGGTGAGGACGTGCTGCCCGAGCTGCTGGCCGTCATCAACAGCGCGCCGGTCACCGACCCCGCCCAGAAGGCCCTGGTCGCGCAGCTGCAGGCATGGCTGGCGGGCGGCGCGCAGCGCAGGGAGACGTCGGCCGGCAGCCACACCTACGCGGACGCCTCCACGATCCAGACCTTCGACGCCTGGTGGCCGCTGTTCGTACAGGCGGAGTTCCAACCCGACATGGGCCAGGACCTGTTCAACGCGATGATCGGCGCACTGCAGATCAACGAGTCGCCCTCGGGCGGCCAGACCGGCCCGTCCGACGGTCCGTCGGACGCCAGCCAGTCGATCCCGCACAAGGGTTCGTCGTTCCAGTTCGGCTGGTGGTCCTACGTCGACCTGGACCTGCGCACGGTCCTGGGCCAGCACCCGGCCGACCCGCTCGCCCGCCCGTACTGCGGCGGCGGCGACCTGGCCCAGTGCCGGCAGCTGCTGCTGATGACCCTTCAGCAGGCGGCGGCCGAACCGGCCTCCCAGGTCTACCCCGCCGACAGCACCTGCGCGGCGGGCGACCAGTGGTGCGCCGACTCCATCGTCCAGCGCCCGCTGGGCGGCGTCACCGACCCCAACATGAACTGGCAGAACCGCCCGACCTACCAGCAGGTGGTGCAGTACACCTCGCACCGCTGACGCATAGTCAGGTGGTGTGAGCAGTAGGGATCAGCGCAGTCCGTGGAGGTAGAGGTCGCGCAGCACGGCCACTTCGGCGCCGTGGTGCGCGACCTCGTCCAGGGCGTGCAGGGCGAGCGCGAGGTAGCTGTCCGCGCCGTAGGGGTCCGCGATCGGTCCCATCGGCTCGACCAGCCTCGCGTCGCCCGTCGCGGCGACCCGGGCCCGGAACCGGCCCCAGTCCTCGGCCAGCAGGGCGATGCCCTCGGCAGCCGTGCCGGGCCAGTCCCGGCTGTCGTCCGCCGGAACGACCAACCCGCCCTTGAAGTACCGGTCGTAGCCGCGCAGGCAGTCCGCGCCGATGTGCCAGATCCGCCAGGCGATGGTGCTGAACGGCGCGGGCGTGGCGTCCCGCCCCGGTCGCGGATCCGCGCGGAAGCGGCCCCCGTCGTCGGAGGGACGGACGGTCAGGCAGTCGGGGACGGGCTGCCACAGGTACTCCGCGTCGCTCAGCCCGTCGAGGCGGGCGAGGATGCGATCCCGCGCCTCGTCCAGGGTCATCAGCACATCGCGGGTGATCGGGCCTTGGGGGATAGGGCCTTGTGTCATTTCCCGAGACTAGGCCAGGTTGACGGCCCGTCAGTACGCGATCCCGACAACCTGCCGCACGGACTCCGGTCGCGTCAGCGTGCGGAGCATCAGGTCGGCGACGTCGGCGCGGGAGATCTTGGTGCCGCCCTTGAGGTTGCGGCCGAGGGCGGTGCGGTAGTCGCCGGTGCGGGGGCCGTCGGTGAGCTGCGGCGGCCGGATGAGGGTCCAGTCGAGGGAGCAGGCGCGGACGGCGTCCTCCATGGCGGCCAGGTCGGTGTAATGGCCCTTGAACGCCTGCTTGACCATGGGGTTGAGCAGATGACGCATGAAAAAGCCGTCGCCCGGGTCGTGACGCGGTGGGTTCGGCCGGCCGGGGGACGGGACCGTGCCGATCGGGGCGGCGCTGACCAGGACCAGGCGCTGCGTGCCGACGGTCTGCATCGCGTCGACCAGTGCGACCGTGCCGCGGGTGGCGACGCCGTGGTCGGCCTTGGTGCGGGCGCCGAGGCCGGAGAGCACCGCGTCCGCGCCGGTCACGGCGGTACGGAGGGCCTCGGGATCCGGGTGGGAGAGGTCGACGGTCACCGCCGGGACGTCGGCGTCGAGCTTGGACGGGGTGCGGACCACGGCGGTGACCTGGTGTCCTGCGGCGAGGGCCTGGGCGAGCAGCTGGCGGCCGATGCCACCGGTCGCTGCGACGATGACGAGCTTCATGGCGTCTTCCCTGGGGTGGGCGTGGGTAGGGTCTACTTTGTACGCCGTACTCTATGGAGATGATATCATATGGATTCCAAAACATCTCGACCAGAGGGGCGCGGCGTGGTCCGTCGTGACGTGACCGAGAGCCTGCGCGAGCTCGGGATCCAGCTGGCGCAGCTGAACCGCCGGGTCAGCGGGCGGCTCGGGCTGCGCGATGTCGACATGGACTGCCTGGACCTCATCAATCGTCTCGGTCCGATCGGTCCCGGCGCGCTGGCTCGGACGGCGGGCCTGCATCCGGCCACCGTCACCGGGATCCTGGACCGGCTGGAACGGGACGGCTGGATCGTGCGCGAGCGTGCGCCGGAGGACCGGCGGGCGGTGCTGGTCCGGGCGCTGGCACAGCGCGGCGGGGAGGTGTTCCAGCAGTTCGCGGGCATGAACGGAGCGGTGCGGCAGATCTGCTCCGACTACGACGCCGAGGAGCTGCGCGTGATCGCGGAGTTCCTGGAGCGGGTCGCCGATGCCGGGAGGTCGGCCACGGCGGCGCTGGAGGAGGAGAATTGATGGTGCGTCAGTTTTGATCCCCCAGGGGACCCAAGGGGAGGTGAGGGACACGTGGTGGTGAACGAGCGGCTCGGCAGGCTCAGCAAGGACGCGGTCCTGGACGCCGCTGCGGACCTGGTCCGCGCCCAGGGGCCCGCGGCGCTGACCATGCGACGGCTCGCCGCCGAACTCGGCTGCGCCGTGACCGCGATCTACTGGCATGTCGGCAACCGCGAGGCGCTGCTGGACGAGTTGGTCGCCCGGACTGTACGCGAGATGGGCCGGATCCGCGCCGAGGGCGCCACGCCCGCCGCTCGGGCCGAGTCCGTCGCCCTGGAGCTGCGCCGGAAGCTGCGCGCCCGCCCGCATCTGATCGCGCTGGTGCACGAACGCGGGCTGACCGAGCGGATGATGCTCCCCGCGCAGCGCGCCCTCGCCCATGAGGCGCACGCGGCGGGGCTGCGCGGGGCCGCTGCGGCGGAGGCGGTGCGAGCGGTCCAGTTCCACGTCGTCGGCTTCGTCCTGGTGGAGCGCAACCGCGAGCGCGCGCCGGTGCAGCATCCCGGCGAGCCGGACCTGTGGGACGACGCGACCGCCGAGCAGGACCCCGGCCTGGCCCAGGCCTTCGCCGAACCGCCGGACGTGGACCGGCTCTTCCGGGTGACGACCCGCGCGGTCGTCGCGTCGCTCTGGGGGAGCGGCGCGTGAGGTTTGGGCGCTCTCTCAGGCGTCCTGCTGCTCGCGCCGTTCATGCTGCTCGCCGCCGTCGCCGCCGTCGCCGCTGTCCGGGTCGCGGCGATGGCGGCCCGAGGACTCGCTCCGCGGGCCGGGGAGCAGGCCGGACGACAGCGGCGGGGTGAAGAAGCGCGGCGCGGCGCGGGCGAGATGCTGCCACTCCTGGTCGGGGACCCCGGGCACGGTCCGGCCCTCGCGCACCCAGACGCGGGACAGATCGGCGTAGATCGGCTCCGGCTCCAGTTCCGGTTCCGGTGTCGGAGTGGGTGTTGGAGCAGCTGCGAGCGCCGGCCGCGGATGCTGCGCGGACTCCGGTTCACGGCCTGGCAGCCACGTCTGCTGGAACGTTTCTTCGCCCGCGACTGCAGGGCCGGCTTCCGGTGCGTCCGTGTTCATACTCGGAACAACGAGCCGGGTCTGCTCCGGCAACCACTCGGACGGCGGATACCTCCTCGGCGCTCACGGATTTCCCGGTCGTGCGGGGGTGGCAAAACAATCAGGCGTCATTGATTCTTTTCTGACGCCGTGTCATCGTCGACGCGCGAGCTGTCCGGAACGCAGCAGTGGGAGACGATCCATGGCGGACCCACGGCCGATCCTGGCCGACCTTGACACCGAGTCACGGCGTATCGACGCCGTGGTGGCCGACGAGAAGACCGACTGGGCCACGTCCACCCCGGCGGAGGGGTGGACCGTCGCCCACCAGATCGCCCACCTGGCCTGGACGGACGCCAAGGCGCTCGTCGCCGTCCGGACGCCGGAGGCCTTTGCCGAGGAGCGCGTCCGCGCGTTGCAGGCCGGTGACGCGTACGTCGACGCATGTGCGCGTGAGTGGGCCGCCCGGCCGCGCGAGCGGCTGCTGGCGCAGTGGCGTGCCGGGCGCGAGGAACTGTCGCGGGCGCTGTCCGACGCCGCGCCGGAGCTGCGACTGCCCTGGTACGGGCCACCGATGAGCGTGGCGTCCATGGCCACGGCACGGCTGATGGAGACCTGGGCGCACGGCCAGGACGTCCACGACGCGCTGGGACTGGTCCGCGAACCCACCGACGGGCTGCGCCACATCGCCCGACTCGGCGTCCGGACCCGCGACTTCGCCTTCGCCGTGCACGGGTTGACGCCGCCGGCCGCCGAGTTCCGGGTGGAGCTGCGCGCGCCGGGCGGCCAGGGCGGCAGCGTCTGGGGCTACGGGCCGGAGGGCGCCGACCAGCGGGTGAGCGGCAGCGCGTTGGACTTCTGCCTGCTGGTCACCCAGCGCAGGGCCCTTGCCGACACCGATCTGCAGGCCGTCGGCCCGGACGCCGCCACCTGGCTGCGGATCGCCCAGGCCTTCGCCGGACCGCCCGGAGTCGGACGCGGTGCGATGGGCACGGACGCGACCAGGATCCGGGAGGAGTTGTGACGGAGACCGCTGAGCGAAGCGAACTGCGGGCGCTGGTACGGCGTTTCGTCAAGGCCGAGGTCCTGCCCGAGCTCGACCGGTGGGAGCAGGATGGCGAACTCCCGCGCGAGCTGCACCGCAAGGCCGCCGCGATCGGGCTGCTGAGTGTCGCGTTGCCGACCGCGCTCGGCGGCGGAGGCGG
The DNA here is from genome assembly GCF_041262505.1 of Streptacidiphilus sp. MAP5-3. Lineage (NCBI taxonomy): Bacteria > Bacillati > Actinomycetota > Actinomycetes > Kitasatosporales > Streptomycetaceae > Streptacidiphilus > Streptacidiphilus sp. MAP5-3. The sequence continues at coordinate 139,068 of NZ_JBGCCL010000015.1, forward strand.
GGATCTGCTCGACGCCCTGGCCGTCACCGAGGAACTGCTCTGCGCGGGCGGCTCGGGCGGGCTGGTGGCGTCGTTGCTGACCGGCGGCATCGCCCTGCCGCACCTCGTCGCGGCGGGCGACCCGGCCCAACTCGACGGCTGGGTCCGGCCGGTGCTGGCGGGGGAGGCGATCGGTGCGCTGGGCATCACCGAACCCGACGCCGGGTCCGACGTCGCGTCGATCCGCACCACCGCGCGCCGGGAGGGCGACCACTATGTGGTGAACGGGGCTAAGACCTTCATCACCTCCGGCTGCAGGGCCGACTTCGTCACCACCGCGGTCCGCACCGGCGGACCGGGCGCGCACGGGATCTCGCTGCTGGTGGTGGAGCGCGGCACGCCGGGATTCACGGTGACCCGGCGGCTGGAGAAGATGGGTTGGCGCTGCTCGGACACGGCCGAGCTGTCCTTCACGGACGCGCGGGTGCCGGTGGCCAACCTGGTGGGGGCGGAGAACAGCGGGTTCGTGCAGATCGCCACGCAGTTCGTCACCGAGCGGCTCGCGCTCGCGGCGCAGGCGTACGGGCATGCCCAGCGTGCGCTCGACCTGGCCGTCGACTGGTGCCGGGTGCGGCACACCTTCGGCCGTCCGCTGATCTCCCGTCAGGTCGTCCAGCACACGCTCGCCGAGATGGCGCGGCGGATCGACGTCGCCCGCGTCTACACCCACCATGTGGCGCAACGCCACATCGCGGGCGGCGGGGCCGGCGGCGGTGCGGGCGACGGGTCGGGCCGGGACGTGGTGACCGAGGCGTGCTTCGCCAAGAACACGGCGGTGGAGACCGCGGAGTGGGTGGTCCACGAGGCCCTCCAACTCCATGGCGGCATGGGCTACATGCGCGAGTCGGAGATCGAGCGCCACTACCGCGACGTCCGCATCCTCGCCATCGGCGGCGGCGCGGACGAGATCCTGACCGGACTCGCGGCGAAGCGTCTCGGGTACAGCGGCTGAGCGCACTACGCTGTCCGCACGGGCTTCGACGTGGTGCGGCGGGGATACGTGCGTGCGCAGGTGGACACCTTCCTTGCGGCGCTCGCCCGCGGTGACCTTCCGGCACAGGGGGAGGCGCAGGGGCAGCCGCCGGCGTTCGACGTGGCCTGGCGTGGCTACGACCGGCAGCAGGTCGACGCGCGCATCGCGGAACTGCTGCAGGGGCCGGACGGCCTCGGCTGAGGACCGCCGACGCGCGGAGAAGCGGAGAAGCTGAGAAGCCGTCACGCGGGTGCGGCGTAGCAGTAGACGGGGACAAGGCGGTCCGGTCCCCACTGCTGGTCGACCGTGCCGAGCAGGGACCAGCCCGCGCGTTCGTACAGGGCGACGGCGGAGGCGCCGGTGGTCACCACGTCGAGGACCGGTGCGAGACCGCGACGGCGCGCCTCCTCGGTCGCCCGCGTCAACAGCAGTGCGCCCGTGCCGAGGCTGCGCGCGGCGGGGTCGACGAAGAGCCGGCTGACCACGGCCGCCTCGGCCTCGGGACGGCCGGTCGCCCTGCTCCACAGCGCCGGTGCGGAGTCGCCCGGCCCGCTCGCGGAGAGCGCGACATGGCCTGCGATCCCGGTTCCACCACCGAAGTTGACGCTCCCGCTATCGCCGCGAGGCGTAGGGACCGTCGCCACCCAGGCCGTCAGCATCCGACGCGGCGTCAGCCAGGCGGCCGGGAGGTCGGGCCAGTCCTGTGGGTAGTCGTCGCGTTCGTGGACTTCGGCCAGCACGCGCACGCAGGCGTCGAGGTCGGCCTCGGCGCGCAGGCGGAGCCGCGTGGAGGACTCCGTGGAGGACTCCGGAGTGGAGCACGGCCGGGTGGAGGACACCTGTGCGGGCCTTTCGTGGAGGCGGAAGGAACCGACCCTACCTGGACCGCCCGCCGTGGGGGAGCGCTCGCGCGCGCTTGGCTGAGCCGTCCCTGTGTTTGACGAGATGACGGCGTCGGCGCTCAGGAGGGCACCTGCGTTCAAGAAGTCAACGCTGTAAGCAGTCTTGACGCTCGTGCCGCATCAGTGGCTCCATGTGAGGCGTCATCAGTTGAACGCATGCCCGCGCCGCGCGGTGGTGGGGCATGCCTGACGGCCTGTGAGAGAGCGCTCCCTTCCGATCGAAGCCGAACGGCCCGAACCAGGAGTCCTCGTGACGATCCCCAGATCCTCCAGCTTCAGTGCCCAGCTCTTCAGTGCCACCCGCCATCCCCGACTGTTGGCGGCTGCCACGGCGACCGCTGCGGTCGCCCTGGCCGTCCCGCTGCTCACCGCCGGCGGGAACGCCTCCGCCGCCTCCGCCGGCCGGGGCGCCCCGGGCGCCGGTTCGGCGTCGGGCTCCGCCGCGTGGCTGGACCGGTCCCTGCCCGTCGCCACCCGCGTGGACGCGCTGCTGCACGCCATGACGCTGCCGGAGAAGGTCGGGCAGATGGACCAGCAGTTGGTCACCACCCTGACCGACCCGAACGGCGCCACCTGCGCCGACAACGGCTTCAACGTGCCCAACCCGTCCTGCATGCAGAAGATCCTGGTCGGCCAGGACGTCGGCTCGGTGCTGGCGGGCGGCACCAACGACCCGGTCGACACCACCGGCAAGGGCGGGACCGGGAACACCGGCTACGACTGGGCCAACGAGTACAACATCATCCAGAGTTACGCGATTCAGCACTCGCGGCTGCACCTGCCGCTGCTCTTCGGGGTCGACGCCGTCCACGGCTTCGGGCACCCCTACCAGGCGCCGCTCTTCCCGCAGTCGCTCGGCATGGGCGCGACCTGGGACCCGTCGCTCGCCCAGGCGGGCGGCCAGGTCACCGCGAACGCGCTCCGGTCCACCGGCTGGAACTGGGACTTCGCACCGGTCCAGGATCTGGCCCGCGATCCCCGCTGGGGCCGCACGTACGAGACCTGGTCCGAGGAACCGGCACTCGCCGAGGCGATGGGCGCCGCGAACATCACCGGCATGCAGGCCCCCGGTCCCAAGGGCTCGCTGCCGGTCAGCGCGACCGTCAAGCATTTCGCGGGCTACTCGCAGTCGATCAACGGCCACGACCGGGACGAGGCGCTGCTGCCCCTCAACTACCTCCAGTCCACCATCCTGCCCTCCTACGAGGCGGGCATCGACGCGGGCGCCGACACCGTGATGGTCGACTCGGGTTCGATCAACGGCGTCCCGGCGACCTCCTCGCACTACCTGCTCACCGACATCCTGCGCAACCAGATGCACTTCGGCGGGGTCGTGATCAGCGACTACCAGGACGTCACCGCGCTGCAGACGACCTACCACATCGCGGCCGACCTGCCCGGCGCCATCGCCGCCGCGGTCAACGCCGGTGTGGACATGAGCATGCAGGTCAACGACCCGGCCTCGTGGCAGCAGGCGATCCTCCAGGACGTGCGGACCGGTCGGATCTCCCAGCAGCGGATCGACCAGGCCGTCGGCCGGATCCTCACGCTCAAGTTCAAGCTGGGTCTCTTCGACCTGCCCTGTCTGACGGACGCGAACGCCCCCTGCGTGGACGCGTCGGCCGCCGACGCCGCCGTCACCTCCGGGCGTGACCAGACCCTCAAGGCTGCCCAGGAGTCGCTGGTCCTGCTGCGCAACCAGAACAACGCCCTGCCGCTGCCCGCGGGCAGCCACATCGTGGTCACCGGGCCCAGCGCCGACTCGATGACCAACCAGCTCGGCGGATGGAGCGTCAGCTGGCAGGGCGTCGCCGGGGCCGGGCACGTCTGCTGCATGGGCGACCCGAACCAGATCCCGCCCGGGACGACCGTGCTGGGCGGCATCAAGTCGATGGACCCGAACGCTGTCTACGCGCCCGACCAGGCGACTGCCGTGGCAGACTCGTCGAGCACCAGTGCGTATGTGGTCGCCGTCGGCGAGAAGGCCTACGCCGAAGGGCTCGGCGACAACCCGGCCCCGGCGCTGGCCGACGACCAGAAGGCGCTGATCTCCGCGCTGGAGGCCACCGGCAAGCCGGTCATCGTCGTCGTCATCGCCGGACGACCGTTGGGCCTTGGCCCGGCGGAGAACGCCAATGCCGTGCTGATGGACTTCCAGGGCAGCACCGAGGCCGGTCAGGCCGTCGCGCAGGCGCTGTTCGGCACGATCGACCCGAGTGGCAAGCTGCCGATCACCTGGGCCTCGGACGCGACCACGGTGGGCGGTGACTTCAACGGCACCGCGCCCTCGCCGCTCGGCGACGAGCCGAAGTTCTTCGACCAACTCCCGGGCACCGGTTCGGGGGCGGGCCACGCCTACAACCCGCTCTACCCGTTCGGCTACGGCCTCTCCTACACGAGCTTCGCGGTCAAGGACCTGAGCGTGCCGCCGACGGCATCCGCGCGCGGCGGCCAGGTCACCGCGACGGTGACGGTGAGCAACACGGGCAGTCGGGCCGGGACCGACATCGTGCCGCTCTATGTGGCGCAGCCGGTCAGTGACCAGACCATCGCCCCGCCGCAGCGTCTGGTCGGCTTCACCCGGGTCGACCTGGCCGCCGGGCAGTCGAAGACCGTCCGGATCAGCTTCGACCTGCGGCAGTTGGCGGTGAGCCAGGGCGACATCGACTCTGCCGCCGCGCCGACCGTCCAGCCGGGCGGCTACCAGGTGCAGATCGACAACGACGACACGACGCCGTACGACGTCGCCCTCTCCGCACCGTTGACGGTCTCCTGACCCAGGTGAAGCAAGAAGGCCGCCCCCGCGTCGAGCGGGGGCGGCCTTCTGCGGTGTCGCCTCAGCGTCCCCAGTTGGTGACCAGGTGCTGGCCCCAGAGGGCGATCAGGGCGCCGGTGGCCAGCGAGGAGGCCAGCAGGGTCCAGCGCAGGCCGCGCCCGGGGACGGCGTCGCGGCGCAGCTCCGAGCCGACCAGCCGGGGCAGCCGCCACAGGTGGGTCAGCACGTGGATGGAGGTCAGTCCGACCCAGAGCCAGAACGAGGCCTTGTGCAGGAAGAGCACCTGCTGGGCCAGCGTGCCCGGGCCGACCAGCGCCAGCGTCATGCCGGTCGTCAGCAACGCGACGGACATCAGGATCTGCAGCGGGCCGAGCAGCCGCAGCGCCAGGTGCGGGGCGCCGTGGCGGCGGAACGCGGGCGCACCGGTGTAGTAGCGGAAGGCGCGGTAGCCGGTGGTGCCGATCTTCAGCAGCACGGGGCCGATGATCAGCATGCCGAAGAAGAAGTGCACCGGCAGCAGCTGCGTCAGCGACAGGATCGTGAAGCCCTGCACGGCGAAGAGCACCAGCAGCACGGTCCCCACGGCACCGGTCAGTCGGGCGTTGCCCTCGGGGCCGTGCGACTGCCGCTGCTCCTGGCGGGACGGCGCGACGCTTGCAGTGGTCACCGGTGCTTCCTTCCGGACGGGCCTACGGCGGGCCTGTCGGGGAGAGTCTGCATGATCGATGACTAAGAACTCGTTCAGGCCACGGAGGCCCCGGAGGCCCCCGGGCAGGTTATCCGACGGGCCGGCTCAGCGCGCGGAGCGGTCCGTCCGCAGCGCCAGCACCGGGCAGGCGGCGACGGCGCGCTTGGCGTGCGCCAACAGCTCCGGCGGGACGGTCGCGGAGTGGACGATCGGGTAGCCCCACTCGTCCAGCGACAGCAGCTCCGGCAGCAGTTCGGCGCAGGCTCCGTGGCCCTCGCAGGCGATCCGGTCGATGCGCAGGGTCAGCTCACGGGACCGCGTGAACGGCATGACGCTCACTTCCACTCCTCCGGGTCGGGGACAGGGCTGTCCGGGACGTCGAGCACCGGGGGCAGGTTGGTGCCGGGGCAGGGGCCGAAGCGCAGGTGGTTCTGCACGTCGGCGGCGAAGGTCCGCAGCGCCGTGGCGGCGAGGCGGGAGGCCCCGTCGGGGTGGCGGCAGGCCCCGCGTCCGGCGAGCAGACCGGCGCGCTGTTCCAGCCGCATCAGGACCGACGGATCCGCCTCGCCGAAGGCCAGCGTCGCGAAGTCGTCTGCGACGGCGGGCATGCCGAAGCGGCAGGGGCCGCACTGCTGGGCGCTGTTGTTGGCCAGGAAGCTCAGGATCGAGGCGGTCTCGGCCAGTCCGCAGGCCTGGTGCGGCAGGGCGACCAGGATTCCGGCGCCGGGGCCCGCGCCGAGGGCGGACAGGTCTTCCTTGGTGAACCGGGTCTCCGCAGCTGTCCGGGCGGGGAGCCAACTGCCGAAGAACCCGCCGACCAGGATCGCGGAGAGCGGGCCGCTCGGGCCGCCGCCGTGGTTGAGCAGGTGGCCGATGGTGGCGCCCATCGGGGCCTCGTAGACGCCGGGGTGCCGGACCGCGCCGGAGAGGCTGACCAGCGTGGTGCCGGGCGCGTCGGGTGCGCCCGCCTCCCGGTACCACTCGGGGCCGTAACGGGCGATCAGCGCCAGGTGGGCCAGGGTCTCCACGTTGTCGATCAGCGTGGGGCGCTTGCCGACGCCCTTCTCGAACGGGCGCGGGGGCGTGGACATCGGCCGGGCGTCGCCGCCGTTGAGCCAGTTGACCAGGGACGTCTCCTCGCTGGAGACGTAGTGGTGCGGCAGCTCGTGCAGCTGTACCGGAATCCGGTCCAGGCCGCGCTGCGCGCGCTCGGCCAGGGCGGCGCGCAGCTCGCGGATCTGCCCGGTACGGGGACGGGCCACGCAGAAGTGGGCCTCGTCGGCGCCGACCGCCTGGGCCGCCAGCGCGATCCCGTCCAGGACCAGGTGAGGGGCGAGCTGGAGCAGCGTCCGGTCCTTGGAGCTGGCCGGCTCGCTCTCCATGCCGTTGGCCACGACCACGGCCGGACCGCGACCGGACGCGACGCCCCGCATCTTGATCGCGGTGGGGAACGCGGCGCCGCCGCGTCCGGTCAGCCCGGCCGCCTCGGCGGCGCGGATCAGCGCGGACTCGTGCCCGTGGCGTCCGGCGGCGCGCTCGATCGGCGGCGGACCGTAGCGGTCCAGATGGTCCGTCAGGTCGGCCGGGCGGCCGTCGGTGAACCAGCCGGAGAAGAGCCGGGTGCCGTGCGGGCCGGGCCGGGAGCCGTCGGCGAGCGGCAGGGCCCGGGTGGCGTGGACGGAGTCGTAGGAGTCGTAGGCGGCTTCTGCGGTCATCGGGTCACGGCTCCTTCCATGGTTGCCACGGGACTTACGGGTGCGTCGGCGCGGTGGGACCAGCCGGGGGCCAGCGGGCCGACGTGCAGGAACGCGGCGAGGGCGAGGGGGACCGCCAGGGTTGCCACGCCCGTCCAGAGGCGCAGGGCGCGGTGCGCGGGCCCGGCGCGGTACAGCCGCCACCAGACGGCGGCGATGACGACGGCCAGGCAGACGGCGTACAGGGCGAGTTGGAGCGTGGACGTGGTGTCCGTGCCGGTGCCGGCGGCGTGGAAGACCGCGATCGGCCAGGAGCCGTAGGCGAGCCAGTGCACCGCCTTCCAGCGCTGCTGTCCCATACGCAGCCGGATGCCGCTGGTCGCGCTGGTGATCGCGACGGCGAGCATCAGGTCGAACGCGACCGTGCCGAGTCCGAGCCAGAGCGTGCGGTACCCGGACGTGAAGGGCACCAGGGTGATCCACCAACCGAGGTGGACGAAGGTGTCCAGGATCGCCGTGACGATGTGGATGGCGAGGAAGACCAGGGTCAGCACGGAAAGGTTGCGGTGCAGCGAGGTCACCTCGAACCGGGCGAGGGTACGCGGCTCGTGGCGTCCGCCGACGGCGATGCCGAGGGCCAGGGTCGCGGTCAGCAGCACCAGCGCGATGGTGCCGCCCGCGCGGGTGGCGTACCAGAGCGGGCTGGGCCCGCTGGACGCGGCCAGCAGGGCCGAGTGCAGAGCAGGGGTCAGCGCGGGGTTCATGCGGCACCTCGCCGGGGAGCGGGCGCGTCCGCGGGCCAGCCGCAGACGCGGACGACGTCGCCGTTCTCGTGCGCGAGTCGGGCGGGGAGCATGGCCTCACGCAGCCGGTCGGGGGCTTCGGGGCCGAGTATCAGTGCCGCGGTGGCGGCGGTGTTGGCGGCGACGCAGGACCGAGCCGCGACCGTGACGGTGCGCCAGCACGGCTGCGGGTTACGGCCGGTGCGCGGGTCGACGATGTGGTGCACCCGGCGGCCGTCGCGCGTCCAGGCGCGGACGGCGGTGCCGGAGGTGGCCAGTCCGCCGCGCTCCACGGCCACGACGGGGGAGTCGGGCTGCGGCGCGCGGTGGTCGTCGGCGACACCGACCCGCCAACCGCCCTCGGGCGCGGGCCCGGTGGCGGCCAGGTCGCCGCCGAGGTTGACCAGCACGCCGCACCCGGTGCTCTGCGCGAGCAGGGCGGCGCAGCGGTCGGCGGCCCAGGCCTTGGCGGTCGCGCCCAGATCGAGCGCGACGCCCGCGGGCAGTCGCAGCCGACGCCGGGCGGGCTCCCACTCGATGCCGGCCAGCCCCGGTGCGGGCGTGGTCGTGGCCGCGCCGACCTGCTCCGGGCGCAGCGAGGCGAAGGTGCGGTCGTAGCCGAGGCCGCGGACGGCCGCGCCGACGGTGGGGTCGACGATCCCGCCGGTCTCCTCGGCCGCGCGCCAGGCCACGTCCAGGGCCTCCGCGAGCAGGGGGCCGACCACGACGGTCGACCCGGCCATGGCGTTGGCCCGGGCCAGCTCGGCGTCGGGACGGAAGCGGCTGCACGCGACGTCGATCGCGGCCAGCTCGGACTGGAGCCTGACCAGGGCCTCGGGCAGCAGCCCCGGGTCGCTGACCAGCAGATGTCCGCTGGTACCGAAGACCGGGAAGACGGCCTGGCCGGGCTCCTGGGCGAGCATCGTCATGAACCGCCCGTCGTGGTCTGGGACGGCGCGGGCGCGGGTGCGGGCGGCGGGGCCGCCTGGGTCGGCACGGGGGCCGCAGTGGTGGGAACGGGCGCCGGAGCGGGCGGCGGCGTGTAGGCGGGGGCGGGCGCGGTGGTGGGCTGCTGCACCGGCGCCGGGGCCACGGTGTGGGGAGCCACCGTGGGGGTGATGTGGGGCTTCGGCTTGGGCGCGACCGTGTGGGTGGGGCTCGGCTTCGCGGACGGCTTCGCTGTGTGGGCGACGTGGGAGGCGTCCGGGCTCGGCGCGGCCGTGCTGCTGTGCGCCCCGGCGGCGGGCGTCGAGGCCGAGGCGTAGCCGGTGGCCAGCGCGACGGAGCCGGCGGCTGCGGCCACGGTGACCCAGCGCGTGGTGGCTCCGACCCGACGCACGGAACGGTCCCGGCGATGGGAACGAGCGCGGTCGGCAGCGGCCGGATGTTCGGTCGAGTCCATCCTTGACTCCTCCTGGACAGGTGAGGGTGGGGCGGTCTGCTCGTCCAGCGTGCCCAGGGAGAGGTCGGATTCCGGTTCAGGAATTACTAAGAACTGGCAAGGGTCCACGTTCGCGCAGCTCCCGCACGGCCCGGAAGGTGACGGGGATCATCCGTTCGGGCCTGGGTTTGACAGCCCGCTGCGCGGCGGACGTCGGTCGCGGCGCGGGGCGCGCGCCTCGGGCGGGGCGGCGGGGAGGAGCAGGTGCACGGTCAGCCCGCCGCCGGGCGTCTGCTCGAGTTCGGCCCTGCCGCCGTTCGCGGTCACCAGGCGGTGGACGATCGCCAGGCCCAGTCCGGTTCCGCTCTCCCGGCCCGAGTCGAAGCGACGGAAGGCACGTTCGCGGGCGGCCTGGTCCATCCCCGGGCCGTGGTCGACCACGGAGAGGCGGACCTCACCGCGCTCCGCGTCCCGTGAGGTGACCAGCTCGACCGAGCCGCCGGCCGGCACCGCCTCCAGGGCGTTGGCGATCAGGTTGTCGAGGATCTGCTCCAGGTCGCCCTCGCCGAGCGAGACGATCACGCCGTGGCCGCCACGGGGCCGCAGCCGGGTCTCGCGCTCGTCGGCGACCGGTTGCCAGGCGGCGATCCGGTCGGCGACCACCTGGTCGACCCGGACCGAGGACTGGCGCGGCACCGCGTTCTCGGCGCGCGCCACCGCGAGCAGGCCGTCGACCATCCGGGAGAGCCGGGCGATCTCCTCCTGCGCTCCGGCCAGCTCGTGCGCGGTGTCGTCCTCGCCCTCGGGATCGGCGGCCGCGTCGGCGGCCAGCAGGTCCAGCCGGAGGCGCAGCGCGGTGAGAGGGGTGCGCAGTTGGTGGGAGACGTCGGCGATCACCGCACGATGGCCGTGGATCAGGTTCTCGGTCCGGGCGGCCATCGAGTTGAAGGTCGCCGCGAGCCGTCGGACCTCCGGCGGCCCCTGGGTCACCTCGGCGCGCGCGGTCAGGTCGCCCTCGCCGAGCCGGGCGGCCGCGTCGTCCAGCGAGACCAGCGGGCGGCCGACCCAGCGTGCCAGCCGGGTGGCCACCAGCATCGACGCCACCAGCGCCCCCAGCCCGCACAGGCTGAGCCAGCCCCAGATGGCGAGCAGTTGGTCGTTGAGGTCGTCGGTCGACCGGGAGAAGACCAGCACGCCCGAGGCGGGCACCGAGTCGCCGACCGGGACCACCATCGCCATCCGGCTGTCGTCCTGGACCGTCTGCGACTGCCCGGTCCGCTGCACCTCGGCGACCGCGCCCGCAGGGAGCGGCCCGGCCTTGCACGGGGTGGTGAGGAAGAGTGCGCCGTGCGCGTCGTAGACCTGCGCGCAGTCGCCCGCGTCGGTCGCGGCCTCGATCTGCTCGCGGGCGTCGGTGTCCGGACGGTTGTCGGAGAGGTGCTCCTCGGCGGCGGAGGCGATGGTCCTGGCCTTGGCGGCGGTCTCCTCGCGGAACGAGTCGTTCTCCCGCTGGGTCATCGAGATGCCGAGCGGGACCACCGCGAGCACCAGCAGCGCGACCACCAGGGCCAGCACGCTGAGGGCGATCCGCCGGGTCACGAGGTCGCGCTGTCAGCGTCGGCGTCGGTGCTGGAGTCGGGTTCGGCGCTGGAGTCCGGGCCGGTGCTGGAGTCGGTGTCGGGGTCAGGGGCGGTGGTGAAGTCGCTGCCGAGACGGAAGCCGCGTCCGTAGACGGTCTCGACCAGGCCGGGCACACCGAGCTTGCGGCGCAGCGCGGCCATGTGGACGTCCAGCACCTTGGTCGGCCCGTACCAGTGGGCGTCCCAGGCACGCTCCAGGATCTCCTGACGGGTGACCACCCGGCCCGGGTCGACGGCCAGGCAGTGCAGGATGTCGAACTCCTTCGGGGTGAGCGCGATCTCCTCGCCGCCGACGGTCACCCGGCGGGTGCGCGGGTCGACGGTCAGCGGGCCGTGGACGATCAGCTCGGCGCCGGTGGGGCGGGTCCGCCGCAGCACGGCCCGGAGCCGGGCCAGCAGCTCGGCCAGCCCGAAGGGCTTGACCAGGTAGTCGTCCGCCCCCTCGTCCAGCGCGGCGACCCGGTCCGCCTCCTCGCCGCGCGCGGTGACGACGATGATCGCGGCGTCGGACTGGCGGCGCATCCGTCGGCACACCTCGACGCCGTCGATGTCTGGCAGGCCGAGGTCGAGCAGCACCACGTCGGGAACCGGCCGTGTTGCCAGCGCGTCGATGCCGGTGCCGACACAACGGACCGCGTAGCCGGCCCTGCTCAGCCCGCGCACCAGGGAGTCGGCGATGCCCTGGTCGTCCTCGACCACCAGCACGGAGAGAGGCGCCGCCGTTGCTGCCGGATCGGTTACCTGTGCCATTGCTTCAGCGTAGAGCTCTCGGAGTGGCGCGAGTGCCCCCGGTGGTCGCGGTCCGGGGTTCTTTACCGGATCTGAAGCCGGTTCGAACCTCAGGTTGACGGTCACTCAAGCACACTGAAGAGAGCAGAGGTGAGGGGGCCGCGATGAACGCAGCCATACCCGGGGCTGGGTCCGGGCCCGTGTCCGCGAGCGAGCGGGCCCGTCGCCGCACCATCGGACTGCATCGGGTGAGCGGTGTGACCCGCTGGACCGCGATCGGTTCCACCGCCGCCGCGCTGCTCCTGGGCCTGGGCTACGCCCATGACCTGCCCAATCTCTCGGCGCTTGGCAAGCTCGTCCCCTCGCACGACGGTGGCGGCGGCTCGCGCACGGGCAACACCGGGGGGAGCGTCGGCAGTACGGGCGGCGGCAGCGTGCAGCCGCCGTCGCAGGGGAACGGCGGCCCGGCACAGACCAACTCCGGCGCGTCCTGACCGCTCCGTCGTCGGGCAGTGGCCGGGCAATGTTGGGGCAATGGTCGGAGTTTGGCCGGTTAGGGACCTTGCCGGTGCGACGTGGGGGCCATCCCGCCTTACCGTCGAAGGTGACGGCCCCGGCGACGAGCGGAGCGAAGAGACATGACCACTGACGTTCCGAGCGGGCTCTCGCCCGATCTGCAGGTGACGGTGCTGGGCGGCGAGCTGTCCTCGGCCACGACCGAGCTGGCCCGCGCGACCGTCCAGGAGCTGCTGAACGACACCGGCGAGCACGCGCGCGCGGCTGACGTCCGGCTGAGCCGGACGCGCCAGGCCACCGGCCGACCCGCGATGGCCGAGGCGGTGCTGGCCGTCGAGGGCGGCACCGTCCGCGCCCAGGTCGCCGCCGACACCATGGCCGAGGCGATCGCCGTGCTGCGCGATCGGCTCGACATCCAGCTCTCCCGGATGGAGTGGGCCCGGCGCGGGCACGCCGCCCCGGACAGCGACCACTCCGGGATCACCGACTGGCGCCAGGGCATCGAGCCGCTGCGCCGCCCCACGAGGGTGCAACTGCCCGCCGACCAGCGTGTGATCAGCCGCCACAAGGACGTCGCCCTGGTGCGCGAGTCCATCGACCAGGCGGCGTTCACCCTGGAGACGATGGACTTCGACTTCCACCTCTTCACCGAGTCCGGCAGCGGCCAGGACAGCGTGCTCTACCGCTTCGGCCCCGGCCCGTTCCGGCTGGCCCAGGTCGCCCCCGACCCGGAGGGCCTGACCCCGCCGACGGTCCAGGTCACGGTGCTCAAGAGCGCCGCGCCGGTGCTGACTGTCGCGGAGGCGAGGGCCAGCCTGGACGCCTCGGACCACCCCTTCCTCTTCTTCGCCGACCCGGCCTCCGGTCGCGGGGCCGTCCTCTACGCGCGCTACGACGGGCACTACGGCCTGATCAGCCCTGCGGGTTCGGGGATCGGAGAGGACGCGACAGGCGCGGACGCGACGGGTGCGGACGAGCGGCCGCCGCAGCCGCAGCCGCAGCCGCAGCCGACGGCGACGGCGACGGTGACGGTGACGGAGCCGGAGCCGGTGACGGACACGGCAGTGCCGACAGCAGTGGAGGCGACGACCCTGGACGAGCGGGTCGCGCGGCTGGAGGTGCGGGCACAGGCCCTGGGCGAGGCGCTGCTCGAACTCGTGGAGGGCTTGGAGGACACCCCGGGCGGCCCGCCGGATCCGCAGCGGGTCCGGCGTGGGGTCCGCCAGGCACACGAGGCGCTGCTCGGCGCTGGCCTGGTGCGCGGGGTGAAGCCGAGCTGACCGGACCAGAGGGCACGTCCGCAGGCGGGGACCCGGGTCCGCACCTAGCCTTGAGCCATGACCGGTGAGATCAGGCTGGACAAGCTGCTGGCCGAGATGAAGCCCGAGCTCCACCCCGGCGCGTACGTGTTCTGCACGCTGTCGGGGCCGGTGCCCGCTGAGGTCCGGCCCGTGGTGACGGTGCAGGAGCCGGAGGGTCTGACCGTGGTCGTGCCCCAGGAGGAGGCCGACGCCGCCGGGCTCGCGTACCACTACGTCGCGGGCTGGATCACGCTGCGGGTCCACTCCGCGCTGGAGGCGGTCGGCATGACGGCCGCCGTCGCGGACGTGCTGGCCGAGGCCGGGCTCAGCTGCAACGTCGTCGCGGGCTTCCATCACGACCACCTCTTCGTCCCCTACGGGCAGGCGAGCCACGCGGTGGCGCTGCTGGAGGACCTCACCCGCCGCCGGACGCCGTCGCACGCGCGTTGACCTGCGGTGCGTTGACCTGCGGTGCGTTGACCTGCGGTGCGTTGACCTGAGCTGGGGGCGGTGTTCCAATGGACGCGTGCCTGTAGCGACGTTCCTGGTGACCCGGGACCACATCGACTTCGGTCGGGTGTGGTCTGCGGCGTGTCGTCGTTCCTGATTACCCCTCCCCAAGGAACCCCCGGCACCCTCGAACCTCTCGGAGTCCCCGCATGCCTCTCGGCAGCTCCGGCACGTCCCGTATCGATCCCCGCGGCCCGCGTTTCGCCGCGTCCCTGACCACCGTGGTCCTCGCCCTCGCCCTGGTGACCAGCAGCGGCGCGCTGCTCGCCGCGCAGGGCGTGGTCTTCGCGCTCGGCGCGGTGCTCGGCCTGCGCTTCTCGCCGTACGGCTTCCTCTTCCGGCGTCTGGTGCGCCCGCGCCTCGGGCCGCCGACCGAGCTGGAGGACGAGCGTCCGCCCCGGTTCGCCCAGGCCGTCGGCCTGGCCTTCGCGCTCGTCGGCACGGTCGGCTACCTCTCCGGCGCGCTGTGGGTGGGCGTCGCCGCGACGGCGCTGGCGCTCGCCGCGGCCTTCCTCAACGCGGTCTTCGGGTACTGCCTCGGTTGCGAGGTCTACCTGTTGGCCGTCCGGAGCCGGGCCCGGCTCTCATGAGTGAGCTCACCGGACTGCTCGTCCTCGCCGTCGTCCTGGCTGCGGCGACGGCCTTCGGCCTGGTACGGGCCGCGCGTGACGGGAGGATGCGGCGCGCCAAGCCGGGCGCGGCGCTGCGCCTGACCGGCGCCGACCTCGGCGAACCGCTTGGCGGCCAGGCGACGTTGGTGCAGTTCTCCACCGACTTCTGTGCCAACTGCCCTGGGACCAGGCGGCTGCTCGGCGAGGTCGCGGCCGACCGGCCGGGCGTGCGGCTGGTCGAGATCGACGCCGAGGAGCGGCTGGACCTGGTCCGCCGGGCGGACGTGATGCGCACCCCGACGGTGCTGGTGCTCGACCGGCACGGCCGGGTCGCCCGCCGCTCCGCCGGAGCGCCCAGCCGGTCCGAGGTGCTGGCGGCGCTGGAGCTCGTCAGCGCGTCCTGAACCCACTGCCTCCTGAACTCAGCGCGCCCTGAACTCACCGTGCCCTGAACTCGCCGTGCTCAAAGGCTATTTGGCCACGGTCTGGTCCAGCAGCGCGGCGACGATCTCGCGCAGGCCCCGGCCGCGTGCGCGCGGGCTGGGGACGAGGCGGGTTGCGTCCTGCGGGTCGCGGATGAAGGCGTGCAGCCGACCGTTGCGGCGGGCAAGGACCAGGTCGGTGCTGGACTCGGCGGTCTCGGCGGAGCCCACCGCCTTGTAGTGGACGGCGGTCAGCAGCGCGGAGCGCTCGGCCGCGGCCAGTACCGCGTCCGGGTCGGTATGGCCGTCCGCGTCGGCCCAGGAGCCGCGCGGGAGCCAGTCGGAGACCATGCCCAGTGTCTCCTCCAGTGTGTGCAGGGAGAGTTCGTGGACGCCGAGCGCGTCGATCCGCACCATCAGGCAGATCCGCTCGGGCTGGGGCAGCACCAGCATCCGCCACGGTTCGCCCGACTCGGTGCCGGCCACGCGGGCGTCCAGCACGAGCCGGGCGCGGCGCTGGAAGGTGACGGCAAGGCCGAGGTCGCCGCGCACCTCGATCCTCCCCGGTCCGTCACCGGCGAGCAGCAACTGCCGTGCGGCCAGCGAACGGACCGCCTCCGCCAGCACCTCGTCCGAGGGCCGGGCCGCGAGGAAGTCCACCACCGCGTCGACGGCGGTGAGTTCGGCGATGGTGTACGCGCCGAGCGCGACCGCGCCGGTGCCCACCAGGTGGACCACCGCCGACACCAGCCCGGCGGGGACCTGGGTGTCGCCGGGCTGTGGTGCAGGATCGGGTTCGGGGCTTGCGGTCGGTTCGCTCATGCGGAGTCTTCCTCCTCCGTTTCCGTCAGCCATTCGGTGAGGCGCTGCGGGCGGGCGGTCGCGGCGGCGGACAGGACGGACGCGGTGGTCGGCAGCGCCGCCTCGCTCACCCACACCTCGGAGTTGCCGAAGAGCCCGCGACCGCCGCGGCCGGTCAGCGCCAGGCCGAGCTCGTCCGAGGGGTCCGGGCGCTCGGGCGGTGGGAAGCGCGGCGTGAGGTCCTGCGAGACGGAGGTGGCGTCGTCCTCCTCCTCGATCCGTCGCAGCGCGTCGGTGAGGGCCTCGGCGACGGGCGGGGTGAGGTCGGTGGGCTGGGCCAGGGCCGGGGTGAGGTAGAGCGGACGGCGCTCGGTCAGCCGGGAGAGCCCCCACGGGCCGACGTTGCTTCGAGTGATCCGGTAGACCACGTAGTCCATGAGGTGCCGCAGGTCGTCCACGCTCGGCAGCTTGTTCTTGCCGAAGGCCGCCGGGGTCTTCTCCAACTGCATCCAGGTGCCGGTGGCGGTGCGGCCGTGCAGCTTCTCGCGGACCACTCGGCCGCGCATGCCGATGTCCGGGTAGAGCTTCTTGTCGATGTCCTTGTGGTGGCTGGAGATGCGCGGATGGCTGGCCCAGGGGAACTGCCACGCCTCGTAGAGGGCGGGGTCGTCCACCAGGACGTGTCCGCCGCAGAGCACGTCGTGGAGCTGCGGCACCTGGAGACCGTGGGACTCGAGGTCGGCCAGGATCTCGGCTTCCTCCGGACTGAGGTTGGACGCGGCGACGACCAGGCCCCGGCGGTAGGCGCCGGCCCGGGCGGTCAGCTCGATCAGCAGCCGGATCCGGGTGCGCAGGGTCGCAGTCCGCCGGGCCGTCTCCGCCCGGGCGGCCCGGCTGCGCCGTCTGCTCCGCCGGGGGTGTCGGCTCTGTGGGGTGGCCATGGGAACCAGTACAACACCGGACAGATCGTCCCGCCGGGGTGACGCGCGGGCCGGGTGACAGGCCGGGCGGCGGGCCGGGTCTGGCAGGTCACGGCGCGTCGAGGAAGTCCAGCACCAGCGGTGAGGCGACCTCGCGGAACTCCTCGAAGTAGGCGTGCCGCGCGTCCGGGATCAGGTGCAGCCGGGCGTCCGGGACCCGGGCGGCGAGGAGGGGCGCGTTCTCGGCGGGGTTGAACCGGTCGGCGGTGCCGTGGACGACCAGCGTCGGCGCGGTGATGTCGGGCAGCACGTCCCAGGCGTCGTGGCGGCGGCTGGCCAGCAGGTGGCGGCGTCGGGCGTAGGCGGGCATGTCGCGGTCGCCCAGCACGTACCAGGGGCCGTGGGGGTGGTCCGCCAGCCAGGCGGGCGTGTACATCAGGTCGAGCAGCGTGGCCTTGGCCGTCGCCGGATCGGTGGACGCGAGCGCCGCCGAGATCGTCCGGTCGCGTTCGATGCCGTGGGCTCCGCCGGGGGTGGTGCAGCCGAGGACCAGCCTGCGGACCCGCTCCGGATGGCGTGCGCCCAGCCACTGGGCCACCCGGCCGCCCATCGAGGTGCCGTAGACGTCGGCGCGCTCGATGCCGAGCGCGCCGAGGACGGCGACGACGTCCTCGGCGAAGCCGGGGGTGGTGTAGGGCTCGTCAGGCTTGTCGCTGTCGCCGGTGCCACGGTAGTCGAGCGTGATCGTACGGCGGGTGGCGTGGAAGTCGGCGCGGACGGAGTCCCACCAGTGGTGGTTGTTCGCCTGGCCGGAGAGCAGGACCAGGGCCGGGCCCTCGCCCTTCCCATGGACCTGGTAGGCGATACGGGTTCCGTCGAGGGCGGTCGCGTGGGGCATGGGAGGGTTCGCGCCTTGGGGTCAGGCCGACTTCGGGGCGGCCTGCATCGGGCCGGACATCCAGGCCTGGAAGTCCTCGTCGCTGCGCCAGCGCAGATGGCGAAGATGAAGATTCATGGGAGGACCATCATGACGCCGGCGGAGTGGCTGATCAAGTGGGCTGGACAGCTCCCTGAGCGGGATGCGGGCCGGCGGTCCGAACTGGAAGGCATCTGCGTTGCCGGCCCAGGGGGCCATGGTGACGTGCCGTCGGCAACAGCGTGCAGGTCGGATCGGCTGCGCTGGATGACGTGACGCGGGGAAAGATCCGTCGCCAAGGTGTTGCCACAGCACGGAAGTTACGCAGAACATGGCCTTCCCGAGTCATCAAAGGATCTCCTCGAACGGGCGCGGAACCGAGTCGTGACGCCCATTCGGGAACCCGTTCCGGAAGGGCCCTCCGTTGCGCGTTCTGGGAATCAACTGCGTCTACCACGAGTCGTCCGCCGCCCTCGTCATGGACGGACGGGTGGTCGCCGCCGCGGAAGAAGAACGCTTCAATCGCCTCAAGCACGGCAAGCCGGCGCTGGTATCGAACGCGGACACACTGCCGGTCGAGGCGATCGCGTTCTGCCTGGAGCAGGCAGGGCTCGAGAGCGAGGACATCGACCTCGTCGCCGTCGCCTTCGATCCCGAGGTACGTCGCGACACCTTTCGGACGGACCCGCTCAGCGTCCCCGGCGACTGGGGCAGCGCCGACGGGGAGGCGCTCTTCCAGGCAGGACTGGCACGCATACCCGATCGGCTTTCCGACCTGCTCGGCTTCGACTGCACGGAGGCTGTGCGCTGGATACCGCATCACGTGGCCCACGGCGCGTCCGCATACTTCCCCTGCGGGGACGACCAGGCCGCAGTCCTGGTCGTCGACGGGATCGGGGAGTCGGCGACAGCACTGCTGGGAGCCGGCAAAGGGGCTCTCGTCGAGTCCCTGGCGGACCTGCGCTACCCCAATTCAGTCGGCTTCGTCTGGGAGAAGCTCAGCGCCTACCTCGGCTTCAGCGCCTACGACGCCTCCAAAGTCATGGGCCTGGCCTCCTACGGCGACCCTCGTCCCTTCAGCGCCGCCCTGGCGGAGATCGTCGGCGAGGGACCCGAACCACACGTGCTCGACGACGCCTTCGAGTTCCGACTCCCCGGCTTCGACGCGCTGGAGCAGCGCTTCGGGCCGCAGCGCCGTGCCGACGAGCCGATCGAGCAGCGGCACATCAATCTGGCGGCCACGCTGCAAAGTTGGAACAACAAGACGGTTCTCGGGCTCGCAGAACAGGCGTACCGACTCCACCCGACGGACACCCTCTGTTTCTCCGGCGGTGTCGCACTGAACTGCACCACGAACTGGCTGCTCAAGGAAGAGGGCCCGTTCGCGCGTGTCTTCATCCCCTCCGCTCCGCACGACGCCGGAACAGCCGTCGGCGCCGCGCTCACCGTCTGGCACGCGACCAGCGGTGTCCTGCCGCAGCCGTCCACCGACGGATGCGAGTACACGGGCCCGGAGTACAGCGACGCGCAGATCCTCGCGGCATTCGCCCAGGCAGGCGCCGCCCCGCGACGGTGCCCGGACATCGCGGGAGAAGTCGCCGGACGGATCGCGGCAGGCGAGGTGGTCGGCTGGTTCCAGGGCCGGATGGAGCTCGGTCCACGGGCCCTCGGCAACCGCTCGCTGTTGGCTGATCCGCGCGATCCCGGCATGCGCGACATGTTGAACGAGAAGGTCAAGCACCGCGAGCCCTTCCGGCCCTTCGCCCCGAGCGTACTGGCCGAACGGGCCCGGGACTGGTTCGACCTGGGACGGGACTCGGCAAGCTTCCAGTTCATGCTCTTCACCTGCCCGGTGCGCCCGGAACTGGCGGCACGGATACCCGCGGTGGTGCACGTGGACGGTACCTCCCGGATCCAGACCGTGTCCGCCGAGGCGAACCCGCGCTACCACCGGCTCATCTCCGAGTTCCACGCACGCACCGGCGTTCCGATGGTGCTCAATACCTCCTTCAACGACAGCGAGCCCATCGTCTGCTCGCCGGCGGACGCGCTGGCGACCTTCCTGGGAACCCGCATCGACGCTGTCGCGATCGGCGACTACCTGGCAACCCGGGTCTGAAGGACGTCCACAGACCTGCTGAGCCGGCCTCAGGACATCACCTCCTCAGGAATGGAGAGCCAGTGATCACCAGCAGAGCAACAGGCCAGGCAGTCCCCTCCCTGCCAGTCCCTTCCCTGCCAGTACCCTCCAGCGGTCCGTTGCGCTTCCGACTGACCGACCAGGAGGCGGACCAGGTGCGGGCGGCCGTCGCCGACCTGGCCGAAGCGGCTCATCCGCAGGCTGCGGACGCGCCCACCGAGCTGCTCCGGGCCGTGCCTGCGGCCGTCCGGCTGCTGCCGGAACGGCTGCTCCGATTCCTGGACGAGTTTCGACGCGAGGAGCCCGCCGGCGGATTCGTCGTCAGCGGCTGGAACGTCGACGACGTGGCGCTGGGCCCGACACCCGTCCACTGGCGCACGACCGCAGGCGTCGAGCACACCACGTTGGCCCACGAGCTCTATCTCATGGTGATCGCCTCGGGCCTGGGCGAGGTGTTCTCGTGGAGCACCGTGCAGGACGGCAAACTCGTACAGGACCTGTGCCCGGTCCGCGGGGAGGAGAAGGAGAAGAACGCCGGCAGCAGTGACAGCGTGCTCGATCTCCACACCGAGGACGCCTTCTCCCCGCTGCGCTGCGACTATCTCGGCCTGCTCTGCCTGCGCAACGACGACCGGGTACCCACCGAATACGCCTCCGTCGACCAGTTGGCGCTGACCCCCGCGCAACGCCGGGTACTCGCCCAACCCCGGTACATGCTGACCCCCGACGAGGAGCATCTTCGCCGCGCCGCCGAGAGAGGCGAGCAACCGCCCGCGCCACTTCACACCGGAGTACTCTTCGGCAGCTCGTCCGCACCCTATCTGGCCTTCGACGAGTACTTCCTCGGGACCGACCCGGACGACCAGGAGGCACAGGCGGCGTTGCAGGCACTCACGGACGAACTGCGGCGCTGCAGCAGCGACGTCGCCCTCGCCCCCGGCGAGCTCCTGATCGTGGACAACTACCGGGCCGTGCACGGCCGTCGACCATTTCTGGCCCGCTACGACGGTAGGGACCGCTGGCTGAAGCGGATCGCTGTGACGCGGGACCTGCGCAGGTCGCGAGCGGCACGAGCGTCCGTGGGGTCTCCCGTGGTGAACACCGGAGCGGCGCCGATGGGCTGAGCACGCGGTGTGCGCGGGAAGCCGCCGAGTGCACTGTGCGAGGCCGGTCCGGTGCGGGACTGCCCCGCTCACAGCGGCGTGAGGATGTCCTGGTGCGCCCCGTCGAGGACGAAGCCGTTGTCCCAACGGACCCGGACCGTCACCCGGCTTCCGCGTTCCCGGTACGCGGCCCACTCCGGCTCCAGTGCGGCGATCTCCGTCTCCAACCGCTCCAGACTCGCGAGCGGCATGGTGTGCCCGTAGGCATCGAACAGCGCTTTGAGTCGCTGGTACTCGAGGACTTCCTCGCTCTCCGGGAGTTCCCCGTCCACCCGCTCGACGGTGCCCTCGGTCCCGGCTCCCAGCGAGAGGAATCCGACGACGGCTCCGGGCTCACCGGCGACTGCTTCACCGATTCCGAGGTCCTCCGTCAACCTGACGCGTCGGCCTTCCTCCAGGGTCATCCGTTCTCTGCCTCTCAGTCGGTCGGCGCCACAGGCGCAGCCGGTTTGCCGGCCTCGGCACATTATCCGCCGTGCGCGTCAAGGGCGACGGGACGACAGCCGGGCGGACGCGTGGCTGACCGGGGAGCAAGGGGGCGCAGGTTCACGTCCTGTCGTCCCGACAGGCTGAGAGGCTACTTCTTGACGCCCTTCCTGGCGTAGACGATGCCCTCGGCGGTGAGGTCCTTGGTCACGCGGAGGCCGTTGGCGCCGACCGTGGTGAACTTCGTGGTGCCGCCGTCGCCGACGTTGATGTCCTTGTTGGCGTGGAGTACGCCGTGCGCCACGAGCTCTCCGTCGACGCTGAGCCCGGACTTGGCGGCGAGCTCTCCCGTCACGCGGAGGCCGTTGACCCCGACCGTGGTGAACTTCGTGGTGCCGCCGTCGCCGACGTTGATGTCCTTGTCGGCGTGGAGTACGCCGCGTGCCACCAGGTCTCCGTCGACGCTGAGCCCCGACTCGACGGCGAGCGATCCCACGACGCGGAGGCCGGTGACGTTGACCGAGGAGAACTTCGTGCGTCCGCCCTCACTGACGATGACGTTGTTGTTGGCGACGAGGAAGCCGTTCGCCACGAGGGTTCCCGCGACACTGAGCTGGGAGTCGGCGGAGAGGTCCCCCAGGACGTGGAGCCCGTTGGCGCCGACCGTGGTGAACTTCCTGCTCCCGCCCTCACTGACGACGAGGTTGTCGTTGGCGTACAGCTGTCCGCTCACGATCAGCGTGGACTGGGCGGCGATGCCCTGGCGGACGGTCAGTGAGTCCAGGGTGGGGTTGGGGACGGTGAGCGCGAGGGTCGCGTACTGGTGGACCGGGGTGAAGCCGTTGGCGGCTCCCTGGGTCCCGGAGAGCACGGTTGCCGCGACGATGAACGTGGTGTCGCTGGCAATGCCGTTCGGGAGGCTGAAGGAGGTGGCGGAACCCTGGTGGACGGGGCTGGTGGATGTGCCGTCGTACAGCTGGAAGTGGGTGCCGTTGCTCTCCCAGCTGAGGTGGATGGGGCTGCCGGCGGTGAAGCTCGTGAGCGGCGCGCTCGTCGCGGCCTGACTGCCGCGGGCCAGGAAGCTGTGCAAGTAGAAGGCGGGTTGGACGACCGTCATGGTCCGCCTGCTGTACTTCTGCGTGTAGCCGGCACTCGCGGAGGTCTTCGAGCGCTCCAGGATGCGGTAGGTGAGTGGGCCGCCGGAGGAGAGGAGACTGCCGTTCAGACCGAGGTTCAGCGGGTAGTTGATCAGGTCTCTCTGCGGGTTCTGCAGCGCGAAGGTGATGAGGTAGTACGAGCCCGTGGGAGCCCCGGGGAGGTTCAACTTCTGCCCGGTGTCCTTCCGGACCGAGAAGGTCCAGTCAGTGCTGCTGCTGGCAGGCACCGGCGCTTTGGCGAAGTACGCCCGGTCGCGGGTGTCGTCGGCGGGGACGGCGATCTCGATGCGGGAGCAGTGAACGGCCTGGCTCCCGGGCAGGACGGCCAGGTTGACGGTGGCCTGGGTGGGGACGTCGGCCTCCGCCTGCAGCGGCGCCGGACTGGTGGACGTGCGGTACTTCAGCAGCGGGGCGGTCGAGGAAGACGGCACGAGCGGGACCTTCCTGCAGGCGGTGAAGAGGGGGCGCCGGCTACCGGGCGGCGCTGAGCTACGCGTCGGACAGCCGCAAGGGTGGTCGGTGACGCTCACGAAGCCGACATGCGGCGGTGAGGGATTGACGCTGCGTCATATCTCGGTGAACGGCCACAACGTCGCCTGGTGCCGGGCGGTGGCCGCTGGTCGGCGGCTGGTCGGAGGCTGGCAGGAACCGTCAGCCGGTTCACCCAGGCTTGCGGGCGTCCTGCGGGCTGCGCAAGGCCGCCAGACCGACCGGAGCTCACTTTCGGACACTGGTCCTGCCGACCCGTCTGTGCAGTTCAGGCGACGTGTCGGTACTCGTGCACGAACCAGCCGGGTCGGTCTTTCGGCGCATGTCAAAGTCGGCGATCTGCCCGAATTCGCACCGGTCAGGAACCGGTCAGGAACCGGTCCGAGAGTTCATGAGGACAGGTCCGGAGACAACCGGCGAACCGGCACTCACCGCTTCCACTACCTCGCCCGCAAAGCCGGCCTGCCCAAGTGCAGCGTCCACGAACTGCCCCACCTGCCTACTCCGGAGTGCTGTTCGCGCCCGGTCGGCAGGCGGAGTTGACCGGACCGGAGGTGGTGAGGTCCGCAGCGCGCTGAGCGGGAGGTGTGGTGGCGCTCGACCCGGGCCAGGCCCCCGAACGGCCTTCCTGTGCCGCCGGGCGGATGGCGACGACCGGGGGGAGGATGGCGAGTTCGTACAGGAGTCGGCGCAGTCGGGCCAGCGGTTGTTCTGCTGTGGGTTCCGGTTCCGCGGGATCGGCGGGCGGGCGGGACAGCAGCAGTGTCTCGGCGGTGGCCAGCGGCCCGGCCACCTCGGGAGCGGGGCGCCCGGGGCGGGGGAGTGAGACGGCAAGGAACTCGGCCGCCTCGGCCAGGGCGGCGGCCGCCTGGGCGAGGTCAGCTCGGGCGTTGCCGGGGCCGGAGGCTGTCTGTGGTGTCGGACGGGCGCTGGCGGCGAGGGCGCGGGTCTGTCGGGTGAGGGCCGCGTACGCGGTCATCCGGTGACGTACCTGGGCCGGGTTGTTGTTCCATATCACCGGCCGGCCGAGGGTGCGGGTGAGCGGGCGGGCGACCAGGGCGAGTTGCTGCAGGCGCAGGTCGGCGGCGCGGGCGAGCGCGTCCAGGTTTGCGGCCGGGGCGGTCTCGGGGACCGCCTCCCACCTGCCGAGGTGCGCAGCGGTGGCGCGGAGCAGTTCCGCCAGGGCGGTGAAGTAGCGGCTGCGGGCGGCCTGAACGGTGTCGCGGGTGCTGGTGGGCAGGACCAGCACGGCCACCGCGATCCCGATCGCGGCCCCGAGCGCGGTCTCCTCCAGTCGGAGCACGAGCAGATGCGCGGAGAACTCGTGCAGCTGGCTGTAGAGCTGGGAGACCATGATCGTCACGAAGAAGATCATGCCCGCGTAGGTGATGTTCACCAGGTAGAACCCGCAGCTCATGCTGGCCACCACGGTGGCCAGGACCCACAGCGTGTGTCCGGCGGTCAGATGGGCCAGGGCCACTCCGAAGCCCAGGCCCAGCAGTGTGCCCAGGACCCGGTTCCCGGCCTTGATGAAGGTCTCGGAGCGGGTGGCCGTGCCGGCGAAGGCGATGAAGGCGGCGAGCACGGCCCAGTAGTAGCGGGCCTGGGAGATTTCGCGTCCGGCGATGATGGCCAGGGTCGCGGCGACGGCGACCTGGATCGCCTGGCGGGTGGTCAGGGAGGTGCGGTGGAACGGGTTCCAGCTGCCTCGCGCGCGGACGTCGGCGGCAACGGCGCCGGATCCTGGCAGGGCGCCCAGGGCGAGGGTGACCGCCGGGGTGAACTCCTCGGACTCGTCCATCTCGGGCGGCGTAGCGGCCCGGTCTGCGATCGCGGTGTAGCGCAGGGCGGCGGCGGCCAGGTGTCCGGCCAGGCAGTCGCCCTCCCCGGAAGGGCCACGGCGCCGGGGGCCGCCGGTCTCGGCGGCGTGGCCGTTGCGCTCGTGGCCGTTCCGCTCGTCGCCGACCCGGTCGAGGACCAGCAGGGCGCGGGCGCGCTGGGCGGCGTCGCGGTCCTCGCGCCGGGCCAGGTGCGCGGCGATGTGGGCCGCCTCACCGGCCAGGCGTCCACCGGTGCGGGCCAGAGACTCGGCGGCGGTGGCGACCTCCTCCATGGCCAGGTGGGCGTCGAGCACGCGTCGGCGCAGAGCTGGTGCGGACCACCCCGGTGGCAGCCCGCTCGTGTCGCCGGACCAGCCCTCGATGACCAACGCGGTCTCGGCCAGGCGCATCTGGCGCGAGTGGAGCCTACGGTGCAGCCGGGCCCGGCCGCGCCGGTCATCCGGATCGGACAGGAGCAGGTCCGCGCTCGCTCGGGCCACGGCGCCGGCGCGGGCGCCGAACGCGCGCTGGAGGCGGGCGAGGTTGCGGCGCGGATGGGTCCGTAGCGCGGTGACCGACAGCAGCAGCACCCAGGCGCTGGCCACCACGACGTCGCTCAGCAGGGTGGGCAGTTGGGTCAGACGGGCACCGAGGAAGGCCGCGAAGAAGTAGCCCATCCAGACCATGAAGCCGTAGAAGAAGTACGCCACGCCGAAGCGGCGGATCAGCACCGCCAGGAACATGACCGCCACGAACACCACCAGCATGGCATCGGTGTGCCCGGCGACGGCGGCACCGGGGAGCATCCCGGCGCCGATGGCGACCGGGAAGAACGCGGCGGTGCGGATCTTGGGCCAGGTCCGGGTGCCGGTGAGGGCCATCGAGCCCATCATCGCCATGACCGTGCCCAGCAGCATGGCGATGACGGTGCTCTGGTAGCCGGCGTCGGTCCACCGCGCGTACCCGTACTCCACGGCGAGAGTGGTGGTCATCGCCACGGCCGCCGACAGGGCCATGCGCAACCGGTGCAGGCCCGGGTCGGAGGCCACCACCCGGTCCCAGGTCTCGGATATCCAGCCGTTGGCCATTTCCACCCCCGCGTCTTTCACCGGTGGGGCTGCCCGCCGTGGGCGAGGCCCCCAGAAAAGCCGGTATGATGCCGACAATAACATGTATCGTACCGGTATACCGGGGAGAGGTGAGGACAGGCATGGTCGAAACGTCCGCGGCCCTTGGAGTCATCGAGCGGCAGACGGCGGTGCTGGCGCGCAACTTCGAGCTGCTGCACCGGCGCACGGACATCCACGACGACCTCGACCGGGCCGAGTACCTGCTCCTGCGCACCCTGGACCAGCACGGCCCGATGGACATCAACAGCCTGGCGGTCTGTTTGGGCCTGGACCCCTCGACGGCGGGACGCCAGGTCTCCGTCCTCCAGCGCGGCGGACTGGTCCAACGCGCGCCCGCGCCTGCCGACCGCCGGCGCAGCATCATCACCCCCACTGACGACGGCTTGCGCAGGATGGAGGTGGTCCGGGAGCGGCGCACCGAGAGCCTGGCGGCTCTGCTCGCCGGCTGGAGCCAGGAGGACCTGGACACCCTCGGCACCATGTTCGACCGGTACAACCGCGCCGTGGCGGCCGAATACCTCAGTGAACCCGCCCGCGACCCCAGCGGAACAGACATATCAGGCAGGGGCCGCCTCGCCACCCGGAGCTGAACGCGGCGTTGCGCCGACGGCTCTGACGGGCCGTCCGGGCACCGCCGTAGCGTTGCCGCGCGGCGCGGTCGGACCTGGGCCGGCGCGGAGGAATCAGACAGAGGATTGAGGAATACTCAGGAATGAGGACAGCCATGGGCGTTGCCCTTCTGGTGATGGACGTGCAGCAGGGCACGGTGGAGCGGTTCGGGGACGAGGTCCTGCTGGACCGTCTGGCGCGGGCTGTCGCCGCCGCCCGCGGGGCGAGGATCCCGGTCGTCTTCGTCCGGGTGGCGTTCCGGCCCGGCTTTCCCGAGGTGAGCGCGAACAACCGCACCTTCAGCCTGCTCGCCGAGACCGCCGGCGACGCTTTTGGTGTGGACAGTCCCGGCACTCGCATCCATCCGGCGGTCGCGCCGCTTCCCGGCGAGCCGGTCGTGCTGAAGAAGAGGGTGAGTGCCTTCGTCGGCAGTGACCTGGACGTGGTGCTGCGGTCGCTGGGCGTGTCCCACTTGGTGCTGACCGGGATCGCCACCAGCGGGGTGGTGCTCTCCACCCTGCGGGAGGCCGCCGACCGCGACTTCCAGCTGACGGTCCTGGCGGACGCCTGCGCCGACGGGGACGCGGAGGTGCACCGGGTGCTGACCGAGAAGGTGTTCCCGCGGCAGGCCGACGTTGTTTCGGTGGCGCAGTGGGTGGACGATCTCGCCGCCCACCGTTAGCTGATCCGTTAGCCGATCGGGGTCCGGTCGTCGGGGGCGGCAGCGTTCTGGGTCGGCTGGTCCAGGAGCAGTTCCAGGACGTCCAGGGCCGACCGCAGGGCTTCGCGCTGCTCGGCCGTGAGCCGCCCGATGCGGTCGGCGAGCAGTTCCGAGCGCTCCTGACGCAGCCTGGCCAGCAGGGCCAGGCCCTGCGGGGTTGCTGTGACCAGGAACGAGCGGCGGTCGTCGGGGTCGGGTCGGCGCTCGATCAGGCCGCCGTAGCTGAGCGCGGTCAGGGTGCGGGTCATCGACGGGGCGGCGACGCCCTCCCGGCTGGCCAGTTCGCCCAGCCGCAGCGGGCCGTGTTCCTCGATCCGGGCCAGGGCCGAGAGTTGGGAGAGGTTGAGGTCCTGGCTGTGGGACGCCTGGGCCATCTGCCGGTAGAGCCGGGCGATGGCCAGGCGCAGCCGGGTGGTTTCGGTGTCCTGGCCGGTCGCGGGCTGGACCATGACGGTGTGACCTCCTGTGCCGGTTTCCGGGGTTCGGGACGGGGCGGTCCGGCCCCGGATCATTGAAGTGGCCGCTGCCACCAGGGACATGGCGATGGCGAGGGTGAACACCACGACCAGGCCGTTGTGGAACGGGCCGGAGATCAGGTGCGGGAAGAACGCGCGTCCGGTCAGCAGGCTCTGGTTGGCCGCCGGGAGCTGTCCGAGCACGTGCGGTCCGAGCAGTTGCTGGATCGGGTTGTAGCCGAGGAACGCGGCGAAGAGGGTGCCGACCGGCGGCAGGGCGGCGACCCGGGCGGCGTCGGCGGCAGGCACGCCCTGGGCGGTGAGGCCGGAGCTGAGCGTGTGCGGGAGTGAGCCGGCCAGGCCGGCGATCATGAGCGAGAAGAACACGCCGATCGAGAGCACCATGCCGGCGTTCTGGAAGGTGGCGCGCATGCCGGAGGCCGCGCCCCGGGACTCGGCCGGGACGCTGGACATGATGATGGAGGTGTTCGGGGCGGCGAACAGCCCGCCACCGACCCCGTTCAGGAAGACCAGGAGCGCGAAGACCCAGTAGCTGAAGTCCGTGGGCAGCAGCAGCAATCCGGCGAAGGACACGGCCATGACCACGAACCCGGAGGCGGCGAACAGTCGGGCCCCGAACCGGTCGGACAGGTGCCCGGCCACCGGACCCGAGGCCAGGAAGCCGATGGTGAGCGGGATCAGGTAGATGCCCGCCCACAGCGGAGTGTCCGCGTAGTTGTAGCCGTGCAGCGGCAGCCAGATCCCCTGCAGCCAGATGATCAGCATGAACTGCATGCCGCCGCGGGCGACGGAGCCGAGCAGCGCGGCGGCGTTGCCTCCGGCGAAGGCGCGGTCACGGAAGAGCCGCAGCGGGAACATCGGCTCGACGACCCTGGTCTCGACCAGGCAGAAGAGGACCAGCAGAGCGGCGCCGCCGATCAGTCCGCCCAGGACCAGCGGGTTGGTCCAGCCCATGGTGCTCCCGCCGTAGGGCTGGATGCCGTAGGTGATGCCCGCCAGCAGCACGGTCAGGCCGACGCCGAAGGTGATGTTGCCCCACCAGTCGATACGCGCGGGCCTGCGGATGCCGGTCTCATGCAGGGAGCGGTACGCCCACACCGTGCCCAGCAGCCCGATCGGCACGTTGACCCAGAAGATGCTGCGCCAGTCCCACTGCGCCAGCAGGCCGCCCAGCACCAGTCCGATGAACGAGCCGGCGATACCGGCCACCATGTTGACGCCCAGCGCCATGCCGCGCTGACTGGAAGGGAACGCGTCGGTGATGATCGCGGCGGAGTTGGCCATGAGCATGGCCCCACCGATGGCCTGCAGTACCCGCCAGCCGATCAGCCACAGGGCCCCGCCCGCGCCGTGCAGCGGGTCAAGCGAGAGGATCACCGAAACCACGGTGAAGATCAGGAACCCGGAGTTGTAGATCCTCACCCGGCCCCACATGTCGCCGAGCCGGCCGAGCGTCACCACCAGCACGGCGGTGATCAGCATGTAGCCCATCAGCATCCACAGCAGGTAGCTGACGTTGCCGGGTCCGAGGGGGTTGAGATGGATCCCGTTGAAGATGGCGGGGAGGGAGATCAGCACGATCGAGGCGTTGATCGTTGCGAGCAGCGTGCCCAGGGTGGTGTTGGACAGGGCGATCCACTTGTACCGGGGGTGGTCCGCCGCGGACCACGGCGGCTGCCGGTCCCTGGGCTGCCGCGCCGGTCCCGGCGCGCTCGCCGTCCCCATCAGCCACCGCCTCCCACCGACCCGAAGTAGTTAGCGCACGTGAACTAAGTATCCGCCTGGATGGGCTCGGGCCGCCAGAGTGGGGAGGACCACGGATGGGAGGGTGGTGGCAGTGTCCGCCGCCCCTGCGGATCGGCCGGCGCGCCTCGGCGGCGAGCGCCCTTGACGGTGGGCGGCCCTGATGGTGGGCGGCCGGGAACGGCGCCCAGCCACAGACCAGCGAAGATAAAGAACAAGCTCAGGCAACGTGCGCCCTGTTCCGTCGGACAGGGCGGCGGCAGGTGGCTGTTGGACGCGGTCCACGTAGTCTCGCGGGGTGCATTCTCATCTGAGCTTCGAGAACCTTCCTGCACTGCCCCGCGAAGTGGTGGTCGAGGCGTTGGAGCGGGCTCTGCGTGACCGATCGGTGGAGGGCGAGGCGGCGGGAGTCCTCGTCGGGACCGCGCTGAACGACGGCGACGCGGAGTTCGTCGAGCACTGGTGCGTGCAGGTCGGGAAACGGGCTGTGCCGGGGAGTCCGTTGCTCGGGCTGGCTGGCCTGTGCTTGGGGCACGTCGCTCGACGCTTCGGGCGTCTCAGTGATGAGGCCCTGACGCTGGCGCAGTCACTGGCGGCGCGGGCCGAGGCGGACCCGACGGACGTGGACGGTCGGGCCGTGGACGGGTATGACGACGTCCGGAGCTTCCTGCACCTGTGGTGATGCCGTCTGTCGCCGTGGCAGGTCAGCCGGCGTTGGCCCTGCCTACGAGGGCTAGGCGGCTCCGGGCAAGGGGGTCAGCTGATCGCGTCGGCGAACGCGGTAGGCGGTCGCCAGGTGGAGCAGGTGGCCCTTCGGTCGTCGTCATCCGCGCACTGGATCGGCGGCCGCCGACACCGGTGGGCACTGGTGATCAGTATCCGGCTGATGGGAAGGTCAGGCCCGGGACGCTCCGAGGAACCGCAGCACGGCCAGGACGCGGCGGTGGTCCGCGTCGACCACGGGCAGGTCAAGCTTGGCGAAGATGTTGTTGATGTGCTTCGCCACGGCGCTCTCGCTGACCACCAGCGCCTGCGCGATGCCGGCATTGGAGCGCCCCTCGGCCATCAGGCCGAGCACCTCCCGTTCGCGGGGGGTCAGCCGCGCGAGCGGGTCGCTGTCGCGCCGCAGCAGCAACTGGGCGACGACCTGCGGGTCCAGGGCCGTGCCCCCGTCCGCCACTCGCCGGACCGCCGCCACGAAGTCGGCGACATCGGCAATCCGCTGCTTGAGCAGGTAGCCCACACCGCTGGTGTTCGCAGACAGCAGGTCAGCCGCGTACCGCTCCTCCACGTACTGCGAAAGCAGCACCACCGGCGTCCCGGGCCAGCGCCGACGGATCTCCATCGCCGCCCGCACCCCCTCGTCGGTGAAGCCGGGCGGCATCCGGACGTCGATCAAGGCGAGTTCGGGCCGGTGCTCCTCCACTGCCGCCAACAGCCCCTCCGCGTCGCCGGCTTCCGCGGCGACCTGGAACCCGCCCATCTCCAGCACCTTGATCAGGCCGACCCGCAACAACACCGAGTCCTCGGCGATCACCGCGCGCACGGCAGCTCCGCGG
Organism: Streptacidiphilus sp. MAP5-3; assembly: GCF_041262505.1. Classification (NCBI taxonomy): domain Bacteria; kingdom Bacillati; phylum Actinomycetota; class Actinomycetes; order Kitasatosporales; family Streptomycetaceae; genus Streptacidiphilus; species Streptacidiphilus sp. MAP5-3. The sequence continues at coordinate 170,102 of NZ_JBGCCL010000015.1, forward strand.
TGATGGTGGTGGGCCCGCCAACGGGGCTGCTGACGTGGAAGGCCCCGTCGAGGGAGCCGACCCGCTTGGCCAGCCCGGTCAGCCCCGTGCCGGCGGCGGCGTCGGCACCGCCCAGCCCGTCGTCGGTTACGCGGACTCGCAGCACCTCGCCGACCTGACGGACTATCACCTCTGCACGCATCGCGTTGGCGTGCTTCGTTGCATTGGTCAGCGCCTCGGAGATCACGAAGTACGCGACTGACTCCACCTTGGGCGCCACCCGCTCCTCCAGATCGACCCGCAGCCGCACCGGCAGGGGCGTGCGGGCAGCCAGCCCGGACAACGCCGCGTCCAGACCTCGGTCTTCGAGCACGGCCGGGTGCAGCCCCCGCACCAGGTCATTGAGTTCGGCGATCGCCTCCTTCGCCTCCAGGTGCGCTCTCGCGATCACCTCGCGGGCGTCACTCGGCAGGTCCGGGCGGGTGGCGATGGCCAGACCCAGGTTGACCGCGAGAGACACCAACCGCTGCTGGGTGCCGTCGTGCAGGTCGCGCTCGATCCGGCGGCGCTCCGCGTCGACGGCCTCGATCAAGTCGGTCCGGCTCACGGCCAGCTGATCGACCCGCTCCTGGAGCCGCTGCGCCCGGCTGGGCCCGAGCAGGCCCAACGCCAGCCGCGCCTCGGCCCGGGCTACTGCCCGCGCGGTCCAGGGCAGGGCGCACAGGAGGAGGAGTCCAGCCGCCGTGTAAACCGGCAGCTCGGTCAGGTAGCCGAACCAGTCCTGGCGGATTCCGGTTGGCAGCGCCCATGTCCAGGCGTAGACGCTGACGCCCGCCAGGCCCGCCGCCGCGAGCACGAGGACCAACAGCTCCAGCAGCGCGAGCAGCGGGCCCAGCAGGAGGTGGTAGCCGATCTTGCGCCAAGGCCGCGTCGCGGCGAGCCACCGGGCGGTCGAGGCCCACGTCCGTTGTTCCGGCGCGATGGGGGTGAGCCGGGGGACGTCCACACCGATGAGCGCCCGATAGCGGGCCCGCTGAACGGCCGTCAGTACCGGGGTGCCGAGCAGGATCAGTGCGGCCGACACGGACACCGTCAGGAGCCAGTTCCCAGTCTCGGCGGTAGTCGTCGCCGCCCAGGCCCACACGGGCACCAACGCCAGGTGCGGCGGCACACCGGCGGCCAGAAAGCCGGTGTCCCGCCGTGCCCGAAGGGCCGAGCGTCTCACCCCCGCCGGAATCGTCATGGCACCACGCTAGGGCACCGTAGGAGGGCGGTGCCATGAAGCCTGTACCCGCTCTCATGGTGAACCTAGTAGATTGTCGCGGCTAAGTGTCGTTCTGGTTGGTGGAGTTGGGCAGAATCCCCTTGTCGCTTTCGTCCGGCCAGGCAGGGGTGCCGTGTCC
>NZ_JBGCCL010000016.1:0-157754 GCF_041262505.1 Streptacidiphilus sp. MAP5-3
TCGCCAGGGTTGCCTCGACGATGCCGACGCCGCCCGGGGTCACACCGAGGCTGCCGGCGGTCTTGGCCAGGCAGTAGGCCAGCAGCAGGCCGCGCTACGCGATCAGCGACGGCTCCGGCGTCGGCGGGCGGCGCCGAGGGAGAGTCGGAGGCCGGTGCCTGCGGCGAGCAGCAGGAGTGAGGCCTCGACGGCCTCCGTCGGGTCGATGCCGCCGCCGGTCGCGGCCAGCTGCGGGCCGCCGTGCTCACCGTGCTCGACGTTGTCGTCGGACGGGCGGTGGTGGCGGTGGCCGACGGGCTCGCCCTCGACGTGGACGGGGATGACGCGGCGGCCGTAGCGGCCGTTGTGCTCGGTCAGCACGGTGACGGAGTCGTGGCCGCTGAAGCCCGGGTGGGGGATGTAGACCCAGCCACTGGGCGTGTCCTCGACCCGGCCGTGCTTTGGGGGGACGAGCACCTCGACGATCGCGGGCGAGTCCGGCACCGGGATCGGGGCGCCTTGTTGGCCGGTCTCCGGTGGGGCGGTGACCTCGGGCGGGCAGGTGAGGGAGAAGTCCGCGTCGGTCACGTCGTGGTCGGTGACGTCGGCGGTGTGGTCGGTGGTCTGCGCATTGAGGCCGGTCGGGGTGTCCAGGTGGACCTTGTAGTCACCGGCGGCGACGTCGGGGAAGCTGTAGTCGCCGTTGGCGTCGGTCGTGGTGACGACGTGCCGGCCGTGGCTGTCGAGGACGGGCGTGCCGTCCGGATGACGGAGCTCCAGCGTCACCGGTCGGCCGTCCGGGCAGTCGATGTGGACGTGACCGCCCAGGTCGTGGCCGGTGTTGGCCACCCAGATCTGGTAGACCGGGTTGCCGGACTGGCGGGCGAAGGTGAAGCTGATCGACTCCACCGGCACGGTCGGCCGGAACCAGCCCGAGGCGCCGTTGGTATCGACGGAGTTGCCGCGCAGCGTCAAAGTGTCCGGATGCCACACCGGCAGGTCGCCGTCGATCTTGCCCGCGCAGACGCTCGGGACGGGCGAGACGGCGTTGCAGTAGTTGAAGGCCCCCTGCCAGCCGAGTTCGTCGGCGGAGAGCGGGACGCCGCCCGCGCCGGTGGCGGTGATGTGCACGCTGTCGGCGTCCACGTCGCCGAGGGTGAAGCCCCAGCCGAGCGGGGTGGAGGAGTGGAACCGCAGGGTGGTGACCGAGGGCGTGCGGCCGGCCGCGGTGTAGTCGAGCAGGTAGTCCTCGCCGCGGGAGGAGCCGTAGACCTGGCCGAAGGGCGTGGCCGCGTTGAGGAAGGTGCTCGCGCCGTTGATCACCTTGGCGGGCGAGCCGTCGGTCGTCACCTTTACGACGGGGAACCCGGTCTGAGGCAGCACCAGATCCCCGGTGCCGCCACTGACGTGCCACTGCCCGTAGCCGCTGCCGCTTGCGGCCGCCGCGAGGCCGGGGCCGACGGCGAGAACGGCGGCGGCGGCGACAGCGGTGGCCGCGGTGGTGTGGAGGTGCCTGCGGAGGGTCCGGGCGCGGGAACGCACAGTGGGATCAGCCTTTCGGGCGGCGGCAGGGACACGTGCGCCGCAGCGTCCCGGCGGCGACCGGGCGCGTGCAGCGCATCTGACGTCGTGTCACGCCGTGCGTCGCGCTATGCCGCCTGCCATCGGAGTGAACCGGCGCGGCCCAGCCGATTCACCCGATCGGACGCGTGGCCGGTCAGGACCACGACTGGCTGAAGCCGTCCGGCGGGGTGTCCTCGGGTGCGGCGTCCTCGGGCCCGGCGTCCTCCTCGACTTCGAACTCGTCCTCGTTGAAATCGCTGGCGAGGGGCCACTTCCTGGCGATCTTCCCCAGCGCCGGACCGGGGACGAAGTACTGCTCGAAGTACCCGCAGTCGGTGCAGACGTAGTCGTCCGAATCGGCCCGGGTGGAGAGCAGCCCGCTGATCCGGATCACCGGAGCCTGACCGCGGTAAATCCCGCCGAACATGGTGTGTACCTCGGACGACCCGCACTTCGGGCAGATACCGGAACGCATGCGCGGGACCCTACACGGCCTTCGGTCCTGCGCTCAGAGCCGGTCGGAGGGGGTAGAGGGGATGGGAGGGGGCGGAGGGGGTCAGCGGCGGTCAGGGCCCGTGGATCCGCTGGCCGGCATCAGCTGGGTCGGGCGACGGCGTACCCTCCGTCCGACGCCCTACCCTGGCCGGGTGGCCCCTCGCTCGTCCGCATGGGCGACCGATGGGCCGCCCGGCCCATCCGAACCCCGACGGCCCCGCAGGAGCAGCCGCACATGGCATTGACCGATGACGCGATCGAGAAGATCAAGTCCATGATCATCTCGGGCGAGCTGCAGGCGGGCGCGCGCCTCCCCAAGGAGGACGACCTGGCCCAGCGGCTCGGCCTGTCGCGCAGCTCCCTGCGCGAGGCGGTGCGCGCGCTGACGGCCATGCAGATCCTGGTCACCAAGCAGGGCGACGGCACCTACGTCTCCAGCCTGGAGCCGCACCTGCTGCTGCGGACGCTGTCGTTCGCCTCCGACGTCTCCCAGGGCGAGTCGGCACTCCAACTGCTCCAGGTGCGACGCCTGTTGGAGCCGTCCGCCACCGCGCTGGCGGCGACCCGGGTGACGGACGCGGACCTGGCCGCGCTGCGCGGGATCCTGGACCGCAGCCGCGCGGCGGTGGACGTGGAGGCGTTCATCGAGTGCGACATGGAGTTCCACCGCGCGCTGGTCGCGCTGGTGGAGAACCCGGTCCTGTCGATGCTGCTGGAGATCCTCTCCACCCAGACCCAGCGGGTCCGCATCCTGCGCGGCACCCGCGTCGGCCGTGCGATCGAGCACGTCCACCGCGAGCACGAGTCGATCCTCGCGGCCCTGCAGGCCCGCGACGCGCAACTGGCCGCCTCGGCCTCGGCCGTGCACGTCGCGGCGGTCGAGCAGTGGCTCGCCGAGAGCCTGCGCGAGGACCGCGACGAGCAGAACCGGTCCGAGCAGGTGCCGTCCGAGCAGGGCTGATCAGCTGGGCAGGCCGCTGGGCAGGCTGGTGGGCAGGTCGCTGGTCGAGACGTCCGTCGGCAGGCCGGACGGCAGGTCCGTCGGGAGCCCCGTCGGCAGCGCGGACGGGAAGCCGCTCGGGAGGATGCCCTTCAGCACGGTCTTCGTGGCCTCCTGGGAGAGCTGGGCGATCGTGGCGGGGGAGAGCCCCACGCACGCGGAGATCCCGGAGTTCACGGTGGCGCTCGCGCCGCTGCTCTGATCGTCCTTCAACTGCTGTACCAGCGCGGCCTCGCAGGACGAGGTGCTCGCCGCGCTCGGCGTGCCCCCGCCGCTGGAACTGCCGCCGCAGGCGGTGAGGCAGAGCGTGGCTGCGGCGGCGATTCCGGCCATGACGACAGTGGTGGTGCGCATGTGATCCCCCGTTGGTTGTACCGCACGTGTGCGCTGTGCGATGCAGTGCGTGTTCGGTACGGCGCTTGTCCGTACATCCGTCACCTTTTCATCTCACCGGCGCTCGACGCGAGTTGAATCCGCCCGCGTCACCCGTCCGGTGACGTGATGTGGACCACGCCGCGTCTTAGCTGTCCGGCAGCTCAGCCGCCGCTGCCGCGTCGTACAGGACGGCCGCGTGGTCCCCGGCCGAGGCGACGCGGGCGGCCACGGACTCCGGGGTGAAGGCGAGGTCGGCCGGGGAGGTGCAGCCGTCGACCTCGGGCCAGGTGAGCGGGGCGGAGGCGCCCGGGAGGTCGGTGTGGGTGGCACGCAGCGTGTAGGGCGCGGAGGTGGTCTTGGAGGTGGAGTTCTGGGACCAGTCCAGGAAGACCTTGCCGCGCCGCAGCGACTTGGTCATCCGGGCCACCACCAGCGACGGATACGCCGCCGCCAGCCGCTCCGCGAGGGCCTTGGCGTAGGCGACGACCACCGCCTCGGGGCTGGGCCGCAGCGGTGCGTACAGGTGCAGGCCCTTGACGCCGGAGGTGACCGGCACGCAGGCGAGGCCGTCGGCGGCGAGCTCCTCGCGGATCAGCAGGGCGACCCGGCAGCACTCGGTGATCGTCGCGCCCTCGCCCGGGTCGAGGTCGATGACGAGACGGTCGTGGGCGTCCCGGCCGCCGGTCACGGTCCACTGCGGGACGTGGATCTCCAGGCAGTACATGTTGGCCGCGGCGATCAGGCTGGGCGTGTCGTCCAGGACCAGGTGCTGGCGCGGCCCCTCCTTGCCGATCACGTCCACCACCCGCAGCCAGGACGGGCTGCCCGGCGGCACGTTCTTCGCCACGAAGAGCGGGCCGGTCATCCCCTCCGGTCCGCGCAGGAAGGAGGCCGGGCGGTCGCGCAGGTGCGGGACCATCGCCCCGGCCACGCGGGCGTAGTAGTCGATCATCTCGGCCTTCGACCAGGCGGGCCAGAGCACCTTGTCCAGATGGGACAGGAGGATCGCGCGCCCGTCGACCTGCACGGGTACCTTTCCGGGCATAACGTGTGAATACCCCGGGAAAGGTGCAGGTCATGCCTCGCAGTGTGTGGACGGGCAGCATCACGTTCGGGCTGGTGTCGGTGCCGGTCAAGCTCTATCCCGCCACCGACACGCATTCCGGCCCCGTCCTCCATCAGGTCCACCAGGAGGACGGTTCACGCGTTCGGCTGAAGCGTTTCTGCGAGGCCGAGGACCGCGAGGTCGAGTACGGCGAGATCGCCAAGGGCTGGGACGCCTCGGACGGACGCGTCGTCGTCCTCACCGACGCGGACATGGCCGAACTGCCCGTGCCCAGCAAGAAGATCATCGATGTGGTCGCCTTCCTCCCCGCCGAGGAGATCGACCCGCTGCGCTGGGACAGCCCCTATTACGTGGGTCTCGGCGACAAGGCCCCGGCCAAGCCGTACGCGCTGCTGCGCGAGGCGCTGCGCGCGTCCGGGCAGGTGGCGGTCACGAAGATCACCATGCGCTCGCGCGAGTCGCTGGCGATCCTCCGGGTCCAGGACGAGCTCATGGTGCTGCAGACCATCCGCTGGGCCGACGAGATCCGCTCGACCGAGGGCCTCGGGCCCGAGGAGGACGTCGACCTGCGCCCGCAGGAGCTGGCCATGGCCCGCTCGCTGATGGAGACCCTCTCCGAGGGCTTCGACCTGGACGCGGAGAAGGACTCCTACGTCGTCGCACTGGCCGAGTTGATCAAGGCCAAGGCGGAGGGTGCGACCCCGGTCCACGTCCCCGTCGCCGAGGGCGGCGCGGAGGTGATCGACCTGATGGCCGCGCTCAAGTCCAGCGTGGCGGCGGCCAAGGCGCAGCGCGGCGAGTCCGCTGCGGACGACGACGCGGCGGAGGACGACGCGTCGGCGGCCCGCAAGACCGTCCCCGCGCGCAAGGCCACGGCGTCGTCCGGCACGGCCAGGACCAGCAAGGACGCGAACGCGAAGAAGTCGGTCTCCGGCACCCGGACCAGCAGCAGGACGCCTTCGTCGTCGGCGAAGGCGACGAAGACGACGGCGGCGAGGACGGCGACGAAGAAGACCGCGGCCAAGTCCACGGCCAAGTCCACAGAGTCTGCCAAGAAGAGCGCGCCCAGGCGCGCGTCCTGATCGGACCGGTCCTCTCATGGCTGCCCGCCCCCGCACCCCCGTCGCGCTGCCCGCCTACACGCCCATGCTGGCGACCACCGCGCCGCTGCCCCGCGACGTGTCGCACTGGGCCGCCGAGGTGAAGTGGGACGGGATGCGGGTGCTCGTCTACGTCCCCGGCGACGGCACGGTCACCGTCCGCTCGCGCACCGGCGGAGACGCCACCGAGCGCTACCCGGAGCTGACCGGCGTCGCCGAACTGCTCGGCGACCGCGCGGCGGTGCTGGACGGCGAGGTGGTCGCGCTCGGCGCGGACGGCGCGCCCAGCTTCGGCGCGCTGCAGGAGCGGATGAGCCTGCGCCGCCCGGCGCAGATCCAGGTGGCCCGGCATGACACCCCGGTCACGCTGATGGCCTTCGACCTGCTGAACGCGGGCGGCCACGACCTCACCCACGAGCCCTACACCCGACGCCGCACGCTGCTCACCGAACTCGGCCTGGACGAGGGCCCGGTGCGCACCCCGCCGTCCTGGATCGGCGACCTGGGCGCGGCGGTGGAGTGGACCGAGGCCTACGGCATCGAGGGCATCGTGGCCAAGCGGCTCGACTCCCTCTACCAGCCGGGACACCGCTCGCGGGCGTGGATCAAGCACAAGCACCGCCGACACGTCGACGTCCGCGTCGGCGGCTGGCTGGCCAACGAGCGCGGCGAGCTGCGCAGCGTCCTGGTCGGCCTGCCGGAACCGCGCGGCCTGCGCTACCTCGGCGCGGTCGGCTCCGGCATGGGCGTCAACGAGGCCGCCGACCTGGCGGAAGTCCTGCGCAGCCTGGAACTCGACCGCTCTCCCTTCGTCGCCACACCGACCGACCTCGGCCGCCCCGACTCCACCGTCCACTGGGCCTCCCCGGCCCTGGCCGCGGAGGTCGAGTACGCGGAACTGACGGCAGGCGGGATCCTCCGTCAACCGGTCTGGAAGGGCCTGCGCGAGATCACGCCTCCCGCGGAACTCCCGGACGAGCCCAGGTTCTGACGCTCAGTCATCTTGTGTGGCGGGGTCACCTCGCGTGGCGCGCTCAGCCCTGGGCGGAGACCAGTCCCGCCTCGTAGGCGAGGATGACCAGGTGGACGCGGTCGCGGGCGTCCAACTTGGAGAGCAGGCGGGCGACATGGGACTTGGCCGTGGCGACGCTGATGAAGAGCTGTTCCGCGATCTCGCTGTTGCTCAGGCCGCGGCCGACCAGGGTGAGGACCTCGAACTCGCGGTCGGTGATGCTCTCCCGGACGCGGTGCGGGGCCCGGGGTGAAGAGGCCCTGGACGACGGGCGGTTGGCGAACTCGGCGATGAGGCGGCGGGTGATGCTCGGGGCGATCAGGGCCTCGCCTGCCGCGACGACGCGGATGGCGGAGAGGATCTCGTCCAGGGCCATGTCCTTGACCAGGAAGCCGCTCGCGCCCGCGCGCAGCGCGCCGTAGACGTAGTCGTCGTCGTCGAAGGTGGTCAGCATGATGACGTGTGCCGACTCCGGCCCGGCGGCGATCCGGCGGGTGGCCTCGATGCCGTCCATGCCAGGCATCCGGATGTCCATCACCACCACGTCCGGCCGTACTTGGCCGACCAGCGTGATCGCCTCGTCGCCCGAGCCGGCCTCGCCGACGACCTCCAGGTCCGGATTGTCGTTGATCAGCACCCTAAGCCCGGACCGCACCAACGGCTGGTCGTCCGCCAGGACGACGCGGATCCTGGCCGGCAGGTCCGGCGCGTCCGGGGTGCTGATCATCTCGCTCATGCGCCGAGCGTATCGGCGCTCCGCGGGGTCGGCATCGACCCGCGGGACTACGCCCACGGGCGGGTCACCCGCCGACGGCGACTGCGCTCGGGTCCTGGTACACCGCGTCCAGGGCCAGAAACGCGCCTCCGCGTGCCGGCGCGGTGAAGCCCAGCGTCGACGGCAGGACCTCGCAGCCGCCTGAGTCCGCCGCCATGACCCGCTGCGCGACACCCTCGCGCACGGGGCCCAGCAGGTGCTCCGCGAAGACCGCGAAGTAGCCGCCCAGGACCACCGCCCGTGGGTTGAGGATGTCGACCAGCAGCGCCAGCCCCACGCTCAGGTCCTGCGCGATGCGCGTCAACGCGGCCAGCGTCCGCTCGTCGCCGCCGTCCGCCCGGGCGCGGAGGTCGGCGAGGCGGGACTCGACGTCCAACGACGGGTCGTGGACCGGGTCGTCCGGGTCGGCCGCGTGGCGCAGCAGCGCGCCGAGGCCGACCATGGTCTCCCAGCAGCCGCGGCGGCCGCAGGGGCAGGGGAGGCCCTCCGGGCCGGGGGTGAGCGGCATGTGGCCGATCTCGCCCGCGAAACCGCGGGCGCCGCGCATGAGTTGGCCGCCGGTGATGATTCCGCCGCCGACGCCGGTCTCACCGGTGACGTAGATCAGGTCGTGGATGTCGGACGCCGCGGCGACCAGGTACTCGGCGATCGCGCCCAACTTGGCGTCGTTCTCCAGACGCAACGGCGGTGCGCCTGGGCCGAGTCGGGCGCGGAGCGCGTCCAGCGCGGGGATGCCGCGCCAGTCGATGTTGCTGGCGAAGGCGACCGTGCCGGTCGTGATGTCGACGTTGCCGGGTGCGGCCAGCGCCGCGCCGACGATGCGGGCGTTCTGGGCGCGCACCGCCGCGTCCGCCTCGCGGATCAGCGCCGCCGCCGCGTCGAGCACCGCCTCCGCGCCTGCCGCGCGGACGTCGAAGGCGATCCGGCGTTCGAAGGCCACGTCGCCGCGCAGGGTCAGCGCCACGGCGGCGAGGTAGTCGACGTTGATCTCCAGGCCGACGCCGCAGATCGACCGTCCGTCGATGGCCACGGAGAGGCCCGGACGGCCGACCGAGCCGTCGCGCTCGGACTCGCCCTCCTCGACCAGGCCCAACTCGACGAGTTCGGCGATCAGGTTGGTGACGGTGGGGCGGGGCAGGCCGGTGTCCGCGGCGATCCGGGCGCGGGAGCGCGGGCCGGAGTCGCGGAGCAGGCGCAGCACCAGGCCCAGGTTGGTGCGCCGGATCGACGCCCGGTCGCTGGGCTTGGACGGGCCGGTCATCATCACCACCTGGTGGGCCGCGCTTCCGCGCAGGTCTGCCTTCACGGATCCTCCCTACCTCTCACGGTTCGACCCCGGCAAGAAGTTCGGCGCGGGTGTTGACAGTAGCTCAGTTAATTCTGATCCTACTTTAACTAATCACCTCGAACGCAAGAGATCCAGCCGCACCTCCACAGCAACGACATCATGGGAGACAGTCGGATGAGAAGTCGTCAGATACGCGTGGCCATCGCACTCACGGCCGCAGCCACCGTCGTCACGGCACTGGCGGGTTGCGGCTCCTCCGGTGGAAGCGGCAACAGCGGTGGGAGCAGCGGCGGTTCCAGCGCCTCTGGGCCGGTGAAGCTCGACTTCTGGGGCTGGGCGCCCGGTTACGACAAGTCGGTCGCGCTGTGGAACAAGTCGCACCCGGACATCCAGGTGACCTTCGACAAGATCCCCTCCGGCGCCAAGGGCGGCTACACCAAGATGCTGACGGCCGCTCAGGCGGGCAACGCGCCCTGCCTGGGCATGGTCGGCTACGAGACCATGCCCAGCTTCGCCGCCGCCGGTGCGCTGATGGACGTCACGCAGTACATGGCCCCGGCGCAGAGCCAGTTCGCACCGTGGACCTGGAACCAGGTGACCATCGAGGGGAAGACCTTCGGCGCGCCCGTCGACATCGCGCCGATGGCGCTGATCTACCGCAAGGACCTGTTCGCCAAGTACGGCATCACGCAGCCGCCCGCGACCTGGGCCCAGTACGCCGCCGACGCGGCCAAGGTGCACGCCGCCGATCCCTCCGTCTACCTCGGCGACTTCGGCAACGACGCGTACAACTACGCGGGCCTGGCCTGGCAGGCGGGCGCGCCGTGGTTCGGGACGAGCGGCGGTTCGTGGCAGGTGGGCATCGACAGCGCCGCCAACCAGAAGGTGGCGAACTACTGGCAGGGCCTGCTGAACAACAAGCTGCTCAAGACCGACCCCAGCTTCGACCCCAGCCTCTACAAGGACATGGCCGCCGGGAAGATCCTCTCCGACGTCAACGCCGTCTGGGACACGCCGATCCTCTCCTCCAGCGTCCAGGGCACCAGCGGCGACTGGGCCGTCGCGCCGATGCCGGTCTGGGACGCGGGCAACCCCGTCTACGGGAACGACGGCGGGTCGGCGACAGCCGTGCTCAAGGGCTGTGCCCACCCCAAGGAGGCGGCCGAGTTCGCCACCTGGATGAGCACCGACCCGTCCAGCCTGACCAACCTGATCAACGTCACCGGCATCTACCCGGCCGCCACCGCCGGGTTGAGCAACCCCGCACTGAACCGGCCCGACCCGTTCTACGGCAACCAGGTCGTCTTCAACGTCTTCAAGGCCGAGACCGCGCACATCGACACCAGCTGGCTCTGGGGTCCGACCATGACCCAGACCTCCACCGACCTCGCCGACGGCCTCGGTACCAGCGCCACCGGGTCCACCACACTCCCCGGCACGCTCGCCACCGTGCAGGGCAAGACCGTTGCGGAGATGAAGCAGCAGGGGATGACGGTCTCCGGATGAGCGTCGCAACCTCCCTCGCAGTCTCGCCGCACGCGCGGCGCCGGGTGCGCACCGCCGCCGCTTTCCTGGCGCCGTTCGCGCTGCTCTTCGCCGTCGTCTACGTGGCGCCGATCGGCTACACCGTCTACCAGAGCCTGTTCAAGCTGCACCGCGACGGCCTCGGACTGTCCGCACCGACGAAGGTCTTCGCCGGGCTGGGCAACTACGTGGACGCGCTGCACGACGCCGACTTCCGTGCCTCGCTGCTGCGGGTGCTGCTGATCGGCGTGGTGCAGGTGCCGGTGATGCTCGGGCTCGCGCTGCTGCTGGCGCTGTTGCTGGACGCGCGCTCGACGCTGTTCAAGCGGTTCTTCCGGCTCGCGTTCTTCCTGCCGTACGCGGTGCCGGGTGTGGTCGGCGCGCTGATGTGGTCCTACCTCGTCGCGCCCGGACTGAGCCCGATCACCGCCCTGGGCAAGGCAGTCGGGCTCCATCTCGACCTGACCTCGAACGCCATGCTCGCCCCGACCATCGGCAACATGCTGACCTGGGGCTGGACCGGCTACAACATGCTGATCATCTACTCCGCGCTGCAGGCCATCCCGCCCGAGTTGAGCGAGGCCGCGCGGATGGACGGCTGCGGCGCGTTCCGGATCGCCTGGCACGTCAAGATTCCGATCGTGCGCCCGGCACTGGTGCTGACCACGGTCTTCTCCATCATCGGCACCGCCCAGCTCTACAACGAGCCGGCCGTGCTGCAGCATGTCGCGCCCAATCTGAGCAGCAGTTACACGCCCATCTTCGCGGCGTACAACGCGGTCGACGACAACAACTTCGGCTATGCGGCGACGGAGTCGGTGCTGCTGGCGTTGCTGGCCTTCGTGCTGTCGTTCGGCTTCCTCAAGCTGGTCCAGCGGCGCGGGGCGGAGGCGGCGTCATGACGGTCTCCCAACTTCCGGTCGAGCGACCGGTTGCGGAGTCGGACGACAGCAGGTCCCGGACGGGGGCCGACCGGTCGGCGGCCAGCCCCGGCCGCTGGGTCACCCTGGGCGTGCTCGGCGTGGCGTCGGTCTACTTCCTCGCGCCGGTGTGGTGGCTGGTGGTCTCCGCGACCAAGACCAACAGCGCGCTGTTCACCACCGACGGCTTCTGGTTCGGCGGTCACTTCGCGCTCTTCTCCAACCTGCACGACGCGTTCACCCGCCAGGGCGGCATCTACGTCCGCTGGTTGCTCAACACCGCCCTCTACGCGGGCGGCGGCGCCTTGGTGAGCACGGCGGTCTCGGCGCTGGCTGGGTACGCGCTGGCCAAGTACGCGTTCCGGGGACGGGAGTTCGCGTTCAACGTGGTGCTGGCGGCGGTGCTGGTGCCGCAGCCGCTGCTGGCGATCCCGCTCTACCTGCTCTTCTCACCGGTCCATCTGGTCAACACCTACTGGGCCGTTCTCATCCCCAGCGTGGTCAGCCCGTTCGGCGTCTACCTGTCCCGGATCTACGCGGCGGCCTCGGTGCCGGACGAGCTGATCGAGGCCGGACGGATGGACGGCGCGGGCGAGGTGCGGATCTTCACCACCATCGCGCTGCGGTTGATGTCGCCCGCGCTGGTCACCGTCTTCCTCTTCCAGTTCGTCTCCATCTGGTCCAACTACCTGCTGCCCGCGCTGATGCTGGCCTCGGACCGGCTCCAGCCGGTCACCGTGGGCCTGGTCGGCTGGCAGGCGCAGCGCGGCATCGGCGACGCGGTGCCGTTCAACGTGGTGATCACCGCGGCGGCGGTGTCGGTGGTCCCGCTGGTCGTGATGTTCCTGTCGTTGCAACGGTTCTGGCGCTCCGGCCTGGTGGCCGGGAGCCTCAAGTGAGGGGGAGCGGCATGCCCGCGCGGTACCCGACGCGTTACCACCTGCGGTTCCAGATCCACGCCGACGCCGCCCCCGCCGTGGTCACGGCGGACGCGACCGCGCTGGCCAAGGTCTGCGCGGAGGCGGGCGTCGAGGAGGTGGTGCTGCTGACCGCCGCCGAGGAGGCCTTCCCCGGCCACCTGACCGGGCCGGAGGAGGAGTCCTGGCTGACCGCGACCCGGCTGGCCCGGGAGGTTCTCGTCGACGCGGGGCTGACCGTCAGCCTCAACCCCTGGGTGACCGTGGGGCATGCCGACCGGGGACGGCGCGGGCGGATGGAACGCCCCGGACCGGGCCCGGGCTTCGCGCCGATGGTCTCGCCCTACGGCGAGGTCGCCGCCGCTCAGGCGTCGTTCGCCTGCCCGCGCTGGCGAGCGTGGATCGTCGGGCACTACGGCCGATTCGCCGAACTCGGCTTCCGGGTCCTCTGGTTGGAGGACGACTTCCGCTACCACAACCACGCGCCGCTGCGCTGGGGTGGCGGCTTCGAACCGCTGATGCTGGAGCGGTTCGCCGAGCGGGCGGGCACGGTCGTCGGCCGGGAGGAACTGGTCGCGGCCGTCACCGCGCCGGGGGAGCCGCACCCGTGGCGGGTGCTGCTGCAGCAGGTCTGGCGCGAGGCGCAGCTGGAGGTCGCCCGGGCGGTCGCCGCCGAGGTCGCGCAACGCTCGGGCGGGCAGGCGCAGTTGGGGCTGATGAGCTCCGGTCTTGATGTCGCGTCCGTCGAGGGGCGCGACTGGCGGGCGCTCTTCGCGGCCATGTCGAGCGGCGGCCCCGGTGCGGCCCGGGCCGCGCACCGTCCGCACTTCGCGCCCTACTCCGACGCCCCCGGACGGGAGTTGAGCCGCCCACTGTGGTCATTGGAACTTCAGCGGTCGCTGCGCCCGGAGTTCGTCGAGAGCGCGCCGGAGGTCGAGAACTGGCCGCACACCGCCTGGTCCAAGTCCGACACGCAGACCTGGTCCGAGCTGGCCGCCGCCCAACTGGCGGGATCGGACGCGCTGTTGCTCAACGTCCATCCCATGCACGGCCGCCGCGCGGACCGATTCCCGCGCGTCACCGACCTGCTGAGTCGCTCACGCGCCGGGCTGGACTGGCTGGCCGAGCGCTACGACCGGGACCAGCCCCGGCTCGGCGTCGGGCTGCCCTTCCGGCAGGACGCCGCCGCACACGTCCGGCTGCGCCCGGAGCAGTCGACCGATCCGGCAACGGCCCTGGGCGCGCTGGCCGTCGATCCCGCGCCGGCGGCCGACCTGCTGCTCCGCTACGGCGTCCCGGTCACCACGGCCGCCGACGCGCCGGTGCAGGCGGTCTTCGGGCAACTGGTCGAGGCTCTCGACGACGCGGAGGTGCGCAGGCTGCTCCACGGCGGCCTGCTGCTCGACGGTGTCGCGGCGGAAGCGCTGCTGCGGCGCGGCTTCGGCCGGTTGCTCGGCCTCGACGCGGTCGAGCTCGTCGGCCGTGAGGAGCCGGACGCGACCGGACCGTACGCGGAGGAGCACCTCACCAGCGGCGAGGTGCTCAGCGTCAACATGCAGCCCGCGCTGGCCCGACTGACCCCGGCCTCGGGCGCGGAGGTCTGGTCCCGGATCCGGACGCCGTACGGCCCGCCGTGGGGCGCGGGCCGTACGGCGTTCCGCAACCAGCTCGGCGGACGCGTCGTCGTCCTGGCGGCGACCGACGCCACGGTGCTGCCCTACGACGACGCCGGACAGCGGCTGGTCCACCGTGCGGTCCGCTTCCTGGAGGGCGACACCCCGCGGCTGCCGCTGGTCAGCGGCGGACCATATCTGATGCCACATCACATCCGGGCGGCCGACGGCGTACTGCGGCTGGCGATCGCCAACGGCAGCGCCGATCCGACCCGGCCGGTCGTCGACTGGCCCGCGACCGCACTCCGTCGCGTCGACGCCACGCTGCTGCTCCCGCTCGCGGAGCCGCGGCCCACCCCGATCACCGCGGACCCGCAGGGCCCGCGGGCCGCCGAGGACCTCCCGCACCGCGCGTGGCTGGTCCTCGAAGCGGCAGCCCCCACCGATTAGCAACACCGAGACAACCGAGACAGGAGTCCCCCGTGGTGTTTCGCTCCGCTCGCACGTTAAAGCTTCCAGCCGCCGTTGCGGCCCTCGCCCTGGCCCTGGTCGGCGGCAACGTCGTCGGCGCCGCCTCGGCGTCCGCACACGGCTCGTCCCACGACCCGTCCGCCGCGAGCTACACCGTGACCATCGGCTCGACCGGTACGTACAACTACGCCGACGACACCCCGGCCAGCAGCTACATCGACAAGGACGGGACGTTCTACTTCCAGGAGTCGCACTCGCTCTACGGCGCGACCGACCCCCGGGCGTGGAGCTTCTACAGCGGCAGCAACTTCGACACCGCTACCGCCGACTCGTCCCTCGACAACGCGGTCAACCCCGCCAACTCGAAGGACGGCAACGCCGACACCACCTGGCGCTGCAACAACAGCCCGACCGGCCTGACCGCCACCTCCGCGCCCTCCGGGTCCGGCTACGCCCAGCCCAACTACTGCGACCTGGTCGGAGTCTGGGTCGACCCGGACACCGGTGACTGGTACGGCCTGGTCCACAACGAGTTCACCCCGCAGCCGTTCGGCGACGGGCTGCACTACGACTCGATCGACTACGCCAAGTCGACGGACCAGGGCCACACCTGGAGCATCGAGGGCCACGCGATCACGTCCCCGTACAGCACCACGCGCGGGGACACCACGGCCTTCCCCAACCAGACCTACGACTACGGTGACGGCGACCCGCGTCTCTTCGTCGACACCGCGTCCGGGTACTTCTACGTCTACTACGGCTCGCGGATCATCCCCAAGGGCGGCGTCGGCGGCAGCAACGGCGGCCTCGCGCACGTCGCCCGCGCGCCCATCTCCGGCAGGATGGCGAGCGGCACCTGGCAGAAGTGGTACGACGGCTCCTGGTCCCAGCCCGGCATCGGCGGCCTGGAGAGCAACATGGTCCCGGTCACCTCGTCCACCCCGACGGGCTACACGGATCCGTCGAGCGACTACAGCCCGGCCAACACCGGCGACGTCGACCAGCAGGTCGCGGCCGGAGTGCTGCCGGCCAAGTCGCAACTGTTCATCATGAACATCACCTACGACGCCTACCTGGGCCTCTACATCGGCGAGCCGGAGAACGCGACCACCTCGGCGGCGGCGCAGCAGTACTACGTCACCGACAACCTGGCCACGCAGAAGTGGTACCTGGCGGGCACCTCCGGCAGCTACACCGACCAGTCCTGGTACCGCTGGTTCCTGGACAGTGCCAACCTGACCAGCTCCAGCATCGTCGGCAAGTCGTTCCGGGCCTACTGCGCCATCTCCTGCCACAGCTCGGACGGCGAGTACGCCAACGTGACCGTGGACTCCTCGGCGCCGGCCGCCTCCCCGTTCGACCCGACGAAGACCTACACCGTCGCCAGCGGTGACGGCCGGGTGCTGACCCAGGTCGCCGGCGGCAGCGCCACCGCCTCCGAGTCCGCCACCACCGGGTCGACGCTTGCGGACTGGTCCTTCGCGAGCGACGGCGACGGCTCCTACCGGATCACCAACGCGTCCACCGGGCAGCTGCTCGGCGTGGACTCCGGCACGACCGCCGGTCGCGCCTGGGGTACCAGTCCGACGGTCACCGCCGAGGGCAGCGGCGGCCCGACGGTCGGTCAGCAGTGGTTCGTCATCCCGGACGCCGACGGCAGCGGCACGTACCGACTGGTCAACCGCTACAGCGGCCTGGTGCTGGGGCTGTCCGCCGCAGGCGGCGGCGTCGCCGAGACCACTCCGGCCCGGTACTGGACCGACACCTCGGGCAGCAGCGTCGGCGGGGGCCGGACGGCGGCGCAGCAGACGCTGACGATGACCGCCGTGGGCACCGCGCCGAGCAACCTCAACGGCACCCACTCCCTGGTCCTCGGCGCGGGCGGCGGAGGCAAGGCGCTGGACGACCCCAACCACAGCACCAAGGCGGGCACCCAGCTGATCACCTGGACGGCCAACGGCGGCGCCAACCAGAGCTGGCAGTTCACCCAGCAGCCGGACGGGTCGTACCAGATCGTCAACGCCCAGTCCGGCCTCTGCATGGACGACAACGGCGGCGCCACCACACCCGGCGACGCCGTCATCCAGTGGACCTGCACCGGCAACAGCAACCAGCACTGGACGGTCGCCCGGCTGGCCTCCGGCCAGGACACGGTGACCAACGTCCACAGCGGGCTGCTGCTCACCACGGCCGGGGCCGCCGACGGCTCGCTGGTGACCCAGGAGACGGACACCGGCTCCGCGCTCCAGCAGTGGACGATCAGCTAGTGCCGTGAGGGTGGCGCGGCGAGTGTGAGGGCGTGCGGCACGCGGCCGCCCCGGACCCTGCGGGCCTGCTTCGGCCTAGGATCTGGGGCATGTCGCTGCCGCACGCCATCCTCACCGCCCTGCTGGAGAAGCCGTCCTCCGGGCTGGAGCTGACGCGGCGCTTCGACAAGTCGATCGGCTTCTTCTGGGCCGCCACCCACCAGCAGATCTACCGCGAGCTCGGCAAGTTGGAGGAGGCCGGGCTGATCCGGGCCATCCCCGGCCCGCCGGCCCAGGGCCGCCGCAAGGAGTACGAGGTGCTGCCCCGCGGCCGGGACGAGCTGGCCGCCTGGGTCTCCCGCAGCGACGAGCCGCGTGCGCTGCGCGACCCGCTCGCCCTGCGGCTGCGCGCGGCGGCCATGGTCGGCGTCGGGGACCTCGGCGCGGAGGTCCGCCGTCATCTGGCGCTCCACACCGCGCAACTGGACGCCTACCGGGTGATGGAGACCCGCGACTTCCCCGACAAGGAGGCCCGGCAGACCGCCGAGGCCAAGCTGCAGCACCTGGTGCTGACCGCGGGCATCGAGATGGAGCGGTTCTGGACCGGGTGGCTGACCGAGGTCGACGCCGTTGTCTCCGAACTGGGCGATGTCGGGGAAGCCGACGGGCGGTCGTAGGTCAGGCGGAGCGGGTGGCCCGCTGGATGTGGAAGTTGAAGTCCCCGTCCCCGAAGGACCCGTAGAGGCGGAGCCAGATCGGGAGCACCATCTCGGTCCCGCGCGCGCCGGTGACGTCACCGAGGTCGTAGATCTCGTCGGCGGGCCAGCCGATGGACTCCAGCAGCGCGGTCACCGTCTTCTTCGCCTCGGCGTCGTTGCCGCAGACGAAGACCGAGTGCGGTCCGGGGACGCGCGTCGGCTCGACCATGACCAGCGCGCTCATGGTGTTGAGCGTCTTGACGACGTGGGCCTCGGGGAAGGCCCGCTGGATCTGCTCGGCCAGGCTGTCGGTGTTGACCGGGCTGAGCGAGGGCGGGAAGCCCTGGGAGAAGTCGAGCGGGTTGGCGACATCGATGACGATCTTCCCGACCAGGTGGTCCGCGCCGACCGCCTCCAGCGCGGGCAGGCTGCCCTCTCCGGAGGTCGCGTTGACGACGTGGTCGGCGAACGCGCCCACCTCGGGGTAGGGGAGGAGCCGGACCTGCGGGTGTTCCGAGAGCCACGCGGAGATCGGTGGGTTCCCGGCGCGGTCCTTGTCCTGACGGGCGAGCGTCGCCTCCGGGTCGCGGGTGCCGATCACCACGTCGTGGCCGAGTGAGGACAGCTTTCCGGCGATCGTACGACCGACGATGCCGGTACCCAGGACAGCAAAGCGCATGAGCTGAAGTCCTTCCGCAGCGAGGGCGTTGACGCGCAGCACACGCGCGCTCGGCCGGTGGCCGACAACTCCTCATCGGCCATCCAACCCGGATTCGGCCGGAACGCTTCCTTCCAATAGTCGGTGTCGGCTGTGTCGTGCCGTGTGGCCCGCGTGGCAAGCTGAGCGCGCACGCACGAACGGCGACGAGACGGAAGGCGTGGCGGATGGCGCACGAGCACGGCGGGCACGGTCACGGCGGGCACGGCCACCAGCACGGGAGCGGCCACGACCACGACGGCCCGCGTCCGGTCCTGCCGGGGGACCGGGAGCGGATCGACGCGCTGTGGCCGTTCGTGAAGGAGCAGGTGCCGCCCGGGCCGGGCGCCGTGGTGGAGATCGGGTGCGGGCCGCTCGGCGGCTTCGTCCCGCTGCTGCACGCGAAGGGCCACCACGCCGTCGGCGTCGACCCGAGTGCGCCGGAGGGTCCGTCGTACCGGCGGCTCCGCTTCGAGGACTGGCAGCCGGAGGCCGGTGACCTCCCCGTCGAGGCGGCCGTAGCCTGCCTCTCGCTCCACCATGTCGACGACATCGACGCCCTGCTGGCCCGGGTGGCCGAGCTGATGCAGCCCGGCGGGCGGCTGGTCGTGCGCGAGTGGGCGCGGGAGCGGTTCGACGAGGCGACCGCCCGCTGGTGCTTCGACCGGCTGGGGCCCGACGCGCCCGAGCCGGCCGAGGGCGAGGGCGAGGGCGAGGAGCTGCAGCGGGGCTGGTGGCTGCGTCGGTACCGCCAGGCCTGGCAGGAGGAGGGCGGCGACTGGTCCGCGTACTTCAACGGCTGGGCGGACGCCGCGGGGCTGCTCACCGGCGAGACGCTGCTCCACGCGCTGGAGGCCTCGCCCTTCGAGACGGAGCTGCTGGAGTTCGACGCCTACTTCCACCTGGCACTGGACGGCGTCACCGCCGAGCAGGAGCAGGCGGCCATCGACGCCGGAGCGATCCGAGCCAACGGCATCCGCTACGTGGGCCGGCTCGCCTGAGGTGGACATCGGCACGAGCAGGCCAGCAGACTCGCTGACCATGAGCACTTCCCCTGCATCCTGCGTCGCGGCGATCGACATCGGCGGTACCAAGATCGCCGGTGGCCTGGTGGACCCGGACGGCGTCCTCCTCCACCGGGTCGAGCGTCCGACCAAGGCCAAGGCCCCCGATCCGGACGAGGTCTTCGCGGCGGTCGCCGAGGTGCTCGCGGTGCTGGCGGAGCACGAGCGGTGGGCCGGTGTCACCGCGGTCGGCGTCGGCAGCGCGGGGCCGGTGGACATCGGGCTCGGGACGGTCAGCCCCGTCAACATCCCGGCCTGGCGCGGGTTTCCCGTCGTCGCTCGGGTGCGCGGGCTGCCGCAGGTCGACGGTCTGCCCACGGTCCTGGGCGGTGACGCCGTCGCCATGACGGCCGCCGAGCACTGGCGCGGCGCGGCGCGCGGCTACGCCAACGCGCTCTGCCTGGTCGTCTCGACCGGAGTCGGCGCGGGCCTGGTCCTGGACGGCAAGGTCTACCCGGGGCCGACCGGCAACGCGGGTCATCTCGGCCACATCACCGTCGACTTCGACGGCGAGCCCTGCCCGTGCGGCTCACGCGGCTGCCTGGAGCGGGTGGCCAGCGGCACCGCCATCGCCTCCTGGGCGGTGGCCCACGGCTGGCGCACCCCTGACGGCCCGGACGGCGCGGTGGACGCGGCGGCGGTGGCGGAGTCGGCCCGTGCGGGCGACCCGGTCGCCGTGGCGGCCTTCGACCGCGCCGCGCGGGCACTGGCCGCGGGCATCGCGGCGACCGCGACGCTGGTCGAGCTGGACGTGGCCGTCCTCGGCGGCGGCGTCCTGCGGGCGGGCGAGCTGCTGCTCGCGCCGCTGCGTGACCACCTGACGACCTACGCGGCGCTGCCCTTCACTCAGGGCCTGCAGGTCCGCGCGGCGGAACTGGGCACGGACGCGGGCCTGATCGGCGCGGCGGCACTGGCGCTGACCTGAGCCGGAACCCACACCGCCGGGATTGTCACACCCCTCGCTAGAGTCCTCTGCATGGAGACGAACGCCCGCTGGGTCGCGGTCCAGTCGCCGCTGCCCACCGGGCCGATACAGGTCGCGGTGACCGATCGCGGGGTCGTCAGCACGTCGTTCTGGCACGACGGGCTGCCCGGTGAGCCGTGTCCGGAGGACGACGAGCGGGCGGCGATGGTGGCCGCCCGGTTCGCGGAGTACTTCGCGGGGGCGCGCCGGACACTCTCACTGCCGTTGGACTGGAGCTGGACGGACGGGGTCCAGCGCCAGGTGCTGCAGACGCTGGAGCGCACCGTCGGGTACGGGCGGACGGTCACCTACGGCGAACTCGCCGCCCGCAGCGGCGCGTTCGAGAACGAGTTGGAGGCGCACCTCGCCGCCCGCGCGGTGGGGCAGATCATGGGGTCGAACCCGCTGTTCCTGCTGGTGCCCTGTCACCGCGTGGTCGCGGCCGACGGGTTGGGCGGCTTCTTCGGGGGAGAGCTGGGGATGGACGTGAAGCGCTGGCTGCTCACGCTGGAGGGCGTGCTCCCGCCGACGCTCGACTGGGACGGACCGAGCTGAGTGCTCAACTCTTCGCGGCGGCGATGATCTTCTCGACGGTGTGGTGGAAGCGCCCGGTGCCCTGGACGCCGAACGCCTTCTCCAGTCGCGGCACCGGGTTGGCCGGTCCGCGGCCCTCGACGACGCGGTAGCGGAGGTAGGCGGTCGCGTCGTGGAGGCCCACCACCTCCCAGTCGCCGCGGGCCCCGGCCTGCGGCAGGACGGACGGATCGAGCGGGCCGGTGGTGAAGAGCATCGAGTACCGCTCGTGGGAGGCGACCGGTCCCATGGCCGCGAACGGCGCGGCGGCGTACGCCTCCTCGACCTCGTCCAGGGTGTAGAGGGCGGTCGGGATCTCGAAGCCGAAGGCCGTCTGCAGCCGCGCCTCGATCCGCGCGCGCAGCGCCGCCCGCTTCGCGCCGCTGGTGCGCGGCGCGGCGAAGAAGGCGTTCCCGCTGGCGATGTAGGTACGGGCCGGCCCCAGACCGAGCTGGTCCAGCTCGGCCCGGAGCCGGGCCATCTCCACCTTCCGGCCGCCGACGTTGACGGCCCGGAGGAAGGCGACGTACGTGATCTGATCCGCGCTCATACGCCGATCGTAGGCGGCGCCACGCCGTCCGGGGTGGACCAGCGGTGGACTACCAGGCGTAGTCCTCGGGCGCGGGCTTGTGGCCGGGGAAGATCCGGTCCAGCTCGGCCAGCGCGTCCGCGTCCAGGGACAGCTCCAGCGCGGCCAGAGCCGTGGTGAGCTGGGCGTCGGTGCGCGGGCCGATGATCGGCGCGGTCACGGCGGGCTGGTGCAGCAGCCAGGCCAGCGCCACCGTGCCCGGCTCCGCGCCGAGCTTGTCGCAGAACTCCTCCCACTGCCGCAGCTGTGCGATCTGGGCCTCGTCGAGGCGGGCCAGCCGCTCCGCGCCGCGCACGCCCTCGTTCTCGGCCTTGCGCAGCACACCGCCCAGCAGGCCGCCCTGGAGCGGCGACCACGGGATCACGCCGAGCCCGTGGTACTGCGCGGACGGCAGCACCTCCAGCTCCACCGTGCGGGCCATCAGGTTGTAGAGGGACTGCTCGGCGATCAGCCCGAGGTAGTTCCGCCGGGCCGCCGCGCCCTGGGCGGTGGCGATGTGCCAGCCCGCGAAGTTGCTGCTGCCGACGTAGAGGATCTTGCCCTGCTGGACCAGCACCTCCATCGCCTGCCAGATCTCGTCCCACGGCGTGGCCCGGTCGACGTGGTGCATCTGGTAGACGTCGATGTGGTCGGTGCCGAGCCGCTTCAGACTGGCGTCGCAGGCGCGGCGGATGTTGAGCGCGGACAGCTTGTTCGTGTTGGGCCAGCCGCTCCCCGCGTAGCCCGGGATCGGCATCTCACCGTTGAGCTTGGTGGCCAGCACGGTCCGCTCGCGGCGGGCGCCGTCCTTGGCGAACCAACTGCCGATGATGCTCTCGGTACGGCCCTTGTTCTCGCCCCAGCCGTAGACGTTGGCGGTGTCGAAGAAGTTGATGCCCTCGTCCAGGGCGTTGTCCATGATCCGGTGCGCGTCGGCTTCCTCGGTGTGCGGGCCGAAGTTCATGGTGCCCAGGCACAGTCGGGAGACGGAGAGGCCGGTGCGGCCGAGCGACGTGTAGTCCATGAGGCAACCCTCTACCGGCAGGCCCCCGTTGTCGAGAAGGTCCCGCGCCGGGAAGGTCCCGCGTCGAGAAGGCTCTGATGTGCGGCGGGCTCAGTGCACCAGGACGGTGACCGTGCCCGAGACGCGGTCCACCCAGAGCGGACCCGTCGGGGTGCGGCGGGCCAGCAGGCGGGCGCGGAACTGCTCCGCTCCGCGCGACGTGGCGCGGACCGACCGGGTGTAGTCGTGCCACGGCTGTGCGGCGCACCCGAGCACGTGCCACCCGCTGCCGCCGGCCCGCTCGTCCAGGCAGAGGTAGGTGTACCGGACCGCGTCGTCCCCGCCGCTCGCGGTGACCTGCGCGCTCTGCCCGATCCGCAGCACCGGGGTCCCGGCGGAGACGTACGCCCCGGACTTCGCGTAGGCGGTGCCCGTCCCGGCGAGCACCGAGCCCGCCAGCACGGCCGAGCCGACGGCGAGGAGGGCGGCGGAGCGGACGCGGTGAGTGGTGGCAGCCATCGTTATCCCCCGTTGAGATTGCAGTCCGACAATGAGACTTATTCAGACCTTACACAGACCGGGACGCAGGACACGGCTAAGCCGTTCCCTCGGCGCACGGCGCTCCAGGTAGACTCGACCCCGTTCGAAGGGGAGTAGCCTTCCGCCGGACCGTCGACATACTGGCGAGCCTCACCGCTCGCCCGGCGCCCGGGACATGTTCGTCGCGCAGTTCGCGCGGGTGGACGCGTCGGCGAGACCTTCGGCCGCAGCCCGTCATACCCATGCGCGCTGCCGAGCCGAAGCGTCCCCGCAGCCGTGGGCCGGAGGCCCGGCGCCGAACCAACCCGAGGACGTCCTCCGTGAGCAGCATCGCCGTCGCCGGTATCACCTTCGGTGTGATCTTCCTGGCCGAGCTCCCCGACAAGACCGCCCTGGCCAGCCTGGTGCTCGGCACCCGCTTCCGTGCCTCCTACGTCTTCGCCGGGGTCGCGGCGGCGATGGCCGTTCAAGTCAGCCTGGCCCTGGTCGCCGGTCGGCTGCTGTCGCTGCTGCCGCACCGCGCGCTGGAGGGCGTGGTCGGCGGTCTCTTCGTGCTCGGCGCCGCGATGCTGCTGTTCCACAAGGACGAGGAGGAGGACGAGGGTTCCGGACGTGACCCGAAGTCGGACAGCTTCTGGCGTGTCGCAGGCACGAGCTTCGCGATCGTCGCGCTCGCGGAGTTCGGCGACCTGACCCAGATCATGACCGCCAACCTGGCCGCCAAGTACACCGATTGGCTCGCCGTCGGCCTCGGCTCCTGGCTCGCCCTCTGCGCGGTCGGCGGCCTCGCGATCGTCGGCGGGCAGAAGCTGATGAAGCACGTCCCGCTGAGCGTGATCACCCGCGTCGCCGCGGTGATCATGCTGGTCCTGGCCGGCATCAGCATCGCCGGGGCGATCACCGGCTGACCGGCTAACCGCCGTTGGTCCGGCCCCCGCTCTTGTTGCCCCTCGACGCCATCAACTGGGCCATCTTTGCCTGCGAGTTGGGCCCGTAGACACCGGACGGGTCGCCCTGCACGCCGTACCAGACCTGGAACGACGCGACGTCCTGCTCCGTGCGCTGGTCGTAGTCGCCGCTGGCGTTCAGGCCGCGGTCGATCCACAGTGCGCGCAGGTCCTGCTGGAGCGTCACCACGGCGGGCCCGGTCGAACCCAGTTGGAGGGTGGCGCCCACGCCCGGCGTCTTGGAGGGGCTGGGCGAGGGGCTCGGCCGCGTCGTGGACGGGGAGGGCTTCGGCGTCGGCGGGACCGTCGGGCTGGGCTTGGCACTCGGGCCGGGGCTCGCGCTGTGCGAGGGTGTCGGGCTCGCGGAGACGGACGCCGACGCCGACACGGAGGCGGTGACGGACGGCGAGGCGACCGTCCGGCTCGGCGACGTGCTCGCGGTCGGACTGCTGCCGGACGGCTGGGTCAGCAGCGCGGCGCCGGTTCCGGCGACGATCAGCAGCAACGCCCCACCGGCCAGGGCCCAGCCCTTGCGGCCACCGCCCCGCGCCTCGCGGGGGCGGGCGTCGGGTGCGGGCAGCACCGCCGTCGCGCCGCCCGGCTCGGCAGCAACCGGCTCGAGCTCGGCAGCAACCGGATCCGGGGCGGTCTCGGGTTCCGGTGCGGTCTCCGGCTCCGGCTCGGGCTCCGGTGTCGGCTCCCACTGCGCCGCCGACTCCGACTCCACCGCCTGGACGTAAGGGCGCACCAGCTCAGGGGCACCGTCGATCGGCGGCAGCACCGTCGTCTCGTCGTTGCTCCCGTTGTTCCCGTCGTGCGGCGGAAACGTCATCACACCCCCAGCTCGCCACCCACCCTGACGCACCGGCCCGCGCGTCGGTCGCGCCGATTATGCAGCATCATTCGGACGCTGCGAACCCGGGAAAGTGGCCGAAAAGCATCCACTTAGCCGGGTCCGCAGGCGATACCGGGACGAATGCCAGAAGCCGCTCGTGCGGATGCGCCGTCAGTCGCTCAGCATCCGACCCGGTGCGTCGAGGGAGTCGTCGGCCAGCACCCGGAGCATCGAGGCCAGCTCCGCGTGCTGCTCGGGGGAGTAGCCCTCGAGCTTCTTGCTGAGCTGGGCCACTCGCGCGGTGCAGAGTTTGTCGATGACGTCCCTGCCGCTCGCGGTCAGCGTCAGCACTCCGTTCTGGTCCTCCTGGACGCGGCCGGAGGCGACCATCGCGTCCAGCTTGGGCCGGATCTCGTCAGGGGTGATCTTGAGCCGGGCGCAGATCTGGTCCTGGGTGATCGGGCCCGCGTGGTGGAGCCGGAACAGGCCGTAGGCCTGCGGGACGGAGATGTCGACACCGGCCCGGTCGATGGCGCGGCCGTAGCGTTCCCAGATGTTCTCCCGGCTGGAGAGCCGGGTGATCATGCCCTCGATCTCCTCGGCCGAGGTGCGGAACGTGGGCGGCCCGGCGGCCTCGCCCTGCCCGCCGGTGCGGGTCGCGGTGCGCAGCGGCACCTCGCGCAGGAACAGCGACAGCACGAAGCCGATCACCGCGATCCCGGCCGCGACCAGGTAGACGGTCTGCAGCGAAATCGCGAACAGGTGCAGGAACGGGTCGTAGATCGCCTTCTGCGCGGGTGTCGCCTTCTGCACGAGCGTCGGGTCGGCCAGCACCTGCTTCACCGGGAACCGCGGCGAGAGCGTCCCGTCGGCGAGCGCGTGGGTGATCTTCGAGTTCAGCTGGTTGTTGAGCACCGTCCCGAAGATCGACGCGCCGAACGAGCCGCCGATGGACCGGAAGTAGGTCACGCCCGAGGTGGCCGTGCCCAGGTCGGCGAAGTCGGTCGAGTTCTGCACCGCGATGATCAGCACCTGCATCACCAGGCCCAGGCCGAGGCCGAGGATCAGCATGTAGGCGCCCATCACGGTCGCGCTGGTCTTCTCGTCCACCTGCGCGAGCAGCACCAGGGAGACGCAGGTCAGCGCGGTACCCAGGATCGGGTAGAGCTTGTAGCGCCCGGTCCTGCTGATCAGCTGTCCGGTGCCGATCGAGGTGATCAGCACGCCCGCCATCATCGGCAGCAGCCGCAGCCCGGACTGCGTGGGCGAGTTGCCGTTGACGACCTGCATGTACAGCGGGATGTACGACAGCGCCCCGAACATGCACAGGCCGATGATGAAGCCCATCCCCGAGCAGACGGTGAAGATCCGGTTCCGGAACAGCCGCAGCGGCAGCACCGGCTCCGTCACCCGCTGCTCGACCAGGATGAACGCCCCGATCAGCACGACCGCGCCGATGCCGAGGCCCCAGACCTCCACCGAGTTCCACGCCCAGGTCTGCCCGCCCAGGCTGGTGATCAGCACCAGGCAGGTGGACGCGGCGGCCAGCAGCACCGTGCCGACGTAGTCGATGCTGGGCCGGCCCTCCGGCTTCTTGGCGTGCAGCGCGGTCGCGATGACGAAGAGCGCGACCACGCCGACCGGCAGGTTGACGTAGAAGACCCAGCGCCAGTTGAGGTTGTCGACCAGGAACCCGCCCAGCAGCGGTCCGACCACCGACGAGACCCCGAAGACCGCGCCGATCACGCCCTGGTAGCGCCCGCGTTCGCGTGGCGGGACGACGTCGGCGATGACGGCCATGGCCAGCACCATCAGCCCGCCGCCGCCCAGGCCCTGGAGGGCGCGGAACGCGATCAGCTCGGTCATGTTGCGGGACTGTCCGCACAGCGCCGAGCCGATCAGGAAGATGACGATGCAGATGATGAAGACGCCCTTGCGCCCGAAGAGGTCGCCGAGCTTCCCCCAGAGCGGCGTGGTGGCGGTGGCCGCCAGCATGTAGGCGGTGACCACCCAGGAGAGGTGGTTGGCGCCGCCGAGGTCGCCGACGATGGTCGGCAGTGCGGTGGAGACGATGGTCTGGTCGAGCGCGGCCAGGAACATGCCCAGCATCACGCCGAGGAACACCAGCCGTACCCGCCGCGGACTCTCGTCGATCGGCGCGGGACCACCCTGGACGGCGTCTGTTGCCTGCTGCTGGGCCATGCCCAAGACGTACCAGCGCGCCGTCCGCGCTGCGCCCTGGCTGCCCCGAACGGGTGAGGGCCGGGGCGCTCACCCGTTCGGGGCTGGTTCGGGGCTGGTTCGGGGCTGGTGCGGGGCGGGTTCGGGGCTGGTGCGGCCGCGCGAGCGGTCACGCGTACTGGACGTCGAGCCGCTTGATCCCGTTCAGCCACGGCGAGCGCAGCCGGCGCGGTTCGCCGGTGAGCCGGATGTTCGGCATGGCGTCCGCGATGGCGTTGAAGATCAGGTCGATCTCCAGCCGGGCCAGGTTGGCGCCGAGGCAGAAGTGCGGACCGCCACCGCCGAAGCCCAGGTGCGGGTTGGGGTCGCGCAGGATGTCGAAGGTCCGCGGGTCGGCGAAGACCTCCTCGTCGTTGTTGGCCGAGGCGTAGAAGATGCCGACCCGCCGTCCGGCGCGGATCTGCTGCCCGCCCAGTTCGGTGTCCTGGGTGGCGGTGCGCTGGAAGGAGATGACCGGGGTCGCCCAGCGGACGATCTCGTCGGCGGCGGTCTGCGGACGGCGCTCCTTGTAGAGCTCCCACTGGTCGGGGTGGGTCAGCATCGCGTGCATGCCGTGGCTGGTGGCGTTTCGGGTGGTCTCGTTCCCGGCCACCGCCAGCACCAGGACGAAGAAGCCGAACTCGTCGGAGCTGAGGTTGCCCTGGCCGGAGGCGTTGACCAGCTTGGTGACGATGTCGTCTGCCGGACAGCCCTTGCGTTCCTCGGCCATGCCCATCGCGTACATCATCAGCTCGGCGGCGGACTCCATCCCCTTCTCCGTGGAGATGGCGAGCTCGGGGTCGTCGTAGCCGACCATGGTGTTGGTCCAGTGGAAGATCTTGCCCCGGTCCTGCTGCGGCACGCCGATCAGTTCGGCGATCGCCTGCAGCGGCAGCTCGCAGGCCACGTCGGCGACGAAGTCGCCGGTCCCCTCCTTGACCGCGCTGTGGACGATCCGCTCGGCACGGTCCCGCAGCGTGTCCTGGAGCGCGTTGATGGCGCGCGGGGTGAAGCCGCGCTGGACGATCGAGCGGAGCCGGGTGTGCTCGGGCGGGTCCATGTTCAGCATGATCAGCCGCTGGCTGTCGATCGCGTCGCGCTGGATCGACGGGTGGAAGCGGATGATCGCGGTATTGGTGCTGGAGGAGAAGGTTTCGGGGTGGGTAGAGACCTCCTTGACGTCGGCGTGCCGGGTCACCGCCCAGTAGCCGCCGTCGTCGAAACCGGCCGTCCCGTCGGCCTGCGGGATCCAGCGGACGGGCGCGGTGCGGCGCAGCTCCGCGAACTCCGGCAGCGGCACGGCCGCCTGGTTGACTTCCGGATCGGTGGGGTCGAATCCGTCGTGCAGGGCCGGGCAGGACATCTCGGGCCTCCTGGGCTGGGCCTGACGCACCGTCCGAAACGGGGGGTCCGAAACGGGGCGGGGTCTGAAACGGGACGAACGGTGCGGTCAATGCTGAACCGAGCTCTGACGTACCGTCAGATCTCCACTCGACGGTAGTAACACGTTCTAGTGGATGCAAGGGCCTTGCGCGGGGGCTCCGGGGCGAATAGAAAGGTCGACAGAACTAGAACGAGTATCAGTTCTTGGCCCAGTCGGGAGGGACTGCTCATGGCCGCTGAGCCCGTCATCGTCGAGGCAGTACGGACCCCTATAGGGAAGCGGGGAGGCGCACTCGCCAATCTGCACCCCGCCTATCTACTCGGCGAGACCTTCCGTGAACTGCTGGCCCGTACCGGCGTGCAGCCGGACGTGGTCGAGCAGATCGTCAGCGGAACGGTGACCCACGCCGGCGAGCAGTCGATGAACCCGGCCCGCAACGCGTGGCTGGCCATGGGACTGCCGTACGAGGTTCCGGCGACCACGGTGGACTGCCAGTGCGGCTCCTCGCAGCAGGCCAACCACATGGTCCACAACATGATCGCGGCAGGCGCCGTCGACGTCGGCGTGGCCTGCGGAGTCGAGTCCATGTCCCGCGTCCCGCTGGGCTCGGGCTCGGCGGGCGGCAACGGGAGGCCGTTCCCCGAGGAGTGGAACGTCGACCTGCCCAACCAGTTCGAGGCCGCCGAACGCATCGCCCGCCACCGCGGGTTGACCCGGGCGGACGTGGACGCGCTGGGCGTCCTCTCCCAGCGGCGCGCCGCGCAGGCCTGGGCGGAGGAGCGGTTCAAGCGCGAGACCTACGCGGTCCAGGTCCCGACCACGGAGGCGGAGCAGGCCGCGGGCCAGGGCATGTGGCGTCTCTTCGACCACGACGAGGGCCTGCGCGACACGTCGATGGAAGGTCTGGGCGGCCTCAAGTCCGTACTGCCGAACGCGATCCACACGGCGGGCAACTCCTCGCAGATATCCGACGGTTCGGCCGCCGTGATGTGGGCGTCACGACGTGCGGCGCGGGCGCTCGGGCTCACGCCCCGGGCGCGGATCATCGCCCAGGCGCTGGTCGGCTCCGACCCGCACTACCACCTCGACGGCCCGATCGACGCGACGCGCGCGGTGCTGGGCAAGGCGGGGATGTCGCTCAAGGACATCGACATCGTCGAGATCAACGAGGCCTTCGCGTCCGTTGTGCTGTCCTGGGCCCAGGTGATGAAGGCCGACATGGAGAAGGTCAACGTAAACGGCGGCGCCATCGCCCTCGGCCACCCCGTCGGCTGTACCGGCGCCCGGCTGATCACCACGGCCCTGCACGAACTGGAGCGCAGCGGCAAGGAGTTCGCCCTGGTGACGATGTGCGCGGGCGGCGCGCTGGCGACGGGGACGATCATCCAGCGGCTCTGAAGGCCGCCTGCTCGTCAGGACTTGGCAGGGCTTGCAGGGCTTGGCGGGCCTTGGCAGGGCTTGGCGCGGCTCGGTAGGGCTTGTTCTGGGCGGTGTCCCGCGCGTGCGGGGCGCCGCCCGTTTTCTGCGGACCGAATAAAGCAATCATGCTTGATTGTTTCTTGCCCGCCTGCCAGGCTGGCTCCGTCGCGTTCGGTGCCGCCGCGGAGGCGGAATGCGGAAGGGGCATGAGGTGTCCGATTCGATCCTGCGCGTCGGGAACGCGTCCGGGTTCTACGGGGACCGGTTCGACGCCGTGCGGGAGATGCTGACCGGTGGGCCGCTGGACGTGCTGACCGGGGACTATCTCGCCGAGTTGACCATGCTGATCCTCGGCCGGGACCGGCAAAAGGACCCCTCCCTCGGCTACGCCCGGACCTTTCTGCGGCAGATGGAGGAGTGCCTCGGCCTGGCCCTCGACCGGGGCGTCCGCATCGTCGTCAACGCCGGCGGCCTCAACCCCGCCGGACTGGCCGACCGGATGCGTGAACTCGCCGAGCGGCTCGGGCTGTCGCAGGCGCGGATCGCGCACGTCGAGGGCGACGACGTCCTCGCCACCGTCCGTGCCGAACGGCCGGACGCACTGGCGGCCAACGCCTACCTCGGCGGGTGGGGGATCACCGCCTGCCTGAACGCGGGCGCGGACGTCGTGGTCACCGGCCGGGTCACCGACGCCGCGCTGGTCAGCGGATCGGCCGCGGCGCACTTCGGGTGGGCGCGGGAGGACTGGGACCGGCTCGCCGGTGCGGTGGTCGCCGGGCATGTGCTGGAGTGCGGGACGCAGGCGACCGGCGGTAACTTCTCCTTCTTCCAGGAGGTGCTGCGCGGCGGCGAACGTCCCGGCTTTCCGTTGGCGGAGATCCACGCCGACGGATCGGCGGTCGTCACCAAGCATCCCGGCACCGGTGGTGCGGTCACGCCCGAGACCGTCACCGCCCAACTCCTTTACGAGACCGGCCCCGCCCGCTACGCGGGACCCGACGTCACCGCGCGCCTGGACACCGTGGCCCTGGCCGCCGACGGCCCCGACCGGGTCCGGATCTCCGGCGTGCGGGGCGAGGCCCCGCCGCCCACGCTCAAGGTCGGCGTCAACCGGCTCGGCGGCTGGATCGGTGAGGCGGTCTTCGTGCTGACCGGCCTGGACATCGACGCCAAGGCCGAGCTGATGAGGAGTCAACTTGCGGACACGCTCGACTCGCTCGGCAAGCAGCAGCCCGAGCATCTGCGTTGGACCCTCGCCCGCACCGACCACGCCGACGCCGCCACGGAGGAGCAGGCAAGTGCGCTGCTGCGGCTGACCGTTCGCGATCCGGACGCCAAGCTCGTCTCCCGTGCGGTCGCCGCCGCGCCCGTCGAGCTGGCGCTGGCCGGATACCCCGGCTTCCACCTCACCGCGCCGCCGGACAAGGGCACGCCCTACGGCATCTTCGAGGCGCTGACCGCCGATCCGGCCGAGGTCGCGCACACGGCCGCGCTGCCGGACGGCAGTCGCATCGCCGTCGAACCCGCGGCCGCCGCACGAGCATTGGAGCCGGTGCCCGAGTGCGGGCTGCCGACGCCGCTGGATCCCGCCGTCCGCGCGGCGAACCGGCGCGCGCCGCTCGGCCACGTCGTCGGCGCGCGCAGCGGCGACAAGGGTGGCAGTGCCAACATCGGCGTCTGGGCCCGCACCGACGACGGGTGGCGCTGGCTCGCGCACACCCTCACCGTCGAGCGGTTGAAGGAACTGCTGCCCGAGACCTCCGGGTTGGCCGTGTCCCGGACCGTGCTGCCGAACTTGCGCGCGCTCAACTTCACCGTCGAGGGCATCCTCGGCGACGGCGTCGCCTCCCGTGCCCGATTCGACCCGCAGGCCAAGGCGCTCGGCGAGTGGCTCCGCTCGCGGCACCTGGACATCCCGGAGGTCCTCCTGTGACCGTTCTCTCGACCAGCGTCGACCCGAGCAGCGCGGAGTTCGCCGCGCACCGAGCGGCGATGCTCGACAAGTTGGCCGAGCTCGACGCCGAACAGGCCAAGGCCGTGGCCGGGGGCGGGCAAAAGTACGTGGAGCGGCACCGCAGGCGCGGCAAGATGCTGCCGCGCGAGCGGATCGAGCTGCTGCTGGACCCGGACACGCCGTTCCTCGAACTCTCCACGCTGGCTGCCTGGGGGACCGAGTACCCGGTCGGCGCGGGCATGGTCACCGGCATCGGGCGGATCTCCGGCACCGAGTGCCTGATCACCGCCAACGACCCGACCGTGCGCGGCGGCGCCAGCAATCCGTGGACGTTGAAGAAGGCGCTGCGCTGCCACCAGATCGCGCTGGAGAACCGGTTGCCGCTGGTCAACCTGGTCGAGTCGGGCGGCGCGGATCTCCCCAGCCAGAAGGAGATCTTCATTCCGGGTGGCGCGCTCTTCCGCGACCTGACCCGCCTCTCCGCCGCCGGGATCCCCTCCATCGCCGTCGTCTTCGGCAACTCGACGGCGGGCGGCGCGTACGTGCCCGGGATGTCGGACCACGTGGTGATGATCGACGAGCGGTCCAAGGTCTTCCTCGGCGGTCCGCCGCTGGTCAAGATGGCGACTGGCGAGGAGAGCGACGACGAGTCGCTCGGCGGCGCGCGGATGCACGCCCGCGTCTCCGGACTGGCCGACCACTTCGCCGTCGACGAGGCCGACGCGCTGCACCGCGCACGGCAGATCGTCGCCCGGCTGGAGTGGCGCAAGCAGGGGCCGGGACCGTCGGTCGACGCGCACGGTTCCCACGGCCTGGTCGAGCCGCCGAAGTACGACGAGGAGGAGCTGCTCGGTATCGTCCCCGCTGACCTGCGGCAGCCGTTCGACCCGCGCGAGGTGATCGCGCGCGTCGTGGACGGCTCGGAG
This sequence comes from Streptacidiphilus sp. MAP5-3, assembly GCF_041262505.1. Classification (NCBI taxonomy): domain Bacteria; kingdom Bacillati; phylum Actinomycetota; class Actinomycetes; order Kitasatosporales; family Streptomycetaceae; genus Streptacidiphilus; species Streptacidiphilus sp. MAP5-3. The sequence goes on from NZ_JBGCCL010000016.1 coordinate 32,137, forward strand.
TTCGACGAGGTCAAGCCGCTCTACGGGCCGAGCCTGGTGACCGGTTGGGCGCGGATCCACGGCTACCCGGTCGGGATCCTGGCCAACGCCCAGGGGGTGTTGTTCAGTCAGGAGGCCCAGAAGGCCGCCCAGTTCATCCAGTGGGCCAACCAGCGGGACATTCCGCTGCTGTTCCTGCACAACACCACCGGCTACATGGTCGGGCGCGAGTACGAGCAGGGCGGCATCATCAAGCACGGCGCGATGATGATCAACGCGGTCTCCAACTCCCGCGTCCCGCACCTGTCCGTGCTGGTCGGCGCCTCCTACGGCGCGGGCCACTACGGGATGTGCGGGCGGGCGTACGACCCGCGCTTCCTCTTCGCCTGGCCCAGTGCCAAGTCGGCGGTGATGGGGCCGCAGCAGCTGGCCGGGGTGCTCTCGATCGTCGCCCGAGCGGCGGCGACGTCGCGCGGCCAGGCCTACGACGAGGAGGCCGACGCCGGTCTGCGCGCCATGGTGGAGCAGCAGATCGAGTCGGAGTCGCTGCCGATGTTCCTCTCCGGCCGCCTTTACGACGACGGCGTGATCGACCCGCGCGACACCCGGACCGTCCTCGGCCTCTGCCTCTCCGCCGTGCACAGTGCGCCGATCCAGGGCGCACGCGGCGGCTACGGCGTCTTCCGGATGTGAGCCCCGTGACCGACAACCGTGCACCGAAAGGGAATGCTGTGGACACCGTGGACGCCGTGATCGGCTCCGTGCTGGTGGCCAACCGGGGCGAGATCGCCCGGCGGATCTTCCGCACCTGCCGCGATCTGGGCATCGCCACGGTCGCGGTCTTCTCCGACCCGGACGCCGACGCGCCGCACGCCCGCGAGGCCGACGCCGCCGTCCGCCTGCCGGGCGCCGCGCCCGCCGACACCTATCTGCGCGGCGACCTGGTCATCGCCGCCGCCCGGGCCGCCGGTGCGGACGCGATCCACCCCGGCTACGGATTCCTGTCCGAGAACGCCGAGTTCGCGCAGGCCGTGCTGGACGCCGGGCTGGTCTGGATCGGCCCGGCGCCGTCCGCGATCGCGGCGATGGGCGTCAAGACCCGCGCCAAGGAGTTGATGGCCGCGGCCGGCGTCCCCGTGCTGACGGCTGCCGCGCCGGGCGAGCTGACGGAGGCGGACCTGCCGCTGCTGGTCAAGGCGGCGGCGGGCGGCGGCGGACGTGGCATGCGCGTGGTCCGCGAACTGGGGCTGCTGGAATTGGAGTTGGCGGCGGCGCGGGCCGAGGCGGCAGCCGCCTTCGGCAGCGACGAGGTGTTCTGCGAGCCGTATGTCGAGACCGGCCGCCATGTCGAGGTGCAGCTGCTTGCTGACGCCCACGGCACCGTCTGGGCGGTCGGTGAGCGCGACTGCTCGATCCAGCGCCGCCACCAGAAGGTCGTCGAGGAGGCCCCCGCTCCGCTGCTCGCCGAGGACACCCGTGACCGGCTGCACGAGGCCGCCCGCGCGGCGGCCCGCGCCATCGGCTACGTCGGCGCGGGCACGGCCGAGTTCCTGCTCGCGCCGGACGGGCGGTTCTACTTCCTGGAGATGAACACCCGGCTGCAGGTGGAGCATCCGGTCACCGAGTGCGTCACCGGGCTGGACCTGGTCGCGCTGCAGCTGCTGGTCGCCGAGGGCGGGCAGCTGCCGTCGGCCGAGCCGCCCGCACCGCAGGGCCACGCCATCGAGGTGCGCCTCTACGCCGAGGACCCGGCGCGCGACTGGCAGCCGCAGATCGGGACCGTCGAGCGCATCGAACTGCCCGGCGTGGGCGCCCGGTTCGCTCCGCCGCGGGCCGGGGAGAAGGCCGGCCTGCGGCTGGACGCGGGCATCGAGCCGGGCAGCGCCGTCGGCGTCCACTACGACGCGATGCTCGCCAAGGTCATCGCCTGGGCCCCGACCCGCACCGAGGCCGCGCGTCGCCTGGCGGGAGCGCTGAGCCGCGCCCGCGTCCACGGGCTCACCACCAACCGCGACCTGCTGGTCCGGGTGCTGCGGCACCCGGAGTTCCTCGCCGGTCGCGTCGACACGGCGTTCCTCACCCGCAACCCTCCCGAGGGCGGGCCCGCGGCTGCCGACAAGGACGCCGTCGCGGTCTCCGCGCTGGCGGCAGCGCTGGCCGACGCGGCGGAACGGCGCACGCCGATCGCCGGGGGCTGGCGCAACGTGCCCGCGCATCCGCAGGTCAAGCGCTACGCCGTGGCCGGGGTGGACGGCGGCGAGCAGGAGGTCCGCTACCGCCTGACCCGGGACGGCCTGCGCGCCGAGGCGCACCCCGGCGTCGCGCTCGTCTCCTCGGCGCAGGACCGCGTCGTGCTCGAAGTCGAGGGCGTGCGGCGGACGTTCGCCGTCGCCCGCTACGGCGAGGCGCTGGTCCACGTCGACTCGCCGCTCGGCGCGGTCGCGTTGAACGAGCTTCCCCGCTTCCCGGACCCGAGCCTGGAGGCGGCGGCCGGATCGCTGCTCGCGCCGATGCCGGGCACGGTCGTCCGCGTCGAGGCGGCCGTCGGCGACCGTGTCACGGCCGGGCAGCCGCTGCTCTGGCTGGAGGCGATGAAGATGCAGCACAAGGTCACCGCCCCGGCGGACGGCACGGTCACCGAACTGCGCGCGGTCGTCGGCCAGCAGGTCGACACCGGCGCGCTGCTCGCCGTGATCGGCGAACCCGGCGGGTCGGGCGAGGAACAGATATCCACAGGCAGCAACAAGACCCCGGACATGACCCCGGAGGAGGGGACCCCGCAGCCATGACCGCGTCGGCAAGCACCTACGAAAGCACCTTCGTCGAGTCCGAGGAGCGCCGCGACCTGCGCGCCGCGGTGCGCGCGCTCGGCGCCCGCTACGGCCTCGACTACCTGCTCTCCTGCGGCAAGGAGCACCGCATCCCGGAGGAACTCTGGCGCGAGGCGGGCAAGCTGGGCTTCCTCGGCGTCAACCTGCCCGCCGAGTACGGCGGTGGCGGCGCGGGCATGCAGGAGCTCGCCATCGTCTTGGAGGAACTCGGCACCGCGGGCTGCCCGTTGCTGATGTTGGTGGTCACACCGGCGATCTGCGGCAGCATCATCGCCCGCTTCGGCGCCGAGGAGCAGAAGCAGCGCTGGCTGCCCGGCTTCGCCGACGGCAGCGTCCGGATGGCCTTCGGCATCACCGAGCCCGACGCCGGCTCCAACTCGCACCGCCTGACCACCACCGCGCGCCGCGACGGCTCGGACTGGCTGCTCACCGGCCGCAAGGTCTTCATCTCCGGTGTGGACGCCAGCGACGCGACGCTGATCGTCGGCCGCACCGAGGACGCCCGTACCGGCAAGCTCAAGCCGGCGCTCTTCGTGGTCCCGCGTGACGCGCCCGGCTTCGAGTACCGGCCGATCGAGATGGAACTGCACATGCCCGAGCGGCAGTTCCAGCTCTTCCTGGACGATGTCCGGCTCCCCGCCGACGCGTTGATCGGTGACGAGGACGCGGGCCTGCTGCAACTCTTCGCGGGCCTCAACCCGGAGCGGATCATGGCCGCCGCGTACTCGACCGGCATGGCCCGGTTCGCGCTGGACCGCGCGGTCGACTACGCCAAGGAGCGGACCGTCTGGAAGACGCCCATCGGCGCGCACCAGGGCCTGGCCCACCCGCTGGCCCAGGTCCGCATCGAGCTGGAGCTGGCCCGGCTGATGATGCAGAAGGCCGCCTTCCTCTACGACGCGGGCGACGACCTCGGCGCGGGCGAGGCCGCCAACATGGCCAAGTACGCGGCTGCGGAGGCGGCGGTCCGCAGCGTGGACCAGGCGGTGCAGACGCTGGGCGGCAACGGCCTGACGTCCGAGTACGGCCTGGCGACGCTGGTCGCCGGGGTCCGGGTCGGGCGGATCGCGCCGGTCAGCCGGGAGATGATCCTCAACTACGTCGCCCAGCACACGCTCGGCCTGCCGAAGTCCTACTGAGCGGCAGCCCTGCGGAGCAGCAGTCCTGCGGAGCGGCAGTCCTACTGAGCGGACGCCGCGAGTCCGCTCGGGCGGGGGCGTCTAGAGTTCTGCACGGAAAGGAATCAGCCGTGTCGCCACAACCAGTCGCCCCCGCCCCTGCCTCTACCCCTGCCCGCGCCCCCAAGCAGGACCGGAGCAGGGTCACCCGGCAGCGCCTGCTGGAGGCGGCCGTCGACTGCCTCGCCGAGGTGGGCTGGACCGGTAGCACGGTGGCCGTGGTCGCCGAGCGCGCCGGGGTCTCGCGGGGCGCGGCCCAGCACCACTTCCCGACCCGCGAGGACCTGTTCACCGCGGCTGTCGAACACGTCGCGGTCCAGCGTCACGCCGTGCTGGAGTCGGCCGCCGCCGCGCTCCCGGCCCGGGGGCCGAACCGCACCGAGGCGGTGGTGCGGATGCTGGTCGACCTCTACACCGGCCCGCTCTTCCGCGCCGCCCTGCAGCTCTGGGTCGCGGTCAGCACCGACGACCAGCTCCGCCCGCGCGTCCTCGAACTGGAGTCCCGCGTCGGCCGTGAGACCCACCACACCGCCGTCGCCCTCCTCGGCGCGGACGAGTCCCACCCGGGCGTCCGCGAAACCGTCCAGGCCACCCTGGACATGGCCCGTGGCCTCGGCCTCGCCGACATCCTCAGCGACGACGGCGCCCGCCGTGCGCGCATCGTGCGTCACTGGGCCCGGATCCTGGACGCCCAGCTGTCTTCGAACTCGTTCGAGTGAAGACTTCCTGACTCTCCGGCACGCCCCGCCACAGTGCGTAAGGGTGGTCGTGAACACCGAGGGGGTGGACCATGGCTTGTATGGCGCACGAGGCGATGCCGACACCTGAGGAGCTCCTGCTGGAGAGCTTCCTCGCTCTGGAAACCCCGGAGGGCTTCAAGGCCGAGCTCATCGAGGGGGAGATCATCGTGTCGCCCGCGCCGGACGGGGATCACCAGGACGCCATCGACCAGATCGCGTTCCGCGTCTACCGGGATTCGAACGTGCCGATGCAGCAGTCCGGGAACACGGGGCTGTTGTTGCCGAGGGGCGGGCCCTGCCCAAAGAACCACGCGATTCCCGATATCACCTTCGCGCCCCGGGCTCTTCGGCTCTTCCGAGGCGCGCCTTCGTGGATGCGCTGCGACGGGGTGGCCATGGTCGTCGAGGTCACCAGCCTCAGAGCATCGCTGGACCGGGTGATGAAGCGCCACTGTTATGGCCGTGGCGGCATCCCTCTTTACCTGCTGGTCGACAGGGAACAAGGCAAGGTCGTACTGCACAGCCTTCCCAAGGGTGATGACTACGTGGACCGCTATGCGGTCGACTTCGGCGAGCCGCTGCCGCTGCCGGCGCCGTTCGGCTTCGTGCTGGACACTGGCGAGCTGCTGTGACAAGGCAGCAGCTCGTGAGCGTTGCGACGTTCGACGGCTTGCTCGCTCTGGAGACTCTGGAGGGTTGCAAGGCCGAGCTCGTCGAAGGCGCCTGCGTTGTGTCTCCGACGCCCGACGGGGATCACGAGGACTGCATCAGCACCGTGATGCGGCAGATCCAGGCCTACGCCAAGGTGAGCATGGATGCCTCGGGCATGAAGGGGCTCCGCATGCCCAGCGGTGGGGGTTGCCCCAAGAACCATGTCATTCCCGACATCACCTTCGCTCCGCGCGAGCTGCGGATCTTCCGTGGAGCGCCGTCCTGGATGGATGCCGATGGGGTGGCGATGGTGGTCGAGGTGACCAGCACCAAGCCCTCCGACGACCGGACGGTCAAACGCCACTGTTACGCTCGCGCGGCGATCCCGCTGTACCTGATCATCGATCGGGACGAGTCGCGGGTGCTGCTCTACAGCGACCCCGCCGGGGAGGACTACGCGTCGGGAGTCTCGGTGGCCTTCGGGGAGCCGCTGCAACTGCCCGAGCCGTTCGCTTTCGCGTTGGAGACGGCCGAGCTGCTCTGACGGGTCAGGAGCGCTTGCTGCGGCTGTAGCTGATGAAGAGTCCGGCACCGACGCTGGCGATCAGCACCACGGCAAAGAACAGCCACGGGGAGGTGCCGCTGCTGCCCTTGCTTGGGGCCGGGGAGGCGGAGGACGCCGACGCGGGGGCGCTCGGGCTCTGCGGCGCGGTGGGGTGGCTGGTGGCGGTTCCGGCGGTGGCGGTCGGCGCCGAAGAGGAGGCGGAGGACGCAGCGGGCGCGGAGGCCGCAGCGGACGGTGACGCGGTGGTGGGCGCAGCCGCAGGGGCGGTTGTCGGGGAGATCGGCGAGCCGTTCATCGGCGCGGCCAGCGCGGGCCCGGCGATGCCGAGCACGACGGACGCCGACAGGGCGACACCACATGCCGCCGTCACGACGGGGCGGAGGGCGGAGTGCATGCGGGTGAGGCCTTTCGCTGAGCATGGAACGCGGCACCGATCGCGGCGCGGAGCAACGCCGCGAGCCACACCCTAGCGCTCACCGTGCGTGGTAGCGGATCGGCTCCTCGTCCGTGACCGCTTCCGCCAGGCCCGTCTTGACCAGTCTGCGCAAATGCGCCGCCGCCTCCGAGACGGCCAGGTGCCGGGCCAGGAAGCCCAGCTCCTCCCAGGGGCGGTTCCAGTGCATGCCTTGCGCCGCCTGCCAGAGCGTCAGCGGTTCGTCGCGCAGCTGGCTGTGCAGGTCGGCCAGCCGCGTGGCGTGGTGGTCGAGCAACTGGCGGACCCGGCCCGGCGCGTCCGTGAAGCGGTACTGGTGCGCGGGCAGGACCTCCTCGGGAGCGAGTGCGGCGATCCGCTCCAGGGAGTCGAGGAAATCGCCGAGGGGATCGGTCGGCTCGTCCTGCGGGTTCTCCGGATAGAGGCTGACCACCGGGGTGATCGTGGGCAGCAGATGGTCGCCGCTGAGCAGCCGGGTGCGCGGCTTCTCGTCCAGGAAGAGGCAGACGTGGCCCGGCGTGTGGCCGGGCGTCCACATCACCCGCAGCTCACGCCCCGGGACGCCCGCGCTCTCGCCGTGCACGAGCTCCCGGTCGGGGACGGCCGCGCCGAGCGTCGCCGGGCCGCCCTCGGAGTCGTCGCCCCAGGAGGACAGGCCGTCGAGATGCTCCTGCGGGATCCCAGCCGCCCTCATGCTCCGGGTCATCCGTCCGATCCAGACCTCCGAGGGGATGTCGCGGACCGCCCGGACCACCGCGGCCTCCGCCGCGTGCATGCCGATCCAGGCCCCGGAGAGCTCGCGCACGTGCGCGGAGAGCCCGTGGTGGTCGGGGTGGTGATGGGTGATCAGCATGCCGTGGATGTCGGACATCGCGTGCCCGGCGGCCGCGACCCCGGCGGCGAGGATCTCGCGTCCGGACGGGTCGTCCCAGCCGGTGTCGACCAGGACCGGACCGCGGTCGCTCTCCAGCAGGTAGACGAGCGTGTACCGCAGCGGGTTGTCCGGGATCGGTACGGGGATGCTCCACACCCCGCCGCCCAGGTCCTGCGCGGGCGGGAGGACGCGGTCGCGCCAGGCCACGCGGTCGGGGTTCTCCTGCGGCGGCTCCTGCGGCACTTGCAGCCTCCTCGTTCGACGCACCGGAACGGCGGACGGGCGCAAGAGACTGGAACAGGTTCCTTGTGCCATGCATCCAATCCGGGAGGTTACTGCATGGCCATTGCTGCCCATAAGTAGAACTGGTATCAGTTCTCATTGAGTGGGACAGGGTTCCGGAGGGAGAGGTCGATGACCGAAAGCGCTGCGTCCGGTGGCGTCACCGAGTACGGCGAGCTCTACATCGGCGGCGTGCTGGTCGCCCCGGCCGGGTCCGAGGTGATCGAGGTGATCTCCCCGCACACGGAGGAGGTCATCGGCCGGGTCCCGCACGCCTCCCGCGAGGACGTGGACCGCGCGGTCGACGCCGCCCGGACGGCGTTCGACGAGGGACCGTGGCCGCGGATGAGCCTGGCCGAGCGGATCGCCGTCTGCGAGCGGATCAAGGACGGCATCGCCGCCCGTGCAGACGAGATCGCCCGCGTGATCAGCTCCGAGAACGGCTCGCCGTACTCGTGGAGCATCCTGGCCCAGGCCTACGGCCCGATGATGATCTGGGACGCGGCCATCGCCGCCGCCCGGAACTTCCGGTTCGAGGAGTACCGCAGCGGCGTGCTCAGCCCGCTCCTCGTCCGACGCGAACCGGCCGGGGTGGTCGCGGCCGTGGTGCCGTGGAACGTCCCGCAGTTCGTCGCGGCGGCGAAGCTGGCGCCCGCGCTGCTCACGGGCTGCACGGTGGTGCTCAAGCCGTCGCCGGAGACCCCACTGGACTCCTACATCCTCGCCGAGATCGCCACCGAGGCCGGGCTGCCCGACGGCGTGCTCAGCATCCTCCCGGCCGACCGCGAGGTCAGCGAGTACCTGGTCGGGCACCCGGGCATCGACAAGATCTCCTTCACCGGTTCGGTCCCGGCCGGCAAGCGGATCATGGAGGTCGCCTCGCGCAACCTCACCCGCGTCACCCTGGAGCTGGGCGGCAAGTCGGCCGCCATCCTGCTCCCGGACGCGGACCTGGACGCGGCGGTCGCCAACCTCATGGGCTCCTCCTACATGAACAACGGCCAGGCCTGCGTCGCCCTGACCCGCGTCCTCGCGCCGCGCTCCCGCTACGACGAGATCGCGGACAAGATGGCGGCGGCGGTGGGGGAGTTGGTCGTCGGCGACCCGCTCGCCGCGGAGACGCAGATCGGCCCGCTGGTCGCGAGGCGACAGCAGCAGCGCAACCTCGACTACATCCGCATCGGCCAGGACGAGGGCGCGAAGGTCCTCGCCGGCGGCGGCGTCCCGGAGTCCCAGCCCCGCGGCTGGTACGTCGAACCGACGCTGCTCGGGTCCGTCGACAACCGGATGCGGGTGGCCCGCGAGGAGATCTTCGGCCCGGTCGTCTGCCTGCTGCCCTACGAGGACGAGGCGGACGCGATCCGGATCGCCAACGACTCCGAGTACGGCCTCTCCGGCAGTGTCTGGGCGGCCGACGCGGAACACGGCGTCGACATCGCGCGGCAGGTCCGTACCGGGACCTTCTCGGTCAACAGCTTCAGCCTGGACTTCAACGGCCCGTTCGGCGGCTTCAAGAACTCCGGCCTGGGCCGGGAGTTCGGCCCCGAGGGCCTGGCGGGCTTCCTGGAGGAGAAGACCATCAACCTGCCGCAGGGCTACGCGATTCCCGAGGAGGGCTGAGCGCGGATGGGCGATCGGTGGCACGTCGAGGTCGACCGCGGCGTCTGCATCAGCAGCGGGTTCTGCGCGAACAGCGCGCCGGAAGCGTTCCGCTTGGACGCTGCGCGTCAGTCGCACCCCAGGGAGGACGAGCTCGACGCTTCCGAGGCGGTGTTGGCGGCTGCGGAGAGCTGCCCGGTGGAGGCGATCCTCATTCAGCTGGCAGAGACCGGAGACCCTGTCTTCCCGGATTGAGTTGCAGATGCCTCAGGGGCGCCAAGCAGGGCCCCGCGCCCCTGGAGGTGCAACTTCCCCGCGTGCCCAAGGGATCCGTCTACTCCATCGTCAACAGCTTGCATGCCGTCTCAAGGTCGATCCGCACCTGCGCGATCGACGCCCGCCCCGACAGCCAGGTCACCAGCGCCGAGTGCCACGTGTGCTCGATCACCCGCACCGCGGCCAACTGCTCGCGAGTGGGCGGCTGGTCCAACCCCATCGCGTCGAGAATGAGTGCTCCCGTGATCCGGGAGACCTGGTCGACCTCCGCGCTGACCGAGCGGTCCGCGAAGGTGAGGGCGCGGACCATCGCCTCCGCGAGCTGCGGTTCCCGCTGGAGCCCGCGGAAGGTCCGCATCAGCGTCTCCGCGACCCGCGTGCCGGGGTCCTCCCCGGCCGCAGGGTGCTTGCGCGTCTGGTCCTGGAAGAGCTGGAGCTGGTCCTGCATGGTCGCGACCAGCAGATGCACCTTGGAGGGGAAGTAGCGGTAGAGCGTCCCCAGCGCGACGCCCGCCGTGTCCGCTACCTCGCGCATCTGAACCGCCTCGAACCCGCCGCGCGACGCCAGTTGGGCGGCAGTGTGCAGGATGCGGCGGCGACGCGCCTCCTGCCGCTCGGTGAGCGGTGGCGCCGCCGGCCGTGGGCTGGTCGTCATCGGGAGCTCCTACGTACCTACCACTGGATCCCACGCATGATGGCGCACAGGGCAGGCGTGGCGCGAATCACCCCACCCCGCGAAACCGGGAAAAGCTACGGGCCGGTAATCTTCGTGCTCTCTCCATGCTGTCACGCTGGAACGTGTTCTAGATTACCCTGGCCAAGGCGGCCCGGGGAGGGCACGGGAGAGAAGCAAGAGACCCAGGAGAGGGGTCCCAGTTGACCGCGAGCCACGACGAGCCGCTGCGCATCGCCCTGCTCTCGTACAAGGGCAACCCGTTCTGCGGCGGCCAGGGCGTCTACGTCCGTCACCTCTCGCGCGAGCTGGCCCGGCTGGGGCACGACGTCCGGGTGCTCGGTGGGCAGCCCTACCCCGTGCTGGATGTCGACGCGATCGACCCGGCCGGTCCGGGCAGGCTGGCCTTCGGCGAGATCGCCAGCCTGGACCTCTACCGCGAGCCGGACCCGTTCCGCACGCCGGGACTCTCCGAATACCGCGGGCCGGTGGACGTGCTGGAGACCGCGATCATGCGCACCGGCGGCTTTCCCGAGCCGCTGACCTTCAGTCTTCGCGCTCGGCGCCACCTCGCGCTGCACCGCGGCCGATACGACGTCGTGCACGACAACCAGACCCTCGGCTACGGCCTGCTCGGTCTGGACCGGATCGGCTTCCCGCTGGTCACCACCATCCACCACCCGATCACCGTGGACCGCAAGCTCGACCTGGCCGCGGCGCCGAGCTGGGCGCGCAGGCTCTCGGTCCGGCGCTGGTACCGGTTCGCGAGCATGCAGCGCCGCGTCGCCGCCCGGTTGGACTCGGTGCTGACGGTGTCCGAGAGCTCCGCCCGCGAGATAGTCGAGCACCTGGACGTCGCGCCGCAGCGCGTCCACGTGGTGCCGATCGGCGCGGACGTGGAGCTGTGGTCGCCGGACGCGTCGGTCGCCGAGGTTCCGGGGCGGATCGTCACTACGGCCAGCGCCAACGTGCCACTCAAGGGCCTGGTGTACCTGGTCGAGGCGCTGGCCAAGGTCCGCACCGAGCGCGAGGCGCACCTGGTCGTGGTCGGCAAGCGGCCCGAGGAGGGCCCGGTCGCCGAGGCGATCAAGCGGCTCGGTCTCGAGGGCGCGGTCGAGTTCCGCGGCGGCATCGACGACGCGGCCTTCGTCGACCTGGTCCGCAGCGCCCAGGTGGCCTGCGTGCCGTCCCTCTACGAGGGCTTCTCGCTGCCCGCCGCCGAGGCGATGGCCACCGGCACGCCGCTGGTCGCCACCACCGGAGGCGCGATCCCGGAGGTCGCCGGTCCGGACGGGGAGACCTGCCTGGCCGTTCCGCCGGGCGACCCGGGCGCGCTGGCCGCCGCCCTCGGCCGGCTGCTGGACGAGCCCGAGCTGCGCGCCCGGATCGGCGCGGCCGGACGCGCCCGCGTCCTCTCCCGCTTCACCTGGCGCCGCGCGGCCGAACTGACCGTCGAGCGCTACCGCGAGGCGATCGCGACCGGTATCGGGCAGCACGCCCGCGCGGGTGCGGGCTGGCGCTACGTCTGAGCTTCCTGCCGGCCCGCTCCGGCTCCCTGAACTTTCCGAACTCCTCCGCCACTTCTCTGCACTGTGCGCCACTCCTGGACCGCAGCTCGCAGTTCCCGCAACCCTAAGGAGCCCCGGCCGTGCTGACCGTCGACTTCTCCCGCTTCCCCATCGCGCCAGGCGACCGGGTGCTCGACCTCGGCTGCGGCGGAGGACGCCACGCCTTCGAGGTCTACCGGCGCGGCGGCCGGGTGGTGGCGCTCGACCAGAACGCGGAGGAGATCCGCGAGGTGCGGCGCTGGTTCGCGGCGATGGACCTGGAGGGCGAGGCTCCTCCCGGCGCGTCCGCGATCGCGGTGGAGGGCGACGCGCTCTCGCTGCCCTTCCCCGACGACAGCTTCGACAAGATCATCATCTCCGAGGTGATGGAGCACATCCCGGACGACAAGGGCGTGTTGGCCGAGATGGTCCGCGTGCTCAAGCCGGGCGGCTCGATCGCGATCACGGTGCCGCGCTGGCTGCCCGAGCAGATCTGCTGGGCGCTCTCCGACGCCTACCACGAGGTCGAGGGCGGCCACATCCGCATCTACCGCGGCGACGAGCTGCTGGAGAAGATGCGCGGCGCGGGGCTCGACCCCTACGGCACCCACCACGCCCACGCGCTGCACTCGCCGTACTGGTGGATCAAGTGCGCGGTCGGCGTCGACAACGACAAGGCGCTGCCGGTCCGCGCCTACCACCAGCTGCTGGTGTGGGACATCGTGGGCGCGCCGGTCGTCGGGAAGCTGACCCGCTGGACCGAGAAGGCGCTCAACCCGGCGATCGGCAAGAGCTTCGTCGCCTACGCGACCAAGCCCCGCACCGGGGAAAGTGCGTCGTTCGAGGTGGGCGAGTGAGGACGCTGATCCTGGACGGTGTGCTGACGGCCGAGCAGGCCGAGGTCACCGTCCGCAGCATCCTGGCCGAGCAGCGCCCGGACGGGGCCATCCCGTGGTTCACCGGAGGGCATCTGGACCCGTGGGACCACGTCGAGGCCGCCATGGCGCTGGACGTCGCCGGCGAGCAGGCGGCGGCGGAAGCGGCCTACCGCTGGCTGATGCGGAGTCAGAATCCGGACGGCTCCTGGTTCTCCGCCTACCGGGAGGGCGAACCCAGCGACCGCAGCCGGGAGTCCAACTTCTGCGCCTACGTCGCCGTCGGGGCCTGGCACCACCACCTCTCCACGGGCGACGACGCCTTCCTGGAGGAGATCTGGCCCACCGTCATCCGGGCCGTCACCTTCGTCCTCGGTCTCGGCCGTGCGGACGGCACCGTCTCCTGGCGGCGCGAGGAGGACGGGGGTGCGCCCGACGAGGCGCTGCTGACCGGTTGTTCCAGCGTCCACCACGCGCTGCGCTGCGCGTTGGCCATCGCCGAGTACCTCGAAGAGCCGCAGCCCGACTGGGAACTGGCGGCAGGTCAACTCGGCCACGCGGTCGCCTGTCACCCGGAGCGGTTCCTCGACAAGGACCGCTACTCGATGGACTGGTACTACCCCGTCCTCGGCACGGCGCTGCGCGGCGAGGCGGCCCGCGAGCGGCTGGACCGCGACTGGAACCGCTTCGTCGTCCCCGGACTCGGCGTCCGCTGCGTCTCCGACCGCCCGTGGGTGACCGGTGGCGAGAGCGCCGAACTGGCGCTGGCGCTCTGGGCGGTGGGCGAGTCGACGCGGGCGGTGGAGATCCTCAAGTCCATCCAGCACCTGCGCCACGACAGCGGCGGCTACTGGACCGGCTACGTCTTCGAGGACGACGCCGTCTGGCCGGAGGAGCGCACCACCTGGACGGCCGGCGCGCTGCTGCTCGCCGTCGCCGCCCTCGGCGGCGACGAGGCGACCGTCTCGGTCTTCGGCGGGGAGGAACTCCCCTCCGGCCTGACCGCCGACTGCTGCGCGACCGTCCGCGAGGCCTGACTCGACGCACCCGGCAACCAGGCCTGGGGCGCTCGGATGGCCCCCAGCAGGCCCGCGGAACTACCCGCATGACGGTGAGCCGCGGGCCTGTTAGCGTCCGTGCCATGGCAATGGACTGGCTGTCACATGAGCGCTACCTCGACGCCGCCGAGGACAACGGCCGTCGGCTGGCCGAGATCGTCACCCGCGTCGGGCCGGACGGGCTGACCGCGCCCGTGCCGAGTTGCCCCGAGTGGACCCTGCGCGACCTGGCCTTCCATACGGGCATGGTCTACCGCTGGATCGGCGAGATCGTCGGCCGCAAGGCCCAGGAACCGGTGCGGATGCGCGAGGTCCCGGACCGGGAGATGTCGGACGACGCCGCGGCGCAGTGGCTGCTCGCAGCCGTCGAGCTCGGCGTCGGCCGGCTGCGCGACGCCGGTCCGGGCGTGGAGCTGTGGGGCTGGGCAGGCAACGGCAGCACCTGCTGGTGGGGCCGCCGGATCGCGCACGAGTCGCTGGTGCACGGCATCGACGGCCAGCTGGCGGTCGGCGAACTCCCGGTCGCCGAGCCGGAGCTGGCCGCCGACAACATCGACGAGCTGCTCGCCAACGCCGGCACGCCCGCCGTGCTCGCCGCCAAGGGCCGGGAGGCGCTGGGCGGGGAGGGCGACAGCCTGCATCTGCACTGCACGGACGTGCCGGGGGAGTGGCAACTGCTGCGCACGCCCGAGGGGTTCACCGTCGAACACGGCCACGCCAAGGCCGACGCCGCCGTCCGCGGTACCGCGCTGGACGTGATGCTCTGGCTCAACGGCCGTCTGCCGCAAGGTACTCCGGGCCCGGAACGGTTCGGCGACCCGCGCGTCCACGCCCTCTGGCGCACCGGCCTGACGCTCGACTGACGCACTGCGGTTCAGGTTCAGAGGAGCAGTTCGGCCAGGGTGCGCAGCGTCAGCGGGTCGCGTGAGGTGACCAGCAGGTCGGTGACCGGGGAGGCGTGCCAAGCGGCGAGGCGGTCGGCGATCCGCTCGCGCGGGCCGACCAGGCTGATCTCGTCCGCGAACGCGGTCGGGACCGCCGCGATCGCCTCGTCGCGGCGGCCCGAGAGGAACAGCTCCTGGATCCGCCGGGCCTCCGCCTCGAAGCCCATCCGGGCCATCAGGTCGGCATGGAAGTTGCGCGACTGCGCGCCCATCCCGCCGACGTAGAAGGCCAGCATGGCCCGGATCGGCGCCAGGCCCTCCTCGACGTCCTCGCAGACGCGTGCGTGGACCATCGGCGCCACCATGAAACCGGGCCGCGCCGCGGCCAGCGGCTCGGCGTAGAGGTCGGCGCGCTCGGGGGACCAGTACAGCGGCAGCCAGCCGTCGGCGATCCTGGCCGTCTGGGCGATGTTCTTGGGGCCCTCCGCGCCCAGCAGGATGAGGAGTTCGGCCCGCAGCGGGTGCAGGATCGGCTTGAGCGGCTTGCCCAGCCCGGTGCCGTCCGGGCCCGCGTAGGGGTGGGCGTGGTAGCGGCCCTCCAGCGTCACCGGCCTCTCGCGGCGCAGGACTTGGCGGATCACGTCCACGTACTCGCGCACCGCCGTGAGCGGCGAACGCGGGAACGGCCGTCCGTACCAGCCCTCGACGACCTGCGGGCCGGAGAGGCCGAGTCCGAGCAGCATCCGGCCGCCGGAGAGGTGGTCCAGGGTCATCGCGTGCATCGCGGTGGCCGTGGGCGTGCGCGCGGCGAGTTGGGCGATGCCGGTGCCGAGCCGGATCCGGCTGGTGTGCGCGGCGATCCAGGTGAGCGGGGTGAACACGTCCGAGCCCCAGGACTCCGCGGTCCACACCGAGTCGAAGCCGAGCCGTTCGGCCTCCTGGGCCAGTTCGACGAAGCCCGGCGTGGGCGCTGCGCCCCAGTAGCCGAGGACCAGACCGAGGCGCATGACGAAACCCCCACGGTAAACTGACGGAGCGTCAGATTAACGTGGGGGTCCGCAGGTGACAATGGGCGCTGAGTTGTCAGCCCCTGGTCGGGTCTCCGGGATCAGCCGCGCTGGATGCCCGAGGTGTCCTTGAGCAGGCCGCGCTTGCCCTCCTGGGTCTGCGTCAGCAGCGCCTCGCCGCGCTGGGCGATGGCCAGGTACCAGGTGCCGGGCACCAGTTCGCCGACCGACGGGCCGCTCGGGTGGTCTTCGGGAGCCAGCGGACGCGCAGCCGGGACCGCGAACCAGAACGGCGAGAAGGACGGCGGCGCAGGCGTCGCGGCGGCGGCGACAGCACCCGCCGGGGCGGCGGCAGCAGCGGGAGCCCCGACCTGTCCGTGCGCCTGCCCGGACGTCTGCCCGGGCGCCTGCGCAGCAGAGGCTGCCGGTGCCGGGGTGGACGCCTGGCCCTGCGGGCCGGGTTGGGCCTGCGCTCCCTGCTCCGGCTTGAGCGCGCCCGGTTCCGGCTTGAGGCGGAAGGTGCGGCCACCGCGCTCACGGGGCGGCGGTGCGTCGTGCGGGGCGGCCTCGCGGAGCGTCGCCGGCTGCGGCGAGGGCGCGGGGGGCTGCTGCTGCGCGTACGGGTACCCGGCGCCGGCCGGCGGGGTCTGCCCCGGCGTCGCCTCCGGGCCGTGGAACGGCTGTCCCGGGTGGGCCTGCTGGACCGGCTGGCCGCCGAAGTGGCCCAGGTGCGGCTGCTGGGCGCCGTAGCCCTGCATGCCCGGGGCACCAGGCGCGCCCGGTGCGCCCGGCGTCGTCGGCTTCGCCTCGGGCAGCAGCGGAACGACCAGCGCCGGCAGCACCGGACCGGAGACCGCGAAGACCACCGTGAGCAGCGAGAAGAGCAGCGCGAGGAACGCGCCGAGCTGCGGGCCGGACGTCGCCGCCGGCTCCCCCCACAGCGCGCCCGTCGGGCCGCCGAACAGCGCCCAGAGCGCGGACCAGGCCGACGCCACCGTCAGCACCGTGCCCCAGACGCGCAGCGGAATGTTCAACACCTGTGGCGGCTGCGCGATCAGACGGTCCAACAGGACCAGCACCGCGCCGCCCACGCCGAGCAGGAAGACGCTGGGGAGCAGCGGGAAGAGCGCGACGCTCCAGGCGTTGGTGGAGCAAACGCCACCGCCCCCGGGCGCCGTCTGGCACAGCCCTGCGTCCGCCTTGTAGAAGGTGAAGAAGGAGGAGACGAACAGCAGCAGCGCCGAGGCCGCCAGCGCGGCATCTCCCCGGGTGACGCTTCGCAGATTCACCGAGTCAGGCCTCTCGTGAGTCGTCGAGTACGGTGCGGCGAACGGATGATACGGGCGGACCACCCATGACCGTTTAGGACCGTATCAGCCCGACGTGTTGCCTTCGTGCAGGACGAACTCGCTGAGTCCGTCGGCGATGCCCTGAGCGGCCAGCTGACGCCAACTCGCCGAGGTGACCTTGGCGGCGTCGGCGGCGTCCCGCATGTTCGCGCACTCGATGAAGACCTTCGGCACGGTGGAGAGGTTGAGGCCGCCGAGGTCGCTGCGGATGTCATAGCCCTGACCACCGTTGATGTAGGTGGCGTAGTGCTCGCCGGTCGCCGTAGCGAACGCCGAACGGACGTCCATGCCCAGGGTGTGCGACGGCGCGACGATGGCCTGGTTGTCCACGCTGCCCTGGTCGACCGGGGCGGGCATGATCACGTGGAAGCCGTAGTCGGTCGGTCCCGCGCCGTCCGCGTGGATCGAGATGGCCGCGTTCGCGTGCGCCTGGTTGCCGACGGCGGCACGCTGCGTCACGCACGGGCCCCACGGGGTGTTCCCGTCCTGGGTGAAGATCACCTTGGCGCCCTCGGCCTCCAGCAGCGTGCGGACCCGGCGGGCCACGTCGAGGGTGAAGTCCGCCTCGGGGTAGCCCGCGTCCGTCGAGGCGCCGGTGGTGTCGCAGGCCTTGCTGCCGTTGCCCACGAAGACCAGGCTGTTGATCTCGTCGGGGTGGTTCACGTTGTTCGGGTTGTGGCCCGGGTCGATCACGATCACCTTGCCGGCCAGCGGCTTGCCCGTGCTGCCTGCCGCGGTGGACGCCGCGGTTCCTGCCGAGGTGGAAGTCGGGGAGGAGGAACTGCTCTTCGTGGCCCCGTCGCTGGACGGCTTCCCGCCGTTCGCGCCCGCCGTCGGCTTCGCTCCGGACGTGGCAGCGGTGCCGCGCTCCCCGGCGACGGCCTGCCATCCCAGCCACCCCGCGAAGCAGAGCGGCACCAGTGCGGAGAGCACCAGCACGAGCGTGGTGGCCTTGGAGCGCCGCCGGAGCGGCGCGGGGTCGTCGTCGTGATGGTCAGAGTTCATTCTCGGTCCAGGGGTGGAGTCCGTACTGGCTGGCGATCGGGTCCCATTGCAACACGAACGCCTTCTTGTCGGTCGTGGCCTGGGCGCTGCTGGCGCCCGCGGCCTGATAGTCCGAGGTCTGCGTCACCTTGTTGGGCTGGCAGCCGCCATTGGCCATCGCGCCGGCCCAGGAGGCGTAGCCCTGGTCCGCGCTGAGCGACTCGTTCTCGGCCTTGGTGAGCAGCTGCTGCAACGCGGTCCCGTTGGGGAGGGCGGAGACGTTGAGCTGCCCGAGCTTGCTGATCAGGTTCTGCCGGTCGGCGGCGGCCTGCTGGAGCGAGGACTGCGCGGCGGCGACGGACGCCGGGCTGCTGCAGGCCGCCACCGACTGCACGGCGGAGACCACCTGGTTGCGGTCGGAGTTGCTCTCGTTCAACAGCCCGTCCACGGCCTGCGCCTGCGTCCGGGCGTTCCCGCTCGCGCTCGCGGAGGCGCTTCCTGACGGCGACGCCGCCCCGGACCCGCCGGTGGCGGCCGGGCCGGAACCGGCGGGCGTGGCCGACGAGGCGGACCCGGCGGCCCGGCTGCTCGATCCCGACGACGAGCCGAGCCCGAGCGCCCACACCGCGCCGACGCCGAGCACGGCGGCGCCGACGATGACCGCCGCGACCAGCAGCGGCATGCGCGACCGGGGAGCGGGACCGTCGTCGGTGGCCGTCGTCCCGTAGGGCTCGAAGCCCGGCGGGTCGTGGGGCCGGCGGTCAGGCTGGCGGTAGGGGGACTGAAAGGGCTGGTGGTGCTGCGCGTACGGCTGCTGAGGCGCTGTCGTCGGGTAGGACGGCGGGTACGTGGGCGGCTGTGCGGGCTGAGGCGGGTAGGGCGGCGGGTACGACGGGGGCGCCGGATGCGCGCCCGGGTCCGGGTTCTGGGGCGGGTCCTGGGGTGGAGGCGGCGGGTACGACGGGGCCGCGGTCGGCGCGTAGGGGCGGACCATCGGCTGGTCCAGCTCCCGAACGGGCGGCAGCAGTTCGGTCGGTTCCTCGTCCGCCGAGGAGCTCGCGGCAGCCGTCTGCGGCCGGGGCGGCAGTGGGGACTGCTGGGGCTGGGACGGCTGACGTGGCTGGGGAGGCTGGGGAGGCTGGGACGGCTGAGGTGGCTGCTGGGGTTGCTGCGTCGGTGCGGTTCCGCCGTTGCCGCGGCGGACCCAGCCGCCCGCTCCGCCCCGCGCTGTCGGGTCCCACACCGCGGGTGCGGGGTTGTCCTGCTCGCTCACGCGCCACCTCGTTCCCGGTTCGATGGCGGCCACCGTATCGAACCGGTTCGTGGGCGCGGCGGATCTTCCCGACGGTCGTGGTCCCGTTCTGGGCCGGTCCGGACGGGTCCGCCGGAACAGAACGGTCCGTGCGCTTTAGGGCGTTCTGTCCGGGTGGCGTGCGTGGTCGGTGCGGCCGATCCAGCCGCTCCAGCCGGTTCGGCCTGTCAGCCGCGTCGCAGCACGCGCAGTGAGCCGGTGACGGAGATCTCCTCGAAGCCGTCGGCAAGAGCGCGCAGGTAGATCCGGTACGGCGCCTGACCGCCGTCGGCCGGGTCCGGGAAGATGTCGTGGATCACCAGCAGGCCCTCGGGTGCCAGGTGCGGGACCCACCCGTCGTAGTCGCCGGTCGCGTGCTCGTCGGTGTGTCCGCCGTCGACGAAGACCAGCCCGAGCGGCCTGCCCCAGAGCGCGGCCAGCTGCGGCGACCGCCCGACCAGGGCCACGACGTACGGCTCCAGCCCGGCCGCGTGCAGGGTGCGGCGGAACCGGGGCAGGGTGTCCATCAGGCCGATCTCCGGGTCGACCAGCGTCGCGTCGTGGTACTCCCAACCCGGCTGCTGCTCCTCGGACCCGCGGTGATGGTCGACGGTGACGGCCACGCCGCCCCCTAGCCGCGCCGCCTCGGCGAGCAGGATCGTCGACCGGCCGCAGTAGGTGCCGACCTCCAGCAGCGGCAGCCCGGTCCGGGTCACCGCGTCCACCGCCGCCGCGTAGAGGGCGAGGCCCTCGTCGACCGGCATGAACCCGGTGGCCGCCTCGAACGCGGCGAGCACCGCCTCATCCGGCACCGCCTCAATCGGCCGCGCCGGGTCGAGCTGCGGCGCCGTCGGGGCCGTCGTTGACGTCTGCGCCATCTCTGTGGCCTGCGAGGTCGCGTCCATAGCGGGTCACCTTACCGGCGGGTCACTTCCGCCGGATACGGGCGGTGCGCAGCGTTGGCCTGCTCGGCGGTCGAGCTCAGCTGTCGAGGACGTGGGCGGCCAACCGGTTCGCAAAAGGCCGCAACTCGCTCGCGATCGCGTCCCAGGTCTCGGCCGACGGCGCCAGCTCTGCCGGAGCGTCGGGGAAGGCGCGCACGTACCCGACCCGGAGGTGGGTCGGCGGGTGGCTGCCGTCCGCGACGGTGTCGCTCAGCTCGTCGGCGACGATCCGCCGGGTGCGCTCCGTCTCGGGGATCGACCGGACGTACTCCTGGAGTTCGGCCCAGAGGGTCTCCGGGCCCTCCTGCGTCTCCGTCTTCGCCGGGGCCTTCGCGCCGCGTCCACTCGGTACCCACCGAGCCGCGACCGTGCGCTGATGGACGACGTGCCAGTACGCCGACTGCAGCGTGAGCGCCCCGAGCAGTCCCGCTGCTCCGTCCGCTCCGGCGAGGCGGACCGCGAAGCCGTCCGCCAGGTACTCCGCCCGGCGGCTGTCCGCGAGGGTGAACCGTTCCAGCAGCCGGAACCAGAGCACGACCAGGCCGCGGACCGCGAACATCACCACCTGGGCGAGCGCCTCGCCGGCCACGGCGAGACCGCCTCCCGCGCTGCGGCCACCGCTCAACCGGCGTCCGGGCAGCAGCATCTCGTACCACTGTGCGAGGGAGACCAGCGCGGTGCCGAGCCAGAATCCGCTGGTGGCATCGCCGTTGGCCCCGTGGCCGAACTCGTGGGCCAACAGTGCGACGCGCTCCTGCGGTTCGAGCGAGTACCAGAGCGGCACTCCGATCGTCAGCACCACCCGGCGTCGCAGCCCGGCGCGGCGGTAGCTCGCGTTGAAGGAGGCGTTGAGCAGGATCGCGTCGGCGCGCCGTGTTCCGAGCCGGTCGGCGACGGAGTCGGCCAACGCCCAGAGCTCCGGGGCCCGTTCGCGGCCCGGCGTCGGCGCGCTCTTCAGCACGCGGGAGAAGCGGCCCAGTCTGGGGCGGAGGAAGACCGCGATCAGGACCACCGCGACGCCGAAGGCGTCGGCGATCCAGGTGCCGAAGGTCAGCAGCCAGCAACCAAGGGCGAGCAGGGCGAAGGTGACCAGGTGTACGGGTAGGGCCAACACCGCGGCGGCGCACCAGTTTGCGGACATGGTGGGCCGCAGCGTCCTGCCTTCGGCGGCGGCTGTGCCGACCTCGGTGAAGAGCCGTTCCTCCGCGTTGCGGTCGAGCCGGCCGGTGAGTCGCCGACGACTGCTCGGAGCAGCGTCGGAGGCTTTGGGCTGCCCAGTGCTCGGCAGGGCGTTCCAGCGGCAGGCGGGACACCAGCGGGTGAACCGCTCGTCGTCGGTGAGCGTGCCGCCGCAGTCCGGGCAGGCGGCAGCGGTGCTGGTCACAGGGGTGGTCACGGCGGCAGATCATGCCGTAGGCCGACGGCCGCGCGAAAGAGGTCTCCCTGGAGCCTTCCCGCTCTGCTCTTCCCAATTACTGGAACAGGTTCTAATCTGACGGCACGTCAGTTCCGGGAAGGGGCGTGGATGGCCATCGGGATCAGCGAGGAGCACCGGGAGCTACGGGCCTCGGTGCGTCGCCGACTGGAGCGGGATGTCTCCGGTGAGGTGGTCAGGGGCGCGCTGGCGGAGGGGCCGGGTGCGGTGGGGACCGTTCGGCCCTTGTGGTGGAAGGGGTTGGCCGAGCAGGGGATGCTCGGTCTCCACCTCGCCGAGTCGGTCGGCGGAGGTGGAGGCGGCCTGCTCGACCTGGCGGTCGTGGTGGAGGAGACGGGCCGGGCGGTGCTGCCCGGCGCGTATCTGCCCACCGTGCTGGCGTCCGCACTGCTGGCCCCGTCGGGTGACGCCCGCCTTGCCTCCCTTGCCGAAGGCGGGCTCACCGCAGCCGTGGTCCGCGGTGGTCCGCTCCGCGTGGCCGACGGCCGGATCAGCGGCACGGCCACGCCCGTGCTGGGCGCGGCGGAGGCCGACCTGCTGCTCGTCCGTGCCGGGGGCGGCTGGTACACGGTCGATGCGGACGAGGTCCGGATCACCCCGCTGACGGCGCTCGACCTCACCCGCGGCCTGGCCCGGGTGGACTTCGAGGGCGCCGCCGCCGAGCCTGTGGCGGCGGTGGGCGACGGCTCCGGCGCCGCTGCCTCCGACGTGGTCGCGCCCGACGCGGTTGCCTCCGACGCGGTCGCGTCCGTCCTGTTCGCCGCCGAGGCCTGCGGGCTGGCCCGCTGGGCGGTGGAGACCGCCGTCGAACATGCCAAGGTGCGTGAGCAGTTCGGGCGCCCGATCGGCCAGTTCCAGGCGGTCAAGCACCTCTGTGCGGGGCTGCTGGTCCGCGCCGAGAAGGCCGCCGCCGCGACCTGGGCCGCGGCGCGCGAACCCTCGCCGCTCACCGCCGCCGTGGCGCTCGCCCTCGCCGTCGACGCGGCCTGCGCCAACGCCGAGGACTGCATCCAGATCCTGGGCGGTATCGGCTTCACCTGGGAGCACGACGCCCACCTGCGCCTGCGTCGCGCTCTGACGCTTCGTCAACTACAGGGCGGCGAATCGGCGCTGTGGCGAGCGGTCACCGAGGCTGGGGCAGCGCAGCCGGGGGAGTGGCGGCCGGAGCTGGAACTTCCGGCCGAGGCCGAGGAGTTCCGCGCCGAGGCCCGCGCCGCCGCAGCCTCCGTGGCGGGCCTCGAACCGGCCGAGCAGCGCCGCCGCCTCGCCCCCGGAGGCTGGGCCGCGGCCCATCTGCCGCAGCCCTACGGCCTCGGCGCGAGCCCGCTGCGCCAACTCGTCGTCGAACAGGAGCTGCGCGCGGCCGACGTCCGGCTGCCGGACCTGACCATCGGCAACTGGATCGTCCCCTCCCTCGTCGCCCACGGCACCGAGGCCCAGCGCGAGCGCCTGCTGATGCCGACCCTGCGTGGTGACATCACCTGGTGTCAGCTCTTCTCCGAACCCGAGGCCGGATCCGACCTCGCCTCGCTGCGCACCCGCGCCGTCCGCCAGGAGGACGGGAGTTGGCGTGTGGACGGGCAGAAGGTGTGGACCTCCAGCGCCCGCACGGCCGACTACGGCATCCTGCTGGCCCGTACCTCGCCGGAGAAGCCGAAGCACAAGGGTCTCACCTACTTCGTGGTGGACCTGCGCCGTACCCAGGGCATCGAGATCCGCCCGCTGCGCGAACTGACCGGCGACGCGGTCTTCAACGAGATCTTCCTCGACGACGTCCGGCTGCCCGCCGACGCCGTGGTCGGTGCGGTCGACGAGGGGTGGAAGGTCGCCCGGCACACGCTCGGCAACGAGCGGGTCCACATGGCCGACTCCAGCCCCACCGGGCCCGCCGTCCGGCGACTGCTGCACGCCCACGGCGGCGACCTGGTCGCCGATCCGGTCGCGCTCGGTCGGATCGCCGCCGACGAGCACGTGCTGACCTGCATCGACCTGCGGACCGCGCTCACCGCGCTGGACGGCCTCGACCCCGGCGCGGGTGGCAGCGTCCGCAAGCTGGTGTCGGCCCCGCACGCGCAGCGCGTCGCCGCGTGCGCGCTGGAACTGTGCGGGGCGTCGGGGGCCGTGTACGAGGGTCTCGGACGTGAGGCCGGGCACGCGGTGCTGATGGCGCGCTGCCTCACCATCGCGGGCGGCACCACGCAGGTCCAGCTCAACGTGGTGGCCGAGCGGATCCTCGGCCTGCCACGCGACCCGGAACCGGTATCCGTGCCCGCATCCGTGCCCGCATCCGCATCCGCACCGGCACCGGCACCCAGGCCCGCACCCACGCACCACGTCTCCCAGAACAGGAGTGGCGCATGACCGAGAAGGTGTTCCTCGTCGGCGTCGGCATGACCCGTTTCGAGAAACCGGAGACCCGGGACTGGCAGTACTGGGACATGGCCAAGGAGGCCGGCGAGGCCGCGCTCGCGGACGCCGGCATCGGCTACGACCTGGTCGAGCAGGCCGCCGTCGGCTACTGCCACCAGCAGTCCACGGCCGGACAACGGGCTGTCTACGAGGTGGGGTTGACCGGTATCCCGGTCTACAACGTCAACAACAACTGCGCCACCGGCTCGACCGCGCTGATGATGGCGCGTCAGTTCGTGGCGGGCGGCCTCAACGACTGCGTGCTGGCGCTCGGCTTCGAGAAGATGAGCAAGGGCGCGCTCGGCGGCGGCAGCGGCGCGGACGGCTTCGCGGTCAGTCCGGTCGCCCGGCACTACGGCATCATGGCCGCCAAGCACGGCTTCGAGCGGACTCCGCCCACCGCGCAGATCTTCGGTAACGCCGCGCGCGAACACATGGAGCGCTACGGCACGACCGCCGAACAGCTCGCCCTGGTCGGGGTGAAGAACCACCGTCACTCGACGGCCAATCCACGCGCCCAGTTCCGCGACGCCTACTCGCTGGAGCAGGTGCTGGAGGCGCGCACCATCCACGAGCCGCTGACCAAGTACCAGTGCTCGCCGACCTCCGACGGCTCCGCCGCGGCCGTCGTGGCCAGCGGGCGGTTCGTGCGCGAGCACGGACTGGAGGACCGGGCCGTGGAGATCGTCGCCCAGGCGATGACCACCGACACCGAGGAGAGTTTCGCCTCCGGCTCCTGCATCGACGTGGTCGGCAAGCCGATGTCGCGGGAGGCGGGCCGGGCCGTCTTCGAGCAGTCGGGCCTCGGGATCGAGGACGTCGACGTGATCGAGCTGCACGACTGCTTCTCCGTCAACGAGTTGCTGACGTACGAGGCGCTGGGCATGTGCGCGGACGGAGAGAGCGGCAAGCTCGTCGCCGACGGCGCGACCACGTACGGCGGGCGCTGGGTGGTCAACCCGTCGGGCGGTCTGATCTCCAAGGGCCACCCGCTGGGCGCGACCGGCCTGGCCCAGGCCGCCGAGCTGGTCTGGCAGCTGCGCGGCCAGGCGGAGGGCCGCCAGGTCGCCGGGGCCCGGGTCGGCCTGGCGCACAACATCGGCCTCGGGGGAGCCGCAGTGGTCACCCTGCTGCGGAAGTGACGCGGTCGGCGGGGGAATCGCACCGACAAGGCCGTGCCGGAGCGTTCTCAACTCCACTGCGATGCGCTAGAAC
This sequence comes from Streptacidiphilus sp. MAP5-3, assembly GCF_041262505.1. NCBI lineage: Bacteria > Bacillati > Actinomycetota > Actinomycetes > Kitasatosporales > Streptomycetaceae > Streptacidiphilus > Streptacidiphilus sp. MAP5-3. The sequence continues at coordinate 57,216 of NZ_JBGCCL010000016.1, forward strand.
TTGTTCTAGCCCACTGATACTTGATTGAACACGGATAGGTACGCCCAGCCCGCGGGACCGGCAGGACGACGACTGCCGGAGCCCGCGTCGATCGACCCCGGCGCGGCCGACGGTGCGGACGGTCGCGCCGGGGTCTCCCAGTCCCCGGCAACAACAGCGACGGCTGCCGGGCGACATGGTGTGGGACGACAGAGCGACAGCCAGAGAGCGACACCGCCACAGAGACACCGCCACAGAGACACGGCGACAGAGAGACGGCGACAGAGAAAGGCATCCGCAATGCCCATCGATCCCGCAGTGGCGCTGGCCGCGCCCGCGCGCACCACCGACCTCGCCTGGGACCACAAGGACGTCATCCTCTACCACCTGGGCATCGGCGCCGGCGCGCAGCGTCCCGCCACCGACCCGGACGAGCTGCGCTTCACCTACGAGAAGGATCTCCAGGTCATCCCCAGCTTCGTCACCGTTGCGGGCGGCGGACTGGCCAAGGCGGGTGCCTTCAACCTTCCGGGGCTGGACATCAACCTCGCCCAGGTCCTCCACGGCGGCCAGCGGATCGAACTGCACCGTCCCGTCCCGGCCGTCGGCAAGGCGACGCTCACCAGCTCGCTCGCCGCGATCTACGACAAGGGCAAGGCTGCCGTCCTGGTCATGCGCAGCGAGGCTGCCGACGCGGACGGTCGCCTCTACACCTGCGACACCGAGATCTTCGTGCGCGGCGAGGGCGGCTTCGGCGGAGAGCGCGGCGAGAGCGCGCGGGTCACCTTGCCGGAGCGCGGGGCGGACTACCAGCGCGAGGTGCCGGTCCGGCACGACCAGGCGTTGCTCTACCGGCTCTCCGGCGACTGGAACCCGCTCCACGCCGACCCCGACTTCGCCAAGCTGGCCGGCTTCGACCGCCCCATCCTGCACGGGCTCTGCTCCTACGGAGTCACCCTCAAGGCGGTCGTGGACACCGTCCTCGGCGGCGACGCGACCCGGGTCCGCAGCTACGGCACCCGCTTCGCCGGGATCTTCTTCCCGGGTGAGACGCTGCGCGTCCGCATCTGGGAGGAGTCCGGCAACCGGCTGCTGGTGAGCGCGACCAGCGTCGAGCGCGACGACGCCCCCGTCCTGGCCGACACGGTCGTCACCTACCAGCCCTGACGGACACAGGCGTTCCGTCACCCGCTTTCGACTTCGTTCACAGCGATTCGCGCACTGCAACGACCCCGCACTGCAACGACCGAGGAGCCCGAAGATGCGCGCAGCGGTACTGCACGAGACCGGTCAGGAGAAACTCGAGGTCCACGAGGGCGTCGACGTCCCGGCCACCGGACCGGGCAAGGTCCGGGTCCGGATGAAGGCCGCCAGCCTGTGCCACTCCGACCTGTCCGCGATGAGCGGCGTGCTGCCGCAGCCCGCGCCGTTCGTGCCCGGGCACGAGGGCGCGGGCGAGGTCACCGAAGTCGGCGAGGGCGTCGAGGGCCTGGCCGTGGGCGACCGGGTCATCGTCTGCTGGATGCCGCCGTGCGGCAACTGCGCCGCGTGCAAGCGCGGCGAGGGCAACCTGTGCCTGGCCGCGTTCATGAACATGGGCACGCCCAGCTACACCCACCAGGGCAAGGACATCTTCGGCTTCTCGGCCACCGGCACCTTCGCCGAGGAGAGCGTCATCGCGGCCGGGTGCGCGTTCAAGATCCCCGACGACGTCCCCTACGAGGTCGCCGCGCTGATCGGCTGCGGGGTCACCACCGGTGTCGGCGCGGCCATCAACACCGCCAAGGTGGAACCGGGCTCGTCGGTCGTGGTGGTCGGCTGCGGTGGCGTGGGCATCGCCGCGATCCAGGGCGCGAAGGTCGCGGGCGCGGCCCAGATCCTCGCCGTCGACCCGGTCGCCGGACGCCGCGAGTGGGCGCTGCGCTTCGGTGCGACCGAGGCGGTCCACCCCGACCAGCTCGACGAGGCCAAGAACCGGATCACCGGTGGTGAGGGCTTCGACTACGCCTTCGAGGTCGTCGGCCGGTCCGCCACCGTCCGCACCGCCTACGACGCCACCCGGCGCGGCGGCGCGCTGGTCGTCGTCGGCGCGGGCGCGATGGACGACATGGCGCAGTTCAACATGTTCGAGCTGTTCTTCAACGAGAAGCGCATCCTGCCGTCCCTCTACGGGGGTTCGGACGTACTCGCCACCTACCGCACGGTCATCGAGCTGTGGCGGGCCGGGCGACTCGACCTCGAAGGCATGGTCACCCACCATGTCCGACTCGAGGCCATCAACGACGCGCTCCAGCAGATGCGCACGGGCGAGGCCCTGCGCACCGTCATCGACCTGGGCTGACCGGCTTCAGACAGCCCCCTGTTCTGCTCTCCTCCGATCCGAACCTCGCTCATCGATCCGAACCTTGCTCATCGACCGGGAGTCAACGGATGACCACCTCTCTGCAAGGCCTCACCGCGATCGTCACCGGCGCGGGCCGGGGTCTCGGCCGCGCCGAGGCGCTGGAACTCGCCCGCGCGGGCGCCAACGTCGTCGTCAACGACTTCGGTGCGCCCGGCCGGGACGGCAGCGGAGGAGCCTCGGCGGCGCCTGCGGATGAGACCGTGGCCGAGATCCTCGCCCTGGGCGGCCACGCCGTCGCCCACTACGGTGACGTCGCCCACCTGGCCGCGGCCGAGGCGCTGGTCGACCTGGCGGTCGAGACCTACGGGCAGTTGGACATCCTGGTCAACAACGCCGGGATCCTCCGCGACCGGATGGTCTTCTCGATGAGCGAGGAGGAGTGGGACTCGGTCATCCACGTCCACCTCAAGGGGCATTTCGCCACCACCCGTTTCGCCGCCGCCCATTGGCGCGACCGCAGCAAGGCGGCCGGCGCTCCGGTCTACGGACGGATCGTCAACACCTCGTCCGAGGCCTTCGTCGCGGGTTCGGCGGGGCAGCCCAACTACGCGGCGGCGAAGGGCGGAATCGTCGGGCTCACCACCAGTTCCGCCTCGGCGCTGGCGCGTTACGGCGTCACCGCCAACGTCATCTGCCCGCGCGCCCGGACGCGGATGACGGAGGACGTCTTCACCGGCTCGATGTCCGCTCCGGGCAACGGGATCGACCCCCTGGCCCCGGAACACGTCTCCCCGCTGGTTGCCTATCTGGCGTCCCCGGCGGCTGGCAACGTCAACGGGCAGTGCTTCGTGGTCCATGGCGGCATGGTCGCGGTCCTCGGCGCGCCGCCGGTGCTGGCCAAGTTCGACACGGCGAAGGAGGCCTTCACCCCCGGTGAGCTCGACGAGCTGATGTCGCCGTTCTACGCGGAGCGGCGGCCCGGTGACGGCTTCGCCAACATGGCCGTGCTGGGCCTGAAGCACGAGGTCTGAGCACTGCACTGCCACATGCAGGGCGCGGAGCCTCGCCGGAAACCCGGTGGAACCCCGCGCCCTGAGCTGTGTGGCCCGGTTACTCCGCGCGGCGGTGGCGGCCGTGTGTCGCGGGGTTGCCCTGGCTGCTGTTCTCCTTGACCTCGCTCTCGGACAGGTGGCCCCGGTGACGCCCGTGGGCGTCCTCCTCGGCGCCGTTCTCATTGATGTCGGTGAGGGCATCAGACATGAGAGTTGTCTTCTCCGTTTGCTCATCGTCGTCGTACACGTTCACTACTGCTGTACTGCACTTGCTCTACTGCTCTACTGCTCTACTGCTCTACTGCTCTACTGCTCTACTGCGACGAGTGCGTTACCGCACTTGTGTTTCAACCCTAGTAAAACCTTCGGCTCGATTCACGTCGGGCGCGCACTACGCAAGAAACCCGCCAGCAACTCCTGCAGCAGCGGCGCACCCTCCTCGGCCAGGACCTCGTGCCCCGCGCCCGCTGCCTCGACGTACTGGAAGTCGCTCCCCTCGACCCGGCCGATCCGCAGCAACTCCTGCCGCAGCAAACGGGACTGGGTGACCGGCACGACATCGTCCGCGTCGCCGTGCACGATCAGCAACTCGGACGTCAGCCGATGACAGAGCAGCAGGACGTCCCGGGGGCCGCGCCCGTCGGCAGGCTCCTCGGCCGCGCCCATCCGCTCGGCGAGACCTTGCACCGCGGGTCCGGCCTCCGCCTGCAGTCGTGCTCCCGACAGGAACGGTGACACGGCCGCCACCCGAGCCACCCGCTCCGGCGCTGTTCCCGCTGCCAGCAGCGCCAGGAACGCGCCGTAGCTGACGCCGAACAACGCCACCCGGCCCAGGCCCAGTGACGCGCGCTGCCCGCCGATGCTCCGGAGCAGCGTCAGCACGTCGTCCAGATCCGGGCCGCCCCAGGCGTTCTGGACGGCTTCGGCATGCTCGGTGCCGTAACCCGTGCTGCCACGCTGGTTGGGCGCGACCACGGCCATGCCCTCTGCCGCGAAGCGTTGCAGCGTCGGTTCGAACTCCAACCGCCAGGCGTCGGCGGGGCCGCCGTGCAGGGCCATCACCAGGTGTTCGGCGGTGAGCCAGGCGTCGCCGCCGTAGACGACGCCCTCCAGCGGACCGGCCGCGCCCGGCAGGGTGACCGTCTGCGCGGACTCCCATGGGCGGCCGTCGCCGCGCCGTGCGCTGCCGTCCAACCGCCAACCCGTCTCGCGTGGTTGGGGGATGACCTTGACCACGCTGTTGAACCCGGCCCGGCCGCCCTGCAACGGAGCCAGCCCCAGCGGCACGGGCTGGACTATCGGTCTGGTCTCGCCGCTGAGCAGCAGATCGACGTCGACGGAGGCCATCGCCGCGGGATGGTCCGGGGCGGAGTACGGCATCCGCAGGCCCGCCACCGACCAGTGCGCCACGCCGCCCAGCCTCCCCGGAGGGACGCGGAGCGGATCGAGCCGCGCAGAGCCCGGCTCCCACAGGGCGAGCGTCGAGGTGGCGCCCCAGTCGGCCTGGACGGCGACCCGGTTGCGCCCGGGCTCGATGGCGATCGGCCGCAGGAACTGGCGTCCGCCGCGCAGGCATTCGGGAAAGCGGGGCGGCTCGTCGGACCCGAGCCGCCCCCAGCCGAGCCGATCCTCACCGGGCGCGTCGCTGCGGACCAGGACCAGGCCGGTAGCCGGATCACAGGCGGCCAGGCGGTCGTTGCTGCGGGCGGAGAGTTCCAGCAGCGGCGAGACCGATCCGGTGACCAGGTCCAGCGCGACCGCCTTGACCCGGGGGGAGCCGTCGGCGAGCCGTTGCAACTGGTCCAGCCCCAGCAGGCGTCCGCCCTCGTCCAGCCAGATCCCGCCGCCGCTCCGGCCGAGCAGCTCGGCGACGAGCTGCGGTGCGGAGACGCCGTCGGCGCTCACCAGCCAGACCGAGGTGGTGCTCACGCCGTCGGTGCCGAGCGCCACCGCGACCGGAGCGCCGGGGGCAGGCGAGGGGAGTGGCAGCAACCGCAGGCCCGCCTGTTGGAGACGACCGGCAGACAGATCCGCCTGACCGTCCGTGCCCCGGACCACCAGTTCCTGCCAGAGTCCCTCGTGACGGCAGATCAGCACCCGGCCGTCGGCCAGCGGAAGCAGCTGCGACTGCAGGTGCTCCGACCGGTGGCCGCCCGTGCCGGGCCGGAGCGGCTCCGGAACGCAGAGCCCGCCCGGCTCCTGGCTGAGCCGCCAGCTCTCCACGAACCAGCGCCCGTCCGCCTCGGCGGCCAGGCAGGCCGCGTGCGAGCCGTCGGCGGAGAAGGCGAAGCTCACCCGCCGCAGCGCGGCCGAGGTGTGCCCGCCGGGCTGCCCGGAGGCTTCACCCGCCGCGGAGCTGCGGTGCGGAGAACCCTGGGAACCCTGCGAGCGCTGAGAACGAGGAGGGACGGTGAGAGGGATCGCGGTCATGGCTGCACCACCGCTGCTCGGTCGACGGCCGAGGGGCGGTCGACGGACAAGTAGGAGACGTGTGCGCGTACAAGTGCGAGGAGGAGATGTGCGTGTGCGTGTACTGCGCGTCCGAGTACGAGGGCGCGAGGCAGCGCGGCGTGACGCGCCCCCCGGCGCCGACGGGATCGGCCCGACCAGCTGAGCCGCCTCTGCCCTGCTCGCAGCTCGTGATCCGGCACGTCCCGCTGTGGAACGCGGCCGGGCGGTGACCTCGTCCGCACCACCGAAGCTACTTTCGTCTGTGCGCCGCTCGCACGGGATCGCGGATTCATCACTCGTACGGGTGGAGCTGCCAATCGGGCCGTAACCTTCCGCGTTGTCCGAAGCGGCGGCTCTGCCGCGATACCCTCGGACACGTGCCGAAACTCGCTGACGTCCGCTCCGTCCTCGACGAGCTGTACCCGCCCGCCTGGGCGGAGTCGTGGGACGCCGTCGGACTGGTCTGCGGTGACCCCGAGGACGAGGTCAGCCGGGTCCTGTTCGCGGTCGATCCGGTTCAGGCCGTGGTCGACGAGGCGGTCGCCTTCGGCGCGCAGCTGGTGGTCACGCACCACCCGCTCTATCTGCGCGGCACCACGAGCGTGGCCGCCGACACCTTCAAGGGCCGGGTCGTCCACACGCTGATCCGCAACGGCATCGGCCTGCTGGTCGCCCACACCAACGCCGACCACGCCGACCCCGGTGTCTCCGACGCCCTGGCCGAGGCGGTCGGTCTGCGCATCACCGGTCCGCTGATCCCCGATCCGACCGACCCGCAGGGCCGCCGCGGCACGGGCCGGATCGGCGAGCTGCCCGAGCCCGAGCCACTCGCCGCCTTCGCCGCGCGGGTCGCCGCCGGTCTCCCGGCCACCGCCCAGGGCGTCCGCGCCGCCGGTGACCCGGACCGTCCGATCCGACGCGTCGCTGTCTGCGGCGGCTCCGGAGACAGCTTCTTCGCCGCCGTCCGCGAGGCCGGCGTCGACGCCTACGTCACCGCCGACCTACGGCACCACCCCGCCTCCGAGGCCCGCGAGCACGCGGACATCGCGCTGGTCGACGCCGCCCACTGGGCCACCGAGTGGCCGTGGCTGCGCAGCGCCGAGAGCCGACTGCTCGCCACCGCCGAGAAGCACGGCTGGGAGCTGGAGACGCGGGTGTCCACCCAGGTCACCGACCCCTGGACCGCACACGCCCCGATGGCCTTCCCGGCCACGTCGGCCGTCATGGCCGACGCCGCCACTTCGGCCACCACCGCCGTCACGGCCCCCTGACAGCCACCCCTTCCACCCGCTGAGGAGCACCCCCTGAACGCCGCGCCCGCCGACCAGATCCGCCTGCTGGACCTGCAGGCACTTGACTCCCGCCTGGACCAGCTCGCCCACCGTCGGCGCACGCTGCCCGAGCACGCGGAGATCGAGCAGCGCAACGCCGACCTGTCCCAGCTGCGGTCGCTGACCGTCGCCGCGGAGACCCAGCTCAGCGACACCCAGCGCGAGCTGACCAAGGCCGAGCAGGACGTCGACCAGGTCCGCCAGCGCGCCGCACGCAACCAGAAGCTCCTCGACTCGGGCAGTGTCAGCTCCGCCAGGGACCTGGCCAACCTCCAGCACGAGGTCGGTTCGCTGGCCAAGCGCCAGGGCGACCTGGAGGACGTGGTCCTGGAGATCATGGAGCGGCTCGAGTCCGCCCAGACCCGGGTCAGCGAGATGACCGCCCGCCGTGACGACGCCGAGAGCAGCGCCAAGGAGGCCGAGGCCCGCCGGGGTGTCTCCTACGGCTCGATCGATGCCGAGATCGAGAAGACAACCCGCGACCGCGAGGCCGTCGGCGCCGCGCTCCCGGCCGACCTGATGAAGGTCTACACCCGCCTGCGCCAGCAGAACGGCGGGATCGGCGCGGCCCGCCTCTACCAGCGCCGGTGCGAGGGCTGCCGGGTCGAGCTCAGCATCACCGACCTGAGCGTCGTCCGCGCCGCCGCGGCCGACGAGGTGCTCCGTTGCGAGAACTGCGGCCGCATCCTGGTCCGCACGGCGGACTCCGGTCTCTGACCGCTGCATCCGGCCCCGACGCGGGTATGACACGGTGGACGCCGGAATCTCCGGGATCGCGGCGAGTGCGGCGAGTGTGGGGAGCTTGAGAAGCGGAGGCAGGCCGTGACCGTAGCTGCGGGAGCCGGTCGACGGTTCATCGTCGAGGCGGACGGCGGGTCTCGGGGCAACCCCGGGCCCGCCGGCTACGGCGCGGTGGTGCGCGACGGCGACACCGGCGAACTGCTGACCGAGGCCGCCGAGTACATCGGGCGGGCCACCAACAACGTGGCGGAGTACCGCGGCCTGATCGCGGGCCTGCGTGCCGCGCACGCCATCGACCCGGAGGGGTCGGTCGCGGTGCGGATGGACTCCAAGCTGGTCGTCGAGCAGATGTCGGGCCGCTGGCAGGTCAAGCACCCGGACATGAAGCCGCTGGCCGCGGAGGCACGTTCGGTGTTTCCAGGCGACCGGGTCGGCTACACCTGGATCCCGCGCAATCAGAACAAGCATGCGGACCGGCTGGCCAACGAGGCCATGGACGCGGGCCAGGCCGGCGGTGCCTGGGAGCCGAAGTCCACCCCGGCAGTCACGACCGCGCCCGCTCCGGCAAGCTCCGGATGGGCCGCGCCGCCTGATCTCGGCACGCCGACGACCTTCGTGCTGCTGCGCCATGGCGAGACCCCGCTGACCCCGGAGAAGCGCTTCTCCGGCAGCGGTGGTGCCGACCTCTCCCTCTCCGACCGGGGCCGCTGGCAGGCAGGGCGGGCCGCCTCCGCGCTTGCCGTGCGCGGAACGATCGAGGCGATCGTCTCCTCTCCGCTGGCCCGCTGCCGTGAGACCGCGGGCGTCGTCGCGGACGCCCTCGGCCTTGAGGTCCACGTGGAGGACGGCCTGCGCGAGACGGACTTCGGCATCTTCGAAGGCCTTACCTTCGCCGAGGTGAAGGAGCGTCACCAGGCGGCGCTGGATGCCTGGTTGGCCTCGCCCAAGGCGGCCCCGCCGGATGGCGAGAGCTTTGTCGCCGTCACCCGTCGCGTCTCGGCGGCCCGCGACCGGCTGCTCACCCGCTATGCGGGCCGGACGGTCTTGGTCGTCTCTCACGTCAGCCCGATCAAGACCTTGGTGCGCCTCGCACTGGGTGCACCCGCCGAGGCGCTCTACCGGATGGAGTTGAGCGCGGCAGCACTCTCCGCGGTCCAGTACTACGCGGACGGCAACGCCTCGCTGCGCCTCTTCAACGACACGTCACATCTGCGTTGACCAGCGCCGTTCCACGCGCGTAGCGATCTCCCTCACGGAGTCTCCCTGCGTGCGTCGCAATTTAGCCATGGACATTTCACTTTGAACTTCTTCTGAAGAAGTCTACGCGCGTGGTGTGCTGGTTCGTGGTCGGCCGACCGTTCCGCGAGCCCCGTCAGCAGCACTGGCTCTCCGTCAACTCCCCTAGGAGAAGCACCACATGCGCAAGGGAATCCGCCAGGCCTTCGTCGCCTGCGCCGCCGGAGCCGCACTCTTCGCCGGCGCCATGCCTGCCCACGCCGCAAGCTACTCGGCCTTCGCGTTCAACCTCGGATCCTCCGAGCCGGACATCTACAACTTCATCAACTCCGCCACGTCGACGCTCGACATGACGATGTACGAGCTCAGTGACACCACCGCCGTCAACGACCTGATCGCCCGTGAGCAGGCCGGTGTGACGGTCCGCGTGATCCTCGACCGCACCCGTACCTCGGTCAACGACTCCGCGTACAACACACTGAAGAACGCGGGCGTGGGTGTCGTCTGGTCCTCCTCGTCCTACGTCTACACCCACCAGAAGACCATCACGGTGGACGGCTCCGAGTCGCTGATCCTCACCGGCAACCTGACTTCCAAGTACTACTCGACCAGCCGTGACTACGGCGTCTTCGACAACGACCCCAACGACGTCTCCGCGATCGAGAACGTCTTCAACGCGGACTACACGCAGACCGCGGTCACCCCCAGCGACGGCGACAACCTGCTCTGGTCGCCCACCGACTCGCGCAGCCGACTGCTGACCGTGATCAACGGCGCGACGACGACCCTCGACGTCGAGGAGGAGGAGTTCAGCGACCAGACCGTGGTCGACGCGATAGCGGCGCGCGCCTCGGCCGGCGTCAAGGTGCGCGTGGTTGTGGAGGACCCGGCCAGCTACTCCAGCGAGGTCTCCGAGATCCAGAACGCCGGTGGCATCGTGGTGGGTTACTCCTCCAGCACCGGCTTCTACATCCACGCCAAGGCGATCGTCGCCGACTACGGCCTGTCCACCCAGGCGGTCGAGGCCGGCTCGATGAACATCAGCAGCAACTCGCTCGACAACAACCGCGAGTTGGGCGTGATCCTCACCGACGGCGGTGTGGCCTCGACCATCGAGAACGCCTTCAGCAGCGACTACCAGGGCGGCACCGCAGCCTGAGCACCTCTCTGATCGCCCGCCCGATCACCCGTCTGACCACGCGTCTGTTCGCCCGATCAGAGCTCGGATGATCAGAGCTCGGAGACGACGACGTCCAGCGCCCACGGCTTCCCGGCCGTGGGCGCCGGCGTAGGCGCCTCGACCGTGTACTTGAGGTCGAGCAGGGCCTCGACCAACTCGGCCGGAGAGCCGGGGTCGGCCCCCGCCTCCAGCAGTTGCCGCAGCAGGCGGCCCTTGGTGGCCTTGTTGAAGTGGCTGACCACCGACCGCTTGGTCACGCCGCTCACGACCCGCTCGTGCAGCACCCGGACCGTCGCGGTGCGTGAGGCGACCTCGCCCGTCGGCTTCCACAGCGCGGCATAGGCCGAGGAGCGCAGGTCCAACACCAGCCCGTCGCCCGCAGCCTCGGGCATGGCCGCCGCCATCGGCTTGCGCCAGTACGCGCCGAGCCCGCCCAGCGGCGGCAGCTTGACGCCGCCGGAGCAGCGGTAGGGAGGGATCCGGTCGGTGATCCGGACCGCACCCCAGAGGCCGGAGAAGACCAGCAGGCTGCGCTCGGCCAGCGACCGCGCCTGCGCCGGGAGCTCGGCCAGGCCGAGCGCGTCGTAGAGCACTCCCGTGTAGAGCTCGCCGGCCGGCAGTGCGGCGGCCGTCCGGAGCTGTGCGTTGCGGGTGAGCTCACCCCGAAGACCGTCACTGAGCCCGAGGACCTCCAATGCGGTCGGCTCGTCTCCGGTGCTGAGGGCGACGAGCGCGTCGAGCACGCTCCGACGGGTCGTGGTGAGCGAGGGAAGCGCAAGAGCCTCCAGATCGAGCGGCGCGCCCTCTCCGGACGCGGCCTTCCCCTCCGACGGCGGCAACAGCACCAGCACTGAGCGACTCCTCCTGACAGGTCTTCCCGCAGGCAACCTTACGGTCTGCTTGCCCGTGTCTGCGCCGAGCCGCCGGTCCGCCCGGGTGTCCGTCTGGCGGGACACCGGCGAGGTGCCTGATGGGCAGCCGGTAGCGTGGGCCTCACCATGAACGCAAAGCCTGCCGCCGACGCAGCCACCGCCGAGACCCTGAGCCCCGACACCCCGACCCTGCTGGTCAAGGTCTTCGGGAAGGACCGCCCGGGCATCACCACGGGCCTGTTCGCCACCCTGGCCGAGCACGACGTCGACGTCGTCGACTTCGAGCAGGTCGTCACCCGTGGACGCATCGTGCTCTGCGCCCTGGTCACCGCCCCGCCCCGGGACGGTGAGCTTCGCGCCCAGGTGCACCAGTGGGCGGAGAGCTGCAGGCTCGAGGCCGAGGTGATCTCCGGCAAGGGTGACAACCGGCCCCGTGGCGAGGGCCGCTCGCACGTCACCGTGCTCGGCCACCCGCTGCCTGCCTCGGCCGTGGCCGCCCTCAGTGCTCGGATCACCGAGGCGGGCGGCAACATCGACCGTGTCTTCCGCCTGGCGAAGTACCCGGTCACCGCCGTCGAGCTGGCCGTCTCCGGTGTCCCCACCGAGACTTTGCGCGCCGCCCTGGCCCCAGAGGCCGCCGCCCAGCGCGTGGACGTCGCCGTCGTCGCCTCGGGCCTGCAGCGCCGGGCCAAGCGACTGGTGGTCATGGACGTGGACTCGACCCTGATCCAGGACGAGGTCATCGAGCTCTTCGCCGCCCATGCCGGCTGCGAGCCGCAGGTCGCTGAGATCACCGCCGCTGCGATGCGCGGTGAGCTGGACTTCTCCGAGTCGCTCCGTGCCAGGGTCGCCCTGCTGGCGGGCCTGGACGCGGACGTGGTGGCCAAGGTCCGCAGCGAGGTCCGGCTGACCCCCGGTGCCCGGACCCTGATCCGCACCCTCAAGCGGTTGGGCTACCAGGTCGGCATCGTCTCCGGCGGATTCACCCAGGTCACGGACGACCTGGTCGACCGGCTCGGGCTGGACTTCGCAGCCGCCAACACCCTCGAGGTGGTGGACGGGCGTTTCACCGGCCGGGTGGTCGGCGACATCGTCGACCGGGCCGGCAAGGCCGCCATACTGCGTCGCTTCGCAGCGGAGGCGGATGTCCCGCTGGAGCAGACCGTCGCCATCGGCGACGGCGCCAACGACCTGGACATGCTGAACACCGCGGGGCTCGGTGTCGCCTTCAATGCCAAGCCGGTCGTCCGTGAGGCCGCGCACACGGCCGTGAACGTGCCCTTCCTGGACACCGTCCTGTACCTGCTCGGGATCTCCCGGGAGGAAGTCGAGGAGGACGACGGCGCGGCGTAAGCCGCCGTCCGGAGCAGGGCCGGTCACCATCGAGGAATGCACCTGCATTACGGAACCGGCCGTTCCGCTCTGCTCTTCATGCTGGTCGCGTTCGTCGCGACCTTCGCGGTCACCCGGTTGGTCGTGCGCATGATCCGTTCCGGGCGCGGTCCCTTGGGCAATGTGGCCGTCGGGTCGGTGCATGTGCACCATCTGGTGCCCGGGATCTTCCTGATGCTGATCGCCGGACCAGTCGAGTTCGTGGCCGTCCCGCACGGCCTCTTCCGCGATGTCGTCGCCGGGGTCTTCGGTGTCGGCGCCGCGCTGACGCTGGACGAGTTCGCCCTCTGGCTCCATCTTTCCGACGTCTACTGGGCAGCGGAGGGACGTAAGTCGGTCGACACCGTCGTGGGTGTCGCCGCTCTGGGTGGGATCGGGCTGCTCGTCTCCAACCCGTTCTCCCGCCAACCAGGGGAGGGGACCTGGTTCTTCGTCACGTTCCTCTTGCTCAACTGTGTGTTGTCGGTGGTCTCCGCTCTCAAGGGGCGGCTCTTTCTCGGCCTTGCTGGTGTGCTGCTCCCGTTCCTCGCTCTGTGGGGCGCTTGCCGGCTGGCATACCCCGGCTCGCCCTGGTTCCGCCGCTTCTACGGCGAGGGGAGTTCCAAGCACACCCGCGCTGAACGCCGCGCCGCCCGCCGTACGCTGACCGGGCGGTTCAAGTCCCTGCTGAGCGGGATGCCGGAGCAGTGATGTGCACTTCTGTCCGGCGTGCCCTCAAGCGTGTGTCTTCGGTGCCATCCCGTGTGCGGCACCCTGATACCCCTCATGCGATGCGACCCGATCGTCGGGGTCGCTGACGCGTCGTTGAGAGAGACGTTAGACCTGGAACCGCAGGACGCCATCCTCTTTGCGCCGCTGTTCACCTGATGGAGTGGTACATGCGCTCGATCGAGTGGGAACATGCGAACGGAACGCCACGGGCCCGACTTCTCGCTACCGTGGAGATCACGGGAGAAGGGGGAGCGTCATGGTTGCCGAGTTGGTTGAGCTGGCCACAGTGGGTTCGACGGCCTTCGTGACAGCGGCCGGTGGGGACTTGTGGGAGCAGTTCAAGGGCGGCATCGCCAAGGTCCTCGGCCGAGGCAAGGACCAGCGGGTCGCCTCCGCGGAGCTGGAACTCGCGCGCACCCAGATCCTGGTGGCGGCGGAGCCCGCCGAGGGGCCAGGGGCGGCAGGCGGGCCGGCCACTGACGCAGGCACCGCATCCGCACTGGCCGAGCAGACCCGTCTGGCGTGGCAGGCACGCCTGTTGGAGGTCTTCGCCCAGGATGCGACGGCCGCCGACGAGGTGCGGGCGCTGGTGTCTGACCTCCGGGCGGCGGCCCAGGAGCGGGCGACCGGCGGGACGACCATCACCAACTCGCTGGACGGCGGTAGCCACGGCACGGTGATCCAGGTGGGCACGATCGGCAAGGTAGGAAGCCTCACTTTGGGTGGCGCCAGCGACAGCAACCGCCCCAGCGGCGCGGGCGCGTAGGGCGCGGACATGGGGGAGAACATCTCCAACTCCGTGTCGGGCGGCAGCCACGGCACGGTGGTCCAGATGGGCGCGGTCTACGGCACCGTGACGATCAACAATGGGCAGCCAGGCCAGCGGGCCGAACTGCCGTCGGGCGCATGGGAAGTCCCGGCGAGCGCCCCGCTGCTGGTCGACCGGTCACAGGAGCGTGCAGGCCTCGGCGAGTGGTTCCGAGGTGCCGCATCAGGTGCCGCACGAACGGCGGTCGTGAGCGGCCTGCACGGGGTGGGTAAGCGCGAACTCGTCCGCCACATCGCCCACTCCCTCACGGACCGTCACCCGGAGTGGCAGCTCTATGTCGACTACGCCACCGCGGCTGAGGTCGGTCCTGCACCCGGCGGAGGCCCAGGCAGCGTGGTCGGTCTGGGTGGCTTGGGCGGTGACCCGAGTCGCGCGCTGACCCGATGCCTGAGCTCACTCGGCCTTGCCGAGGAGCACCAACCGGACTCGGCCAAGGAGAAGCTGGCCGAGTTCCGCCGCCGCTGCGCGGGGAAGCAGGTCCTGGTCGTGGTCGAGAACGCCGCGACCGCCGCGCAGATCCGGATGCTGACGCCGGGCGTTCCGGGATCGGCCGTGCTTGCCACCAGCAGGCGCTATCTCGGCGAACTCAAACTGGACGGTGCCCGCCTGCTCCGCCTCGGACCGCTGGACCTGGCGGCAGGCGCAGAGCTGCTCACGGCCCTGATGGACGATCCCGTACAGGCCGCCGAGCACCAAGCGGCCATAGCCGAGGTGGTGGCGCTCTGCGGCGGCCTGCCACTGGCCGTCCAACTGATGGCCGCACGCCTGGCGTTGCACCCGGGGATGACCCCCGCCAGGCTCACTGAGGAACTCCGCGACGAGTCCCGGCGGCTCGACGTGCTCACTGTCACGGGCTCGGACGGCGACGATCCCCTGCAGGAGGGTGAACGCAGCGTGCGAGGGCCCCTGGACCTCACCTATCGGGACCTGACCCCTGAGCAGGCGGCCGTCTACCGTGCCGTGGGTCTACTCCCGGTCGCCTCTTTCGACGCCGCCGTGATGGCAGCCGCGCTCGCCGCCGATGCCGAGCCCATCCGAGGCGCCCTCGACCACCTGGTGAGGACCTGCCTGCTCGAAGCTGTCGGTGACGGCCGTTTCCAGGTCCATCCGCTGGTCCGGCTACACGCACGCGAACGCGCCCAGCACCAGCACGAAATGCGGCACGAGCATGCGTCGCCGGGGCCGAACCGGCAGGCGGCCGATGTGCTGGCGCGCGTCACCGAGCACTACCTGGTCCTCGCGGCACAGGCGGACCGCGCCGTCCGACTGGACCGACTCCGTGTCGCGGATCTTGAGGGCCTGCTCGAAGGTCGCCCCAACCCCTTCGCGGCGCAGAGTGGGAACGCCGGGCCGGTGGCGCTGGCCTGGTTGGGACGTGAGCGCGAGGCGCTGCTCGCGGTCCTGCGCGAGGCCTCCAGGGAGCGGGCCTTGGCCGAACTGGTCTGGCCGTTGGCCGAGGCACTTGTGGTGCTCTTCCTCCATGACCGTCGGCTGGAGGAGTGGCAGGAGAGCCTACGGCTCGGCGTGGATGCCGCAGTTGCTGCGGGCTCGGACGCGGGAGAGGCCAGGCTGCGCAGCTTGCGGTCCCGGCCCCTGCTCGACCTGGGCCGGGACGACGACGCGATCCGGGAGCTCGACCTTGCCGCCGAACACGCGGCCAGGGCCGATCGTCCGCTCCTCGCCGCCTCCGTCCACGAGATGCTCGGCCGCTACTGGCTGGAGCACGATCCGACCCGGGCCGTGGCCGTGTTCACCCGCACGGTAGAGCTCAACCTCGCCGTCCCGGACGACCGGGGAACCGCGCTGGCTCGGCTCTTCCTCGGCGTCGCGCTCAACGCCAACGGCGAGCCGGCCCCGGCCCTGGCCGCGCTGGACCAGGCCCGGGTCGACCTGGAAGAACTTCCCACGCCGGATGGCAGGATGGCCGCCCGCGCTCGTGCAGCAGCGGGGGAGTCACATCGTCTTCTCGGTGACCTGCCACGGGCAGCGGAGGAACTGCGGCAGGCCGCGCAGGCACTGCGCGAGCACCAGGCCACCGCCTACGAGGCCGACACGCGCTGCCTGCTCGCGGAGGTCCTGCTCACGCTCGACCCGACCGACCTCGCGACGGCACGGAACGAACTGGAGCAGGCTCGCCAGATCTACGACCTCGGCGGCAACCCCAAGGCCGCCACGGTCACCGCCCGGCTCAGTCGACTGGACGGCGCCTGAGATCCGTCGTCCAGCGACGTCAGCGTGACCCGGTACCGTACCGGGCCGATGCGCAGCGCGAGTTGGCCTCCGGCCAGCGTAGTAGCCGCTTGAGCGACCACCGGCGCGACCCCCGAGCGCAGGCGGGCATAGACGGCCGCCGCGACGGGCAACGGGTCGTGGGTCGGAGGCTCCAACTCCGCCTGCACCAGCCCACCACCCGCGACCGCCGCCACAAAGCGCCCGGGTCCCGTCTCCACCACGGCGATCCGGGCAGTGGGACAGGCGTCGAAGGCCTCGCCGAGCACGGCCTCGACGTTCCCCGGCCCGGACGCGTCTTCGACCGCTGATGCCTCGATGCCCTCAGGACCCGTCACGAGTACGACTGAGGCACTGAGCCGGATCGCGCTGTCGGGCTCCTCGCTGTCGCAGGCGAGGAAGTACAGCTCGTCGTGCTCCTCGTCCCGGACTGGAGCGAGTCGTGTGGGGAGGCGCTCCGCCACGAGAGTCGCGTCGTCCGGCACGCTCCGCAGGGAGACCCACGCGGCCTGCGCGGCCCGAGGACGGACCGCGCGCGGCAGCGTAGGCACCGGGAACCCCTGGATCCGTACCGGCTCCGAGGGCTCGTCCAGGCCCAGCATCCGGTACACCAGCGCACGCAACCGTGCGGAGTCAGAGGAGCGCCCGCTGCCGTGAAGGTCGTCACCGTCACCGACATCGATACCGTCGACAGAGCCGTTGCCCGCGTCCCCGATGAATGTCCGTCGTGCCAGATCGTCCCAACGCCCAGGCTTATGACCCGTGATCAGCTCCTCGACCTGCTCGCGCAGCGGACGGTGCGATGCCAAGCGGGGCGCCGACGAGCCGAACTCCGCGCCGGTCGTGCCGGGGACGGCGTCCTCGCCGAACGTCGCCACCGCAGTGGGGCGGTCCAGCGTGGCGGCGTAGAAGGTGACCGAACCGTGGTCCCCGAGCACCGCATCGGCCGCCACCACCGCTGCCTGCCAACCGCGGTCCGGGGGTATCAGCAGCAGCCCCGCTCCGATGGCTGGTGCCAGGACGCGGTGGATCGCCTCGGGGCCGTGGAAGGCCCAGATGTTGGGGTGGGCGACAAGCGCCACCCGGTACCCGTCCATCGGCAGTGCGCCCAGAAGCTGCGTCGGCAGGTGCGGTCGACGGCCGAGGAGGGAGGAACTGGCCCACGTCGAACTGACCACGACCAGGCGCTGGCCCGGCTGCACGCCCAACGCTCGTCGGTACGCGGCACGTTGCGGCAGGCTGGCCAGCAGTTGTTCCCGGCACACGTCGCCGACCAGGACCGCTCCCGCACCGGCCCGTGGGTCCGCTGCGGCCAACTGGGCCTGCTGGTCGGGGTGGGCGACGGTCATGGTGGCGCGGCCGAGGAGGCGTTCCGGTACGAGTCCGGAGAGTCGGCTGCCCGTGCTGCGCGCGTCCGGCACGTGCTTGTGGAAGCCCACCCCGTGCGGGATCACCAGGACCGGGCAGTCGCCGGGCACGTCCACGTTCTCGCTCGCGGACAGGACCAGATCCGGTGCCGCCTCGGCGACGTGCTCCCAGGGCACGGTCCGGCAACCGTGCCGTC
Source organism: Streptacidiphilus sp. MAP5-3 (assembly GCF_041262505.1). Taxonomy (NCBI): domain Bacteria; kingdom Bacillati; phylum Actinomycetota; class Actinomycetes; order Kitasatosporales; family Streptomycetaceae; genus Streptacidiphilus; species Streptacidiphilus sp. MAP5-3. Next base: position 75,127 of record NZ_JBGCCL010000016.1, read on the forward strand.
GGAGCAGCTCCGGCACGCCGCTTCCGAACGCCGAGGTCGGGTCGTGCGCGAAAAGCACTTCGACGCGCTCGTCACCGTCCACCAGCGCCGGGAGTGCCTCCAGGGCCCGGATCGCCGAGGTCAGGGTGCGCGTTGCGACCAGCAATCGCCGATGAGCCGCGAAGGTACGCCACCGCTCCTCATCCGCGAGCCGCCCGCCCCGCCCGGCCCAAGCCCGTCCGGCTCGCGGCTCGCGGCTCGCGGCTCGCGGCTCGCGGCTCGCGGCTCGCGGCTCGCGGCTCGCGGCTCGCGGCTCGCGGCTCGCGGCTCGCCATGATGATCAGTACCACTCGTCAACCGGGAACTCCAGCCTTCCGATACGTCGCCGCCCAAGGTAACCCCCGCCCTGCGGAGCGGATCAGCCGGTGCAGCCGATTGTCGGGTCGCCGGTGTCCAGACGGGCGGTGACCCGGTCGAGCAGGGACTGCAGCGCCGTGACCTCGTCGAGCGACAGTCCGGTCGCCGCGAAGATCCGGCGCGGGACGTGCAGAGCCTGTTCGCGCAGCGCGGTGCCGGAGTCGGTGAGGCGGACCGTGACCGAGCGCTCGTCCTCCGCGCTGCGCTCGCGGCGGACGTGCCCGGCCGCCTCCAGGCGCTTGAGCAGCGGAGAGAGGGTGCCGGAGTCCAGACGCAGGTAGCTGCCGATCTGCTTGACCGGCAGGGGCCCGTGCTCCCAAAGCACCAGCATCACCAGGTACTGCGGATAGGTGAGGCCGAGCTCCTGCAGAACCACCCGGTACACGCCCCCGAACGCACGCGAAGCGGCATTCAGCGAGAAGCAGACCTGGCGGTCCAGGCGGAGCAGTTCCTCGTCGGGGACGTCGGGCAGTGCGGTGGTGGCCATGGACCCAGGATAGCTGCGAGCGTTTTAGTTGCGCACAACTTAATTGCATGCTCTACTTCTGGATGTCAGGTTCCACCAGTGAACCGACCGACGACAGTGAACCGACCGACGAAGGGATCTGAGTTCCATGGAGGCTCTCTACACCGCTGCGGCGACCGCCAACGGACGCGAGGGACGTGCGGTCAGCTCGGACGGGCAGCTCGACCTCGCCCTGGCCATGCCCCCGGCGCTCGGCGGAAGCGGACAGGGCACCAACCCGGAGCAGCTGTTCGCCGCCGGTTACGCCGCCTGCTTCGCCAGTGCGCTCGGCGTCGTCAGCCGCCAGGCGAAGGTCGACACCAGCGAGGTCTCGGTGACCGCCGAGGTCACCATCGGCAAGGACGAGGCTGGCTTCGCCCTCGCTGTCACCCTGCGCGTGGAACTGCCGGACTCCCTCGACAACGAGACCGGCCGTCAGCTGGTCAAGCAGGCCCACGAGGTCTGCCCGTACTCCCGCGCGACCCGCGGCAACATTCCGGTCGAGCTGGTCGTCGAGTAGGCGCGGCTCCTGGACTGTCGACGGCCCCACAGCGGAAGTAACCGCTGTGGGGCTGCCGTGCTGCGCTCATTTTGGATGCCAGCGGGTTCGCGCCGCTGGCCCTGGCCAGCGACATCGAGCCGGACCATAGCCGTCAGCTGCGTGTACACGAAGAGTCAGGGGGCGTATCTCTTGGTGCGCAAAGGCGCCGCATCTGGACATCTGTCCTCGATTCGAGAGGACTCATGCAATGTGACGATCGGCGGGCATCCGGTTGCCGCCCCACCACGGCAGCGGTGACGCCCAGGCCTGTCGCCCTGAGGAGAGCGCTGGATGCCGCGCAGTGGGGCGCCTCCAGCCCACGGACCAGGCGACATCGTCAGGCGGGCAACTCGCGCCCCTCGGCCCGCAGTGCGCTCGACGCACCCGCTTGCGCAGGGTATCCACCCCGAGACGTCCCGAGAGCATGCGCGGTCCATCTGGGCCCTCGTCGTCTGCGGCTTACGAGGTCCCTGCGGTGAAGGTCCTGCGATAGGCATCCGGGTTGATGCCGAGCGCGTCGTGGAAGTGACGGCGCAGAGCCACTGCGGTGCCGAAGCCGCCGAGCGTGGCGATGCGCTCGATCGTGAAATCGGTCGTTTCGAGGAGTTGTTGGGCCTGCCGGACGCGTTGGATGTTCAACCATTCCAGCGGCCTCGCACCGGTTCGCCTGACAAAGTGCCGGTGCAAGGTGCGGACACTCACTCGCGCGTGCTGTGCCAGTTGCTCGACCGTGAGCGCTTCAGCAAGGTGCTCCAGCGCCCATTGCAACGTGGCGCCGAAATCACCGTTGTCCTTCGGTGCCGGAACGGGGTCGATGTACTGCCGCTGATTGCCTTCTCTCTGCGGCGGCGCGACCAAGCGTCTCGCCACCTGGTTGGCGACGTGTGCGCCGTAGTCCTTCCGCACCAGGTGCAGGCACAGGTCGATGCCTGCGGATTTCCCGGCCGATGTCAGGACGTCGCCGTGGTCGATGTACAGCGGTGCTGGATCGACGACGATCTGCGGATGCCGTTCGGCCAGCGCCAGCGCGTGCACCCAGTGCGTCGCGGCACGGCGCCCGTCGAGCAGTCCCGCTGCGGCGATCACGAATGCACCGGTGCAGATCGAGGCAATCCGTGCGCCTCGTCGCGCCGCCTCCCGTACAGCGACCACTAGATCGGGCGCGGGAGTGAGTGCCGCGTCATGGCATGCCGGGATGATGACGGTGTCTGCCGCAATCAAGTCGTCGTAGGTGTACGGAGTCGCGGCTGTGAACCATTCATCGACGCGGGCGCCGGGCGGGCTGCATACCTTGAACGTGTACCAGTCGGTTCCGGTCAGATCGCTGCGGTCGGTTCCGAAGATCGTGCATGGTGCCGCCAGCTCGAAGACTGGAACGCTGTCGCTGAGTGCCAGTGCCACCACATGAGGCATGTCCGAAATTTTATCAGCGGTGACAGATCGGTCACTGTTGCCGGATCTGGATCTTGGCGATCGTGGACGCATGACTGAACGGAGCGCTGCCTCCGCCCCTTGCACGACAGTTCGGCCCAGGCGGCCCGAGATCGCTGCCGCGACGACACCGATTCAGACGAGCAGGTTCCGCTGATGGCCGCGCGTGAGCGGACGGGCGGGCTTGCCGACGCGGCAGTGATCTTCATGTCCGTGGCGGCGGCGCTGGGAACCTCTACCATCTACGTGCTGCAGCCCTCGGTTGCGCAGGTCGCAGACTCGCTGGGGTCGCGGATCGCAGAAGTCGGCCTCGCACTAGCCTTCGGCCCGATCGGCTACATGATCGGCCTGGCCGTACTGGTTCCGCTCGTGGACCGCTACTCACCCAACCGGGTGATGGCCGTCCAGTTTGCTGTGCTCGGAGCCGCACTCGGGATCAGCGCCCTCGTCCGCGGCATCGCACCACTCGGCGCGCTGACCGCTGTGACGGGTGCCTTCTCTGTGGTCGGTGCAGGCATGAGCTCCATCGCCGGACGGCTGGCACGGCCTCACCGGCGCGCTACCACGCTGGGAATCGTCACGTCCGGAATCTCAGCCGGGATCCTGTCCGGGCGCATCGTCGGTGGACTCCTCGCCGACCATTTCGGGTGGCGCGGCATGCTCTGGACGTTCGCCGCCGGGTGCGCCGTATGCGCGCTCTGCTGCCTGCTCGTGCTGCCAAACATGCGCAACGCAGCAACCGGAGGCCTGTTCACCAACCTTCGTTCCGTACCCGGGCTCTTCGTCCGGCACCGAGACCTGAGTCTCGCCGCACTGCGAGGCGCGTTGTGGTTCTTCGGGTTCTGCACCGTCTGGGCAGGCCTGGGGGCTGCGCTCTCCCAACCTCCCTTCACGTACTCGCCGGAGCGGATCGGCGTATACGGGCTTGCTGGACTGTCAGGAATCGCTGCCACCCAGATCGCCGGCCGATCCGCTGACCGCCTCGGTGCCCGAAAGGTCATCCTCGTTGGCCTGCTTCTGGCATCTACCGCAGCGCTGACGAGCGCATTCACCCTTCACAGCATGATCGCCACGCTGGCCTGCCTGGCCCTCTTCGACGCCGGCCTGTTCGCAGCACAGGTCGCCAACCAAAGCACGGTCTTGGCGATCGACCCCACTGCGCCCGCCCGATACAACAGCGGATACATGGTGGTCTACTTCATCGGCGGAAGCCTCGGCACAGCACTCGGCCCCACCGCAGTCACAAGGTTCGGCTGGCCGACAACCACGCTTGCGACCACGGCTGCCCTCCTGGCTGCCACAACCCTGACCCTCGCGAATCAACCTGACCAGACGTCAGCTGCCAACCCCGTCGTCGAACACCAGCGGGTGCGATAACCAACATCGGTGAGAGCAGCCCATCGATCCCCAGAGACTCCCCAGGGTCTGCTCGGGGCTACTGGGGGGAGGGCTCCGCCCCTGGTCAGAGGGGGAGCGGCGGACGAGGCGGCCTGTACGCCGGGTTTTCCTGCCCCACCTTTCTGACCTGCACCGATGGGGTGGCGAATCGGTTGTGACCTGCGGGAAGGGCAGTCAGAGGCAGTCAGAGGGAGTCACAGGCAGTCATGCTGCTTGGCCCCCGATTGGCCCCGAGTCTGGCCCCCTGCTGGTGCCGGGCTGATGCTGTGAGCGCAGGCCTGCCTCCGAGCGGTGCCGGACATACGAATGCCCCCAGGAGTGGAGTCCTGGAGGCATCCCTGGCACCGATTGGAGGTCGGTCCCGGACACCACCCGCGGTCTTAGCGGGCCTTGGTGGTGTCCACGTCCTTGCGAGACACGACCAGGATGCCAGCCTCAGCTTTCCCTCGGCAGCAGCGCGAGGAAGCGCTATCAAGCTCACGCCCATCTCGCACGCCCCCCATAACGGGACCAGCCCTCGGACTGTCGGGCCTCCCGCGCTCGGCCGCTGATCTGATTCTGCTGGGTGATCTCGGTGGCCGGTATGCAACCGGTGCCTACTCCCGGGCCGGTGGTGGCACGGTCCGGCTGCGGGAGCGGCGGCAGGCGGAGTCGGAGCACGGTCACCGGATCACCGCGGCGATTGCGTGCCACGTGGCCCGCGCGGGTGGCACGGTCGAGCAGCTGGCCCGGCTGTTGTTGCACCCGGAGCACGAGGGCGGCCGACATGCGCAGGTGATCGCGTTGCGGTCGGGGCACGCCCGCGCCCGGGGGTATGTCGAGCGTGTCTGGGCCACCGCGCTGGCCCTGGTCGAATCCACGACGGATGTCGCGTCGCGTGGCGAGGCGCATGAGGTTCTGGCGCGGCTGCGGGAGCGCATCGAGACCACTGCGTGGCGCGGCGAGCGGGGCCGGACCGCGTTGCGGGTGCTGCGGGCGCACCTGAACTTCGCCCAGGCAGCCGGGGGCCGTCTGCATTTCGCGAGTGAGCGGCAGGCGGCGGAGGAGGCCGGGATCTCCCGGCAGACCCTGCGGCAGGCCTACGAGTTGGTGTTGAAGCCGGGCGGTTGGCTGCGTCGTCTGCGGGTCGGCTACGGCACCGAGGGTTCGACCTGGTACCTGGCCGACGGACCTGCAGACCAGCAGCGCGCTGGTGTGTCTCGTGATCAGCCCAGTCAGTGCCACCCCGACGGGGAGCTTGGGGAGTGGTCTACCCCTGAGACGGACAGCGGAGCTGACGTCGATTCCCGGGTCATTGCCCTGCTGATGGCGCACGACGCGTTTGCCCACAATGCCCTTGGCTCCTCGGCGTTGATGGTCATCGGTGCCCTGCATGCCCGCCCTGCCCAGGTACCTGCCGAGCTGGTGGTCACCGCGTCCCTGTCGCGGGCCACCGTCTATCGCACGCTCGCCCGCCTGGAGTCCCACCACCTGGTCCAGCGGATCGGTTCTGGTTGGTCGCTCACGGCCGATGCGTTTCGGGGGATCGGGGACGGCCTGCCGGAGGCTGGCACCGCCCCTGAGACCGAGTCCGAGCACGCCGTCAGCGGGTGGGACGCGCTCGCGGCCGTCTACGGCACCGAGGGGGTGGCGGCTGCCCGGCGTGCGCTGCATGCGGCGGAGCGGGCCGCCTACCGCGCCGCCCTCGCTGCTCTCGACGAGCGACGCAGTCCTGCCCTGACGGTCGTGGTCGACGGCCACACCGTGCTCGTGCCCGGCGTGCGTGCCGACGAGGTTCCGGCCCGCTGGCAAACCCCCACTGGAGACGTGCTGGACCCGCTGACCGGCCTGCCCGTGCCTGGCTGGCAGGTGGCCACGGACGGACGCCTCATCCTGCTCAGCCCCAGCGGCGAGCTCACCTACGCCGAACTCACCGCCGCGAACCAGATCGCTCTCCAGGAATGGGAGTCAGCAGCATGACCACCACGCCCTTGCCCCGCACCCGCTGGAGTCCTGCCCGTCAGCGGCAGGCCCTGGAACTCAGCGCCCGCTACCGCCACGGGGAGACCGTGGGCGAACTCGCCACCGCTACCGGGCTGTCCCGGTCGACGGCCATCCCGTGCCCGGCTGGCGGGTGGCGACGGACGGGCGACTGATCCTGCACAGCCCCGGCGACCGGCTCACCTACGACGAACTTGTCGCCGCCCACACCCTCGCCCTCCAATCCTGGGAGTCAGCCGCATGACCAAGACCCGCTCCACGACCTGGTCCGCAGCGAGGCAGCGGCAGGCGCTGGACCTGTCCGCCCGCTACCGCCACGGTGCCAGCGTCAACGAGCTCGCCCACATGACCGGCCTGTCCAAGGGCACGGTCATCAACCGGCTGCGCCTGGTCGACACCCCGATGCGGACCCCGCAGCAGACCCGGCGCATGAGCGCCGATGCCGCAGCACGCCGTCAACTCGCCCTCGCGGTGCGGGCCTGGTATGAGACCGGGGCCTCCGTGCTCGCCCTGGCGGCGGCCTTCGACCGCTCGCCCCGAACGGTGCGGCGGCTGCTGGTCGAAGCCGGAACCGTCCTGCGCTCCCCGTGCCAGACCCGCGCCCTTAGCTCGGACAAGAAGGCCCGGCAGGACCTGATGCAGTCCCTGCGGGCCCGCTACGAGGCGGGGGTGTCGGTGGTGCTGCTCGCGGCCGGTTGCGGCTACTCGGCCAGCACGGTCTACCGGCTGCTGCACCAGGCCCGGACCCCGATGCGGCACCGAAACCGGCCCGCGCCGGACACGCGAGGCGACCGCTCCCCGTGACCCCCGACCAGCCAAAGCTTCTGACATCCCATCAACCTGATCGGAGCAACACCGTGATCATCGCTCACATCAGCCCGCGCACCGCAGGCAAGACCACCTCCGTCGGGTGGCAGGCCCACGCGCTGCACGAGCGCGGCTACGACGTCCAGGCGTACGAAGCGGACTACAGCAGGCAGCTCACCGAGTGGGACGCCTGCGCCGGCGGGTTCCCCTTCCCGGTCCAGCAGCAGGCCAGCCCCATGTTCCACAAGAACGTCCCACCGACCATGGCCCCCGGACAGATCGGCGTCGTGGACTGCGGACACGCCGAGGACCACCGCGGCATCGTCCAGTCCGTGCTTCGCGTCGCGGACCTCGCGATCCTCAACTCGTCCGCCACACCCGCCGACATCGACCGCATCGAGCGCCTGCCCATGCGCGCCCTGATCGACGACGTCGCCGCCCTGCGTGCCGACGACACGCCGCCGCCGACCTGGGTCCTGCTCAACCGCACCGTCAATGGCACCAAGGCCATCAAGCAGCACCGGGACTACCTGCGGGAAACCGGCTGGAACGTCTTCACAACCACCATCCCCAACACGCAGCTCTACGCTCAGTCGGTCCTCCTGCCGGTCACCGCCCGCGGATCGGCCTACGACGAGCTCACCACCGAGATGGTCACCCGCGGCCTCCTGCCCCGGATCGAGGCGACCCGATGAGCACCGACCGCACCGCGGCCCTGCGCGCCCGCGGCCAGCACCAGCAGAACCTGCCCCACGACCGAGGGCCCGCGACCCGTCCGACCGGCCGTCCCGCCGACCTGGTGATCACCTCTGACATGATCCCCACCCCCGTCGAAGGCCAGGCCAAGGGAGACCTCACGCCGGACGAGGCCGACGCGCTCGGCACATGCGAGCGGGCCGTGGAGAACCTCGGCACCGCGACGTGGCTCGCGGGCAAGGCCCTGCAGACTATCCGCGACGGCAAGCTCTACCGCCAGACCCACCCCAGGTTCGAGGACTACATCACCGAACGCTGGGAGATCGGCGAGCGCACCGCCTACCAGATGATCGAGGAATGGCCGCTCGCCGAACGGCTGAACACCGCCCTCGGCAAACCGGCCACGGCATCCCACACCCGTGCCCTGCTCCCCGTCGCCACCCAGTTCGGCCTCGACCAGGCGGTCACCCTCTACCAAGAGCTCCGCACCCGCGCCCAGGACGAGTCAGTGCGCCTGACCGCCTCGCTCATCGGTCAGATCGTCAAGGCCATCCGGCGGGCCGTGGGCAAGCAGTCCGAAGAGGTCCACTTCCAGGAGGCGGCACGTCAAGTGCTGGCCGTGCCAGCCCTTCCACTCGCGATCGGCACCGGCACAAAGCCCGCCCCAACGCAGCAGCAGGCGGACCCAACTCGGCAGTCCATTGGCAGCGATGAAAACCTGCGAAATTTCGCAAAAGATCACCGAACGGTAACGGTGGTCCCTTCGCCGCCTCCGGCTACCGAACAGGCAGAGCCGAGCACCGTGAGGGAGAGCAGTGTGAACTCCCACGTGATCACCGCCGCGCCGACGACCAACCCCGCCAGCCCGGCGCCTCCCGCCGTTCCCAGCACCGGAGTTGAGCGCGCGATCCGCACCGGGCCTTTTGCCGTCGACGCAGGTGCGCAGCTGGCCGTATCAGCGCCGGACGCGGTGTTCGTGCTGGAGGACATCCTCCGCCGAGTCGTCGCGATCCAACGAGACCTCACCACCCCGGTGCGAACACCGGACAGCCCTGCCGAGCAGCACCGCATCGACGCACTCGTCGACGAGATCGTCCAGCGCCTCAGGGACTCGGCCGACTCCCTGACCGATCCAGAACCCTGAACTGAACCACCCTCAGCCCCGCCGTCGATTCGGGGTTCGTCGCGGCGTAGGGGCCCTCGTGTCGCCGCGGTGGCCCCCCAGAACTCTGGCCGATTTTCGAAGAGCCGCTCAGACGAGGCTCTGTAGCGGTGAATGACCAGGTCCTCTCAGATTGGAAGTTTGCCAATGGGCGCGAGGGCTGCTGTGGCCAGGTTGACGAGTTCAGGGGCTCCGGTGCACAGGTCGCGCACCTTCTGCAGCACGCTTGTTGCCGTGGTCCTGCCGTCGGGCTGGTCCAGTTCCTGTTCTATGACGAGGTCAACCAGGGTCGCGGCTTGGACCAACCCGTGGCCCTCGGCCTCGGTGTGGCGTGCGGCCATCACCAGCTCGTAGTGGCGGGAGCGACGGAACTTCGGGTCGAGGGACTCCTCGAAGGCACGTCGTCGGGTCACGGGCTCGGTGCGGCCGGTCCGGACCGGGTTGGTGTGGTGGTGGGAGTGGTGCAGCTGCTCGGTGTGGGGGAGGCGGTGGGGCTGGCTGTTCCGGTTGGTGTTGGCGTTGCGGAGTGGGAGGGTGTCGGGGTCGTGGTGCTGGTCGGGGTGGGGCTGCTGGTTGGGGAGCAGACCGGGCCAGGGGGAGTCGGGGAGCTAGACGGCGTCGCTGTGGGCCTGGGGCTGGCGGGCGTTGGGGTGGGACGGCTGGTCGGACTCGCTGAGCGGGATGGTGGTGGTGTGGGCGTCCGAGTTGCTGTGGGTGCGATCGTTGGGTGTGCGGCGCTCGTGCTGGGGGTCGGGTGGCTGGTCGTCGGCGTGCTGCCGCCGGGGATGAGGGGTGTGCTGCTCGTTGTGGGGGCGGGGGTGGTGTGGTGTTGGTAGTAGGTGATCCAGGCGGTGACGGTGGCCAGGTAGGCGGGGGAGTTGTTGTAGCTGAGGATTGCGGCGTCGAGATCGGCGGCGTGGGCGAGGTCTCGTCCGTCTGCGCAGAGGTAGTGGCCTGCGGCGAGGGCGGCGTCGTAGACGTTGTTGGGGTCGGCGACGTGGTCGCCGTTGCCGTCGGCGCCCCAGGTGGCCCAGGTGGTGGGGATGAACTGCATGGGGCCTGCGGCGCGGGCCCAACCGCCGCCGCTCGATGCGGGGATGGCGGCGTTGCCGCTGGTGCCGTTCAGGACGGGTCCGAGGATGGGGGTGCGGGTGGTGCCGTTGGCGGTGACGTTGCCGTCGTTGGCCTGGCCTGACTCGACCTGGCCGATGCCGGCGAGCACGGTCCAGGAGAGGTGGCAGCCGGGATCGCTTGCGGCGATGGAGCGTTGAGCATCGATGTAGGCGGCTTCGACGATCGTGGGGATGTCGCTCCCGCCGACTGCGACCGAGTTCCCGCCGCCGCTGGTCGTGCCCCGAGACCCGGGGGCGGTCGAGGCGGCGACGGTGGGGGCGCTGGTCGGGGGGAGCGCGGTGTGCAGGGGTGTGCTGTTGCCGGTAGCGGAATGCGGTGGGGTGGCTGACGAGGCGACGGCGGGCGGCGTCGCGGTGGCGAGCGCGGCCAGCGCGGCCACGCCTGCGGCGGCGGTGGCCGCGAGCCATTTGCGGGCTCGATCCTTCCTCCGAGGGTGTCGGACGCGTGTTGTGACCACATGGCGGGCGGCGGGACGTCGGTGGCTGGCGGGCCTGAGGCTCATGGCAGTTGAGGTTTCTGACGGTGGCGCGCGAGCGCGCGTATGTACTTTGCGGCGTGGTCGGTCTTGGCGCCACGGGCGGGCCGCTCGGACGTTGGGGGCGAGGCCGCCGAGCGGTTCCCGCCCCTTCCCTCGCGCGTAGAGGCTGGAGAGGCTGTTCCGTGGTGCGTGGCCTGCGGAGTCTATGAGGTGGCGGCCATGACTATGCCGGCCACGAGGCAGAGGGCAGCAAGACCGGTGAGGATCCATGCGGCGACGGTGAGGATGGTCGAGCTGACGCGCTGGATCTGCTGCCCGCCGGGAGACAGGGCGGGGTCGGTGCTGCGGCTGCGGGTGCCCCGTGCGATGAAGAACGTCATGGCTGCGAGGAGTGCGCAGACGACGGTGAGGTAGATGAAGTTGCCCGGGGTGGTCTGCTGTCCTGCGGCGATGTAGAGCGCCATGTGATTCCTTATGTTGCGGGTGAGGAGTGCGATTGCTGCCCGGGACCGGGCTGGGAGCCGAAAGTAGCCGACTCCCAGCCCGATTCTGCGCCCGGGCGTCAGTTGAGGTTGGTGATGGTGGTGTTGTCGCCCAGAGCTGCGGCGTCGGCGTCTGGGAGCGCGGTGTTGTAGACGTGGACGTCGGCGATCTGGCCGGGGAAGTTGGCCTGGCTGCCGGTGCCTGCGTTGTCGCTACCGCCGACCAGGAACGGCCCGTTGGCGTCCCACGGAGTCGGGTCGTTTCCGGATCCGGCAAGGTGACCGTTGATGTAGAGGCTCATGTTCCCGGTGATGGCGTCGAAGACACCGACCAGATGGGTCCAGGCCCCGACAGCTGGGGTGTTGCCGTAGCCGGCGCTGTAGTACGTGGTCGGGCTGGTGCTGTCGCTGCTGGGCGATACGAGGGCCCAGCCGTGCAAGGCACTTGAGTACTGCAGGTAGAAGCCGCACCGTGCGCCGGTCGCGTCGCGCTGGGCCAGCACGGTGTAGTAGCTGCTCGCGCCGGGAGCGGTCGTGAGCTTGGCCCACGCGGAGACGGTGTAGCTGCCGGTGGTCGCGATGGTCTGCCCGCTGGTCGAGCCGTATTGAGTGGTGCCGTCCAGCAGGAGGCTCTCCCCTGTCGGGTTGTTCTGCAGCGTGGGGTCGGCGGCGACCAGCGTGGCATCGGCCTTCCAGTCGGAACTGCCGTTCAGGGTCAGCTGGTTGGCGGCTGCTGAGTTCAGGCTGTCGGCTGCCGTGCTGCCGCTGCCCTCGGACAGGTTCCACCAGTCCGTGGCGGTGTTGGTGACCGTGCCCAGGCTGATCGGGCTGCCGAAGACGGCGGTGGTGCCCGACGGGGCCGCGCCGGGATACTCGATCAACTGGCCGTTGGTGTCCGCGACGTAGAGGTCGGGATTGCCGTCAGGGCCGCCGCTCGGGCTGTTGACGTCGCCGGGGGAGGCGAAGCCGGGGTATTGGGAGGCGGGCAGGACAGGGGCGAGCGCGGTGGCTGGGGAGGTGTCCCAACCCGCGGTGGCGCTGCTGGTCCAGTTCTGCTCGGGACCGCCGTCGCATGTCCAAAGGATCAGTTGGGTGCCGTTGGTGGTGTTGGAACTGGGGTCCGCCAGGCACTTGCCCGACTGCGGGTTGATCAGCGATCCGTTGGCTCCGGACTGCCACACCTGGGAGCCGGTGCCGTCGCACTGGTAGAGCTGGATCAGGGTGCCGTTGGCGGTACCGCCGCTGGTGGCGTCCATGCACTTGCCGAGTACTCGCAGGGACCCGTCGGCGGCTGCGGTCCAGGACTGGGCGATGCTGTTGTTGCAGGTCCAGACCTGGATGACGTTGCCGTCGGTGGTGCCCTGCTTGTTGTCGTCGACGCACAGGTTCCCGCTGCTCGGGACGACCGCGGACTGCAGCGCGGTGTGCACGGGGGCGTGTAGCAGGGCGGGGATGTTCTCGCTTGTGCCGTCCTGGCGCGTCTCGGGGGTATTCAGCGTCAGCGGGAAGCTGTAGACGCTGCCCGTGGCGTCATCTCGCGCGAACAGTGTCGGCGTGCCCGGAGTCCAGGAGCCGCTGGCGTAGGTGGAGCCGACATTGCCTTCAGTGAGGGTGAAGCCGGTCCAGTCGCCGTCGCCCAGGAGGACGGGGTTGATCAGACTCGGGCCGGTGGTGGTCTGGTAGAGCCACAGCTGGCGGGTGGTGGTGCCCGGCTTGGTCTGGGGGATGATCACGAAGGTGGAGTTGCCGTTGCCGATCAGGTCGCCCGCCGCGGTCAGCCCTGTGACCTGGGACCAGTCGGAAGGCTGACCCACGGTGCTTCCGCAGCGGGTGGTGTCCTTGATCAGGCAGGAGGGCTGGTTGGTGATGTCGGTGTGCAGGCCGAGCGTGAAGCCCGGGGTGGAGGTCGGTGAACCGGGGGTGCCGCTGGGGGCGTTGATGTCGTTGACGACGATGAACATGTGCTTGGCGCCGGTGCCGGTGGTGTTGTGGTCGTAGGCGAATAGGTCGTCGACCTTGCCGCCGACCGCGCTGCCGCGGTGGGCGAGGTAGTAGTTGTTCCAGCCGTCTCCGGCCGGGCTCTGTGCCGCGGTGGAAAGCAGGGTGGGTGAGGCCCCCGGTCCGCTGTCGCCGCTGATCATGTCGAGGTCGCCGGTCTTGGTGACGGCGACCAGGTCGGGGATCTGGTCGCCGGACAGGTCACCGGCCATGATCTTCGTGTTGGGGTTCCACGGGACGTAGAAGGTGTAGCTGGTCGGGACCTGGGAGAGGTTGCCGGCCTTGTCCACGGCCGCGATGTAGAGGGTGTGCACGCCCCAGTTCGGCAGCGGCGCGGTGATCGTGGCGGCGGCGGTGGGGGCACCGGTGCTGTCGGTTCCGGTGCTGGAGTCGCCTACGCTGCCGCCGTTGTCCAAGACCGTGGGCTGGCCGTCGAGCTTCCACAGGAAGTGGTCGACGCCGCTGGCCTGGCAGGTGCCGGCGGTGCAGGTGTTCGCCGGGAGCGGGTCGGTGGCGCTGACCTGGACGCTGAGCTGCGTGGTGGAGCCGGCGTACTGGACCGGGTTGGCCGCCCCGTTGCCGACCTGAGGGAAGGAGGGGTCGCCAGCGGTGACGGCCGGGGTGGCCGGCGGGGTGGCGTCGTAGACGAAGTGGCACTCCGTCACCCACGGTGAGGTCAGGTGCAGGCTCGTGTCGTCCTCGCCGCGGATGGCCCAGCCGTAGGAGTGGCCGTCCTGCGGGGTGATGCTGGTGCTTTCACTGCCGCCGGAGCCGACCCAGCCGACGGTCTTGTTGTTGACGACGGTGGCGCCGCCGCTGCCGTTGTTGAGGCTGTTGTCCCAGATATCGAAGTCGGCGGCGAGGTTCTCCCCGCTCATGTCCGTGGACAGGGTGCCGGTGAAGGTGACCCCGCTGGCGCCTGAGGCGCCGATCCAGCCGTTTCCGGTGTTGTTGCAGCCCGGTCCGGTCGGGTTGATCGACTGCGGGGTGGTGTGGTATCCGGTCGGCGTGTTCGGCGGCACGTCCAGGGTGGTGGTGACGCTGATCTGGGTGGAGAAGCGGAGGAAGTTGGCGTTGCTGCTCGACTCGGTTTCGTCGCCGCGCAGTTCGACCGTCCAGTTGGAGACGCCGGCGTTGACCAGACTCTGCATCTGGCTGGTCACCGTGAACACGGCGTCCTCGTTGCTGCAGCTGGAGCTCGAGTTCGAGCCGCTCGCGACGGTGGTGGACACCGCCGGGTAGTTGCCGTCGTTGGTGCCGGGCTGGTTGTTCCAGTCCGTGCCGGAGCCGATCGAGCCGACAGTGTGCAGAGTGACGGGCTGCTCCTGGGAGCAGCTCCAGCTCGCAGCGTAGGTGTCCCAGGCGTCCACCTGCGACTTGATCACCGTCGCGTCGGTGGGAATGCCGGACGGCAGTGCGAGAGTGTAGAGGGAGCGCTCCAGGCCGATACCGCAGCCGTCGCCCCATTGCTGGTAGCCGGCACCTTCACCGTCGGTCTGCGGGGTGTTGTACTGCGGAGACCCGGAGCATTCACTGCTCGAGTAGATCTCGTCGTAGTTGGTGTTCTTGGTGGTGTTGGTCGGATTGATCGACGGATCGATGTACACCGGGTAGGTGGTTCCCGAGCCGGTCAGCAGGTTCTGGTCCGGCGTCAGAGTCACCTGAGTGGTTGAGACTCCCATGCCGACCGGATCCACCTGGGCGCCGGTGCCGGGCGCTGCTGCGGTCGAGGTGGTGGTGTCGCCCGAGCCACTGGCGGTTGCTGTTGTGGAGCTCGGGGACGGTGACGGGCTCGACGTGGGTGAACCGCTGGACGAGGGTGAGGGCGAGGCGGTGGCGTCCGCCGTCGTGGCCATGCTCTTGACCTGGGCCTGCGGGGTTGCCGCAGTGGAGGCGCCGCCGGTGCTGGAGTCCCACATGACCGGCTTCGGGGCGGTGAAGTACACCGTGCCGTCGGAGGCGGCCGCCTGCAGGTCGCCCTGTGCGTCGGTGCCCAGCGTCAGGCCCTTGGCCGTGGCGGACAGCGTCAGGGTCTTCAGATCGGGGTTGGCAGCCGCCGTCGCGTCGTGGACGACGAGTGTCTCCGCGAAGCCGCCCTGGTCGGTGACCCGCACGGACAGGTCGACACCGGGCAGCACCGACGCATACAGCGCAGTCGACCCGGTGACCGTGGGGGCGGGCAGGGAGAACGGCAGGGAGTAGGAGACCGTGCCGCCGGCGGGATCCGTCATGGTAGCCAGCGGGCCGGCGCCGCCGCCGGACAAGACCAGTCCGCTCGGCGTGGCGGCAGGGCTGTAGCTGCCGTCACTGTTCTCGGCCAGCGCGGCATTGACCGGCGTCCAAGCGCCGTACTGCTGGACCCGGACCGGCAGAAGACTGTCAGTGAACGAGAGCGTTCCGTCCGGATTGGCCGTCAACTGCTCTGTCTGCGTGGTCGCAGAGGCGACCACCACGGGCTGCCCGGTCGACGACGCTTGAGCCAGGGCGGTCGCGACCGGCGAGGTACTGGGCGTGGACGGGTCCGGCCCCGCGCTCGGAGTGGGGTCCGGCATCAAGCCGCTGGACGCGAACGCCGGCGCGGTCAGGCCTGTCACCGCGAGCGAGACGGCGAGCGGCACGAGGGCCCAACGCGGCGTCAATGATCGTTTTCTGCGTCGAGTTCGGGCTCTCAAGGATGCTGACATGGGCCTTCCTGGTTCCAAAGGGTCCCGCGAGAATGCGTGACAAATCTCACTGCGGGCTCACGAAGTGGATTCGCGCGCTGTCCGTTTTGCTGACGGATGCCAGCCTTCGTCTCCGCACGGAACGGACACATCGGGCGCAAAACCTACGCAGCGACAGCACACAAAGCTCGGACAGGGTATGGCGCACTGTCATGCCCATCAATAGCCTCCCGTTGCCGCTGATCTTCGGGCGGTTTGTGCCTTTGGCAGTTCGGGTCCGGGCTGCCTGGTGGATCCTGGGAGCAACAAAATGGCTGGCAGACGGCGCTGGTTCGCGAGCGTGCGACACCGGATATGGAGCCGCGGAGCGGTGACGGCCACGGCGCTCGTCGCGGCGTTCGTGGTGCTGCCACCAATGGCCGTCGCCGATGGAGTGACGGGGTACCACTTCGACGGCTCCATCTGGAATCCGCGCGCGCTGCCGTCCCTGCCGGTCGTGAGCGGCCACGCACTGACGGGTGCTCCGGCCACGGGGCTGCCGAAGGGCGACAAGGCCATCGGCCACTACACGCCCCAGGCACCGGCGTGGCCTGCGGCGGGGACCAGTACAGTCGCGCTGACGCGATCCGTCGCAGTCACCCCCTCGGCCACACCCACCCCCACCGGGAGCGCCTCGGCCTCCGCAAGGGCCGGAGCCCACGCGAGCTCGCACACCACGGCCAGTGCCCAGGCCTCGGTCGTCGCGAGTGCCTCTTCGGCTGCCGCAGCACGGGCCACTGCCGGCACGGCCGGCACTGTTCCAGTGACCGGCCCGGTCAAGGCGGGCTCGCTGCCCGTATGGGTCGGACCCGCACCGACGGCTCGGGGTGTGCACGCGAACACTGCCCTCGGCGCCGCACTGGCCCGGGTGGCGGTCCAAGTGGCCTCCCACCAGCAGGCGCTGGCAGCGGGCGCGAACGGGATGCTCGTCGGCCTCAGCCGCGCTGACGGTGCGACCGGTGCGGGCTCGGTGCAGGTCGTCATCGACTACGCGTCCCTGGCGAAGGCATACGGCGGCGGCTACGGTTCGCGACTTGAGCTGTTCCAGCTCCCGGCATGTGCCCTGACCACCCCTGGCGCGAAGGGCTGCGACACCCGCACCCCACTGACGTTCACCAACCGTCCCGCCGCCGACCAGTTGGTGGCCACGGTTGACGTGGGCAGCGGCAGCGTGACCACCTCCACTGGTGCGGCGTCACGGGCGGCGGCCCGGACGGCGTTGGCGCCGATGGACACCACCTCGAACATGTCGCTGGTCGGCGTCTCTTCCGGCGACGCCGGTTCGCAGGGCAACTACGCGGCCACGTCATTGAGCCCGTCGGGATCCTGGCAGGCGTCGGCGACGGGGTCGTTCACGTACTCGTATCCGATCACCGTTCCGGCCGCGCTCGGCGGTAACGACCCGTCGGTGGGGTTCTCCTACGACTCGCAGTCGGTGGACGGGGAGACCTCAGCCCGCAACTCGCAGTCGTCGTGGATCGGTGACGGCTGGGACTACCAGTCCGGTTACATCGAGCGCTCCTACCGCGGCTGTGGCTCGCTGCTGAACTCGGACGGCACGCACGTGGTCAAGGGCTCGGGCGACGAGTGCTGGGCCGGCGACAACGCGACGATCTCCTTCGGCTCGCACTCCGGGCAGTTGGTCCCGACGGCCAAGGACACTTCCGTCCCCGGGATCGTGGCGCAGTGGAAGCTGCAAGGCGATGACGGCACCATCGTGCAGGAGCTGTCCGGTGCCGACAATGGCCTGTTCCAGGGCATCTACTACCGGGTCCTGTCCACGGACGGCTCGATCGCGTACTTCGGTTCCGACCACGCCCCGTCTTCGACCGCGGAGAACGCGAGCCCGCAGTCGGGCACGCCGACCGACTCCTCGACGAACTCGGCGTGGGGGGAGCCGGTGCTCCACCCGGTCTCCGGAGACCCTTGCTACAACTCCAGCACCGGCACGGCCTCGAAGTGCTCCACGAATGAGGGTTGGCGCTGGAACCTGGACTTCGTCGTCTCCCCGACCGGGTTCGTGCAGCGCTACGACTACACGCCTGAGACGAACTATTACGACTTGGGTGGCGGGCAGGCTGCATCGGGCAGTTCGGGCACGCTGACGTCCTACACACGCGGCGGTGTCCTCTCCTCCATCTCCTACGGCTACCAGCTTGCCGACGAGTTGGCTGGGCGGACGGCCGGGGCGCAGGTCGACTTCGTCACCGCGCAGCGCTGCCAGACCAGCTCCAGCTTCGACTGCACCCAGGGCATCACGGACTCCAACGCGACGAACTGGCCGGACGTCCCCTTTGACCTGGCCTGCGGGGCAGGTGACACCACCACACTGCCAGCGGGCTCGACCTCGGTCCCGGCGGGAACGTGCATCACCTCGTCTCCGACGTTCTGGTCGCAGCTCCGGCTGGACCAGGTGGTCACCAAGGTCCACGTGAAGGACCCCAGCAGCGGTACGGACAAGGGCCTGGTGCCCGTGGACACCTACCAGCTGGGACAGGTTTACTCCGACGCCGGTGGCTCGGTGGACCCAGTCACGGGTACCACTGTCGACCCCACCGACGCCGGTGAGTTGCAGTCGGTGATGTGGCTGCAGTCCATCACGCACACCGGCGACGCCGACTCTTACGACGGCGGCAGCAGCCCGATCACCCTCAACCAGATTTCCTTCACCGGCACCGAGATCGACAACCGCGTCAACGACTCGAGCCCGGCCGCGCCGCCGCTGTACCGGCCGCGCATTGCCTCGATCCAGACCGAGACCGGCGAGGGAGTGGCGGTTGAGTACAACAGCACACCCTGCGCGGGACTGACGCTGTCGTTCTCCACAGCCGACACCAACACGAACTCCTGCTACCCGGTGTACTGGACTCCGCCTGGGGAGTCGAAGCCGGTTCAGGACTGGTTCAACAAGGTCACCGTCCACCAGGTGACTGCCTCGGACCTGACGATCGCTCACACGTATGTCCCCGGCCAGACCAAGGTGGTCTCGGGATCCGCACAGCACGTCTCGGTCTACTCCTACGGCACCCCGGCGTGGCACCGCGACGACTCGGCGATGACGGACGATCAGTACCGTACGTGGGACCAGTTCCGCGGGTTCAGTACCGTCACCGTCGAGTCGGGCGATCCGACCACGTCCGATGCGATCACTGAGGTGACCACCAAGTACTTGCAGGGTATGGACGGTGACTACAACGCCGACGGTACCCAGAAGTCCGTCAAGGTCACCGACTCGGTCGGTGACCCGGTCACCGACAGCAACTGGCTGGCCGGTACCGCGCTGGAGACCGATACCTACACCCAGGCCGGCGGGTCCATCACGACCAAGACGATCACGCCGATCACCAACGTCACGCAGACCGACTCGGTCACGCAGACGCCGTGGACGGACTGGAACAGCACGGATGACCCGGGCACTACTCAGCCCACTCTGTCGACGCTCCCGCCGCTGACCAGTAACCGTGGCGCCGGAACTACCAGCCGCACGTACGCCTTGTTGGCGAACGGCACCTGGCGTGAGAACCAGACCGTCACCGCCGACGACGCTCAGGGTCGCCCGTCCACGGTCGACGCGACCGCTGACGTGACCAGTTCGAGCCCGACGGAAGCCTGTACCACCACCACGTACGCCACCCCGGGCAGCAGCACTCCGATGATGCTGACTTACCCCGACCAGGTCACCAAGGCCGCCGGGCCCTGCGGCACTCCGACAACCCTGCTGTCTGACCAGCAGATGTACTACGGCGGGAATGGCAGTCTGACCAGTCTGGGCACTTTGGGCCAGCTGGACGCGACCGGCCTGGTCACCGGCACCCGCATTGCCACCTCCTGCGCCAGCGGTGCCTACTGCACCGGCAGCGGTGAGAACTGGCAGACCACCGCGGCGATGACCTACGACGGCGCCGGGCGAACGGTCAAGACTCTCGACGCCGAAGGCCATGTGACCAGTACTGCCTACACTCCGGCGTGGAGCAGCACTGGCGGCAACACCAACCCGACCACCATCGTCTCAACCAACCCGCAGGGCTGGACCACCACCAGCAAGCTCGACCCGCTCCGCGCGCAGGCCACCGAGAACACGGACGCCAACGGGCGTGTCACGGACATCACCTACGACGCGCTCGGACGTCGCACCGCCGTGTGGCTGCCCGACCGTTCGATGAGCGCCAACCCCACCAGCCCCAGCGAGTCGTTCTCCTACTCGATCAACCCTGGCGCCGTTCCCGCCCCGGGCGGGACCATCACCAACCCTGGCGCCCCGACCTCGGTCACCACGAACACACTGCGTGAGGACGGCAGCTACGCCACCTCGATCGCGATCTACGACGGGATGCTGCAGCCTCGTCAGACGCAGTCCAGCCCCGACGGCTCGAGCACCAGCGGGCGGCTGATCAGCGACACCTTCTACGACTCCCACGGCTGGGAGCGGTTGTCGTACGGTACCTACTATGACCCGAACAACTCCCCGTCCACCACTCTCTACGCTGCCGACGAGACCACGGTCCCGTCGGAGACGGCGACCGTGTACGACGGTCAGGGCCAGGCCACCGCCTCGGTGCTGTACCACCAGGGCGTCGAGCAGTGGCAGACCGACACCAGCTACCCGGGCGCGGACGAGACCGACACAAGCCAGATCCTGGACCCGAGCGGCAACGTGATCGCGGGCGCCGGAGGTACCTCGACCTCGACGTTCACCAATGCACTCGGCCAGACCACCTCGACCGTCGTCCACGACACCGACTCTATGGTCACACTGACCGGTGGTCAGGTCATCCCGTCCGGCACCTCGCTGACCTCGGGCACCTCCCGACTGGCGATGCAGGCCGACGGCAACCTGGTGCTGTACTCCGTGGCCACCGGCAAGGCCCTGTGGGCCGCCGGAACCATGAACAACCCCGGTGCGTACGCCCAGTTCGGCACGGACGGCAACCTGCACGTCTACAGCAGCACCGGGACCTCCCTGTGGAGCAGCAACCTCACCGCCACCACCGGCAGCACCCTGAAGCTGCAGAACGACGCCAACCTCGTCATCTACAACAGCGCCGGCACCTCAGTGTGGGCCAGCAACACCTACCTCAAGGCGAGTGTCGCCAACGCGACGACCAGCTACACCTACAACCCGGCCGGCCAGGTCTCCTCGGTCAAGGACAGCGCCGGGAACACGTGGTCCTACGAGTACAACCTGCTCGGCCAGAAGACCCAGCAGGTCGACCCCAACACCGGCACCTCCACTTTTGGACCGTACGACGCCCTGGGGAACCTGGAGCAGACCACCGACAGCCGCGGCCAGACGCTGTCCTACCAGTACGACTGGGACGGCCGCGTCACCGGCGAGTACACCGGCGCCTGGTCGGCCACGCCCAACCCGGCCGACCAGTTGACCGGCTACACGTACGACACCCTCGCCAAGGGCTACCCGACCTCCTCGACCCGGTACGTCGGCGGTGCCAGCGGCTCCGCGTACACCGAGGCGGTCACCGGCTACAACACGGCCTACCAGCCCACCGGCACGACGATGACGATTCCGGCCGGCGACGGGTTCGCCGCGGCGGGCCAGCCGGCGCCGCCGTCCAGCGGAACGGTGACCTACAGCCTCTCCTCCACCTACACCCCGAACACCGGCCTGCTGAACTCCACCAGCTACCAGGCCGACGGCAACCTGCCGGCCGAGACCGTCACCTACGGATACTGGGGCACCGACCAGCTGAACGGCTTTGGGTCGAGCATCTACGGTGCGCCTGGTTACCTGGCCCAGACCGGCTACGACGCGTTCGGGCGTGAGACCCAGGCGAACTACCAGACCCAGGCCAGCGGGAAGCAGTTCGCGACCACGGCCCAGTACGACCAGACCACCGGCGCGCTCACCCAGACCAGCGCCAGCCTGCAGACGCTCACATCCGCACTGGACGTCGTCAACTACCGCTACAACCAGGCCGGCGCGCTCACCTCGATCGACGACCTGCAGAACAACACCACCCACGACACCCAGTGCTTCACCTACAACTCCTTCAACCGCCTGACGCAGGCGTGGAGTGACACCGGCGGCACTACCAGCCCCAACACCGTCGACCCAACTGTCGGTGACATCGGCGGCTGCGCCAACGCAAGTCCGCAGACCAGCACCACCGCACCCATCAAGACCACCAGCGTTGGCGGCCCGGCACCGTACTGGCAGAGCTACACCTACGACCTGCTCGGCGACCGCACGAGCATGGTCAACCACGACACCACCGGCAACGCCCTCAACGACACCACCCAGACCATCGCCTACGCCGGAACCGACGGCACCACCGCAGCCAGCCTGCCCAACCAGGCGACCAGCATCACCAGCAGCAACCCCAGCCTGGGCACGACAACCACCACCCCCACCTACACCGACCCCAGCCACAACAACGCCAACGCAGGCGACACCACCGCCCGCAACACCAGCGGGCCGCTCGCCACCGCGTTCACCCTCTCCACCGGCGGCAAGCTCTGCCTGGACGACGCCTCGGGCTCCACCACCCCCGAGAACAAGGTCCAGATCTACACCTGCAACAGCACCAGCTCCCAGCAGTGGACCCTCGCCTCCGACGGCACCGTCCAGCTCACCGGCAAGGGCGTCTGCCTCGACACCGCCGCCGACGGCACCGCCCAGGGCACCAAGGTCGTCATCGACACCTGCGACCACACCAAGCCCACCCAGGAGTGGAAGCCCACCCCGAGCGGGACACTGGTCAACCTCGGCGCCAGCAACAGCTCCAGCAGCATGTGTCTGGCCGACCCCAGCTCCAGCGCCACCCTCGGAACCCAGATGATCATCTGGGGATGCGGTGCCGGAGGACAGACCTGGACCAGCCCCGGCGCCAGCCAGGCCCTCGCCTCACCGCAGACCTTCACCTACGACGCTGAAGGCCGCACCGCCACCGTCACCGACGCCGCCGGAACCGGCGCCCAGACCAGCAGCTACCTCTACGACGCCAGCGGCAACCTGCTGGAGCAGACCACCAGCGTCAACAACACTCCCCAGACTCGTGTCCTGTATCTGTTCGGCGGCGCCGAGCAGATCACCCAGCAGGTCCCGACCAAGTCCTGGACGGCCCTGCGTTACTACCCAGGCACCGACGGCACCACCCTCACTCGCTCCACCTCAGGCAGCCTCACCTACGAGGTCGCCAACGGGCAGGGCACCGCTGAGACCGCCATCGACGCCAGCTCACTGGCCGTCACCCGCCGCTACTACGACCCCTACGGCAACCCCCGCGGCACGCAACCCACCACCTGGGTCAGCGCGGACGAGAACCACGGCTACCTCGGCAAGCCCACCGACACCAACACCGGCCTCAACCTCCTCGGAGCCCGCACCTACGACCCCACCGAAGGCCGCTTCACCAGCCCCGACCCCGTCTTCGAAGCTGGCGACCCCAACCAGATGGGCGGCTACACCTACGCCGCCGACAACCCCTCAACCGGGCGCGACCCCACCGGCCTCATGGTCTGCGACGGCGGCATCTGCGGAAACCCACAAGCCTTCCAGCCAGGCGGATCCCTTGGCAGTGTTGGCAGCGCCGGCAAGGGCTCGACAGGCACTACCACCACCGTCACCACCACAACCACCACCACAACAACCTCCAGCAACGATGGCGGCTGCCACGGATTCTGGAGCTGCCTCGGCAGCATCGTCACCGACGTCGTCACCGTAGTCGTAGTCGTAGTAGTCCTCGTCACCGTCGCAGCAGCAGCAGTAGCCTGCGGCGAAACCGTCATCCTCGCCCCAGCCTGCATCATGGCGGCCTCAGCGGCCGCCAGCGAAGTAGCCGGCGTAGCCGGCCTGACGGGAGCCGAAGGCTGTCTCGAGATGGGCTGCGCCGGAGCAGGCACGGGCCCAGTCGACGAACCGACCACAACCGGAAGCACCGCCGGCCCTGCCTCCCATGACCAAACGGGAACCGACACGAGCGGCGGCGGTGGTACCAGTACCGAGGGCTCCGGCAGCGGATCGGCAGCAACCTCCGACAGCGCCGGCAGCGCAGCCACGGACACCAGCAAGGGCGGCACGGCCAACGACTCCACCGCTACCACCAACGACACCAACGCCTCCACCACCGGCTCCTCCAACCCCGCCAAGGGCAATGGCGGCACTGAGGTCAGCAGTTCCACGCCGAAGTGCAGTTTCTCGCCTGAGACCCCGGTCCTCATGGCGAATGGGACCACCAAGGCCATCGGCACCCTCAAGGTCGGGGACAAGGTCGAATCGGCCGACCCGAACACTGGCAAGGAAAAGGGCGCTCGTTCAGTCCAGCACGTCTGGATCAACCACGACACGGACCTCCTTGATGTCACCGTCAACGACGGCCACGGTCGCACCTCCGTCATCCACACCACTGCCAACCACCCGTTCTGGGACGACACCACCCACTCCTGGGTCCGCGCAGACCACCTCAAGCCCGGCCACAAGCTCGCCAGCACCAAGGGTCAGCACCCCACCGTCGTCAACACGAAGGTCACTCCGGGCGCGGCGAACCGCTGGAACCTGACTGTCCAGCAACTCCACACGTACTATGTGATGGCCGGATCGACGCCGATCTTGGTTCACAACACCGGCTGTCCGGCAAACGGAGGAATGTACGGCCGTTTGCAGCCTGCGGGGTCGGGAAATCAGATCAACCACATGCCTGCGGATGCCTCTACGGGGTCGCTGATAACAAAGTACAGTGGTCCGTCCATTCGCATGGATATCGCCGACCATGCTCAGCTGTACAGCACTGGCTATTACAGGGAGGCTCAGGCATGGCGTTCCTGGCAGAGTGAGTTGATCGGTCAGGGGAGAATTGATGACGCCATGCAGATGGACATCAATGATGTCCGAGCAAGGTTCGGAAACAAGTATGACGACGCGATAACTGAAATGATCGATAGCTTGGCCGACAATCCTCAGTACCAAGCTCAACGGACAGTTCCTCGCACCGGTGAGGTCTTCCCCGGCGGTCCACAGTGGCCAGCGGTGACTCCGTAGGGCAGGTAGACTCGGCACGTCGATCTCGGGAGAGTCCATGGATGTTGAACTGGTTCCGCTGCAGGGTGTGGGCCCTGTCGCGCTCGGAATGACCATCGACGAGGTTGAGCAGATCTTGCGGGGTCTGCCCGGCTTTCAGTCGTCCGGAAGCGAGCTCTTTCCCGTGCGGGGATTTGCTCACTACTCGTCAGGCATGAGCATCTCGGCATCGCCGGACGGGAGTGGGAGAATTCAGGCCATCGAAGTACATCGGCCTGAGTCGGGCGATGCCGTTCGATATGAGGGGCGCGACGTCTTCTTGACGCCCGCTGAAGAAGTAATTTCATGGTTGAGCGAACGTCTGGGTGCCGAAGTTCACGAAGACGGTCGAGCGCTGATTTCTCCCGAGCAGTCACTCGTGTTCTGGAGGCCGACGCTTCCCGAAGATGAATTGGATAGCGATGGCAGGTATTTCCAGACTGTCACGCTGGCGAGGGCTGGCTACTTCTAGCCCAGGGCCGATTGGACGCAGAAGAAAACCGTGAGGGGCCCCACCGGAGTTTGTTTCCGGTGGGGCCCATGTGGTGTGTGAGGTGGTTTGACGGCAACGCTGACGGCAACGTCAGTGGACGGTGATCCCACAAGCTGGGGGTTCGTCGTCTTCGGGGTTGTCGTCGGTGGGGTCGGTGAGGGCGTTGCCGAGGGCTTCGATGGCGTCGTGTTGGAGGCGGAGGCGGACGTGGGCGTAGATCTCGGCGGTGATGGAGATGTGGGCGTGTCCGAGTAGGTCTTTGATCACGACGAGTTCGACGCCTTGTTCCAGGAGCAGGGTGGCGCAGGTGTGCCTGAGGTCGTGAAATCGGGTGCGGCGTACGCCTGCGTGGCCGAGCAGCACCCGGAAGTGTGCGGTGACCGAGGTCGGGAGCAGCGGATGGCCGTCCGGGGTGGTGAAGATCAGCCCGGAGTCGTGCCAGGCGTCTCCGGCGGCACGGCGCTCGACCTGCTGGGCGCGGTGATGTTGGGCCAGGGCGGTGATGCAGGCGTCGGGGAGGGCGATGCGCCGTTCGGAGGCGAGGGTCTTGGTGGGGTAGAGGGCGGTGCCGCCGCCGGCCGGGGCGTGCTGGAGGGTGCGGCGGATGCTGAGGGTTCGGGTGCGGGTGTCGAGGTCGGTCCAGGTGAGTCCGAGGAGTTCGCCGCGGCGCATTCCTGTGCGCAGGGCGAGTTCCCACAGGGCGTGGAGTCGGTCGTCCTTGGCGGTCTTGAGGAAGCGTCGGGCTTCGTCGGCGGTGAGGGGTTCGAAGCGGCGGTGCCGGATCGGCCCGACCTGGACGGCTCGGACGACGTTGCGGGGGATGCGTTCCTCGCGTACGGCGTGCTGGAGGGCGGAGCCGAGCACGGCATGGATGTACTGGACGGTGCGGGGGGAGAGTCGCTTGCCGCAGCACTGGCCGATGGCGCAGCAGCGCGGGATGCGGTGGGGGTAGTAGCGGTTGGGCTTCCTGGCGGCGTCGATGCCCCAGGCGCAGCACTGGCAGGTGATCCGGAGCCGGTCCAGCCAGGTGCGGACGTCGCGGGTGGTGAGTCGGGCGAGCTTCTTGGTGCCGAGAGTGGGGGTGATGTATCGGGCGGCGGAGTTGGTGTACTGGCGGTGGGTGGTGGGCCGCAGTCGGTCGGCGGCGACATAGTCGAGCCAGTAGGTCAGGTACTCGCCGACCGTCAGCGTCTCGGTGCTGACGCCGATGCCGTTGTTGCTGGCGGTGAGCGCGCTGGTGAGTTTGTCGAAGGCTTCCTTGCGGGTGCTGCCGTAGACGCGGATGCGGGTGCGTGTGCCGGAGGTGGTGAGGACGTATCCGGCGGCTTCCCAGCGTCCGTCTTTGCGCTGGTAGATGGTGCCGTCGCCGTTGGCGCGGTTCTTCTTCGGGGTGGCCATCAGGCTGCCTCCTCCATCCGGGTGTTGACGAACGAGCGCAGGGCTTCGGGGTGGATGCGGCGGGCGCGGCCGATGGTGATCGACGGCAGGCGTCCGGTGCGGATGAGGTCGTAGACGGTGGAGCGGCCGAGCTTGAGGCGGAGCATCACCTCCGGGACGGTGAGCAGGTCATCGGGCATGGGTGGGTTCTCCTTCCGTGACGCGCTGGTAGGCGAGTTCTTCGCGGGCGGTTTCCCGGTTCTCGCGCAGGCTGGCGGCGATGCCTGCTGCGATCAGGGATTCGCCGGGGGTGAGGCCCTGTCCGGCGTAGATCCAGTGGGTGGGGGTGAGGGTCGTCGGGTCGCGGTCCGGGCCTGGTTCGGGCAGGCCCAGGGCGGCGCGCTGTTCTGCGGCGCGGAAGGCGGCGCGCTCGTCCCGGATGGCGGTGAGCGTGGTCGAGTAGCGGCGTGACTTGCTGGCGAAGTGGCCCCGGAAGCCGAGCATGTGTGCCCAGCGCTGGAGGTTCCGTTCTGGGTAGTCGTCGTCGAGGGCGAGGCAGGCGGCGATCAGGCGGCGGGCGTGGTCCGGTACCTGGTGGCGGTCCAGGTCGGCCAGCTCAGCGATGCGGCGGTCGAGCGTGCCCGTGGTCTCAGCGGCCTTGGTGGCGTACTTGGCCACGTAGGAGGCCACCGCCTGCTCCGTGATCTGGGAGCCGTCGCCGAAGGCCCGGATGGGTCGTACGTCGAGTTGTCGGCCCCAGCGGATCAGTCGGGCGGGGTGCGGTTTGGCGGCGGGGGCGACCAGCTCAGCGCGGCGTGCGGCAGCGCGGATCGCGTCGGTGAGCAGGTCGACGGTGGCCCAGGCGGGCGGGGTGTCGTCGGTCCCTTCTGGTCCGTCGATCCGGATCACGGCGTGGAAGTGGACCGCGCCGCGCTTCTGATACTCAGCGACCTTGGCGTAGGAGACACGGGCCACGTCTTTGAGCCGGGAGCGGGACAGTCCGGCTCGCTGGGCAATCTCACGCACGAGGTACTGCGTGAAGCGGTTCCACAGCTCGCCGGCGTAGTTGTTCCACAGCACGGCGGTGGCGTAGTCGTACGTGTCGGGGTCGAGCGCGGTGCCCAGGTCAGGGTCATTTTCGGCGTGTTGGTGCCCGCAGCGGCAACGGCCGGTGCCGGGGCGGTTGTGCACGGGGCCGAAGCTCGGTGCGGTGAGCGTCGCGAAGACGCGAGGGTGGGTGCGGACCGCATCACCGACGCCCTTGGAGCCGCCGACCAGTCCAGCGCGGATCAGGTGGTAGGTGTCGGCCGCGTAGACCGTGGCGCAGGACGGGCAGCGAGAGGCACGGCGGTTGCCGCAAGCGACCCGGAGCACGCCGCCGGGTTCATCGGTGGTGGCGTAGTGGTGGAGCACTGCGCCGGAGCGTCGGTCCAGGGTCTTGGTCCAGCCGCGCAGGCGGATGGGAGCGGCGCAACCGCCGGTGCGGGTGATCTGCTGCCGCCAGCGGTCGAAGCCGGGCGCGGTGGCGACGCGGAGCAGGTCAGCGCGCGTGATCGGGTCGAGGATGTCCGAGGCCAAGGCGGTCACCTGCCCGCCAGAGCGAGAACCGGCCGGTTGGTGGCACGGGTGCCGGTGCCCTGGCAGGCCGGGCACTGGACGCGGATGGTGACGCGCTCGCCGGAGTCGGTCTGCTGGCCGGTGGTGATGGCCACGATCGGGAAGCCGTCGCAGTGGCCGCAGACGGGGGCGTGGTTGTGGGCGTGCATGATGGAGGTCTCCTGTCGGCTCTGTTGGGTTGGCGGGGAGCTCGGGGCGATCGGCTGTCCTTGGCCGGGAGTTCGATCGCCCCGAGGCGTCGTCAGCGCTTGTGCGTGGTGTCCTGCTTGAGGAGCGAGCGGATCACCAACGCGGTGATTGCGAGCGATGCGGCGGTGATGGCCACGGCCAGCAGCAGAGCCGTGAGGACCACCCCGACGACGACCACAGCGGCGACTGCACCGGCACCGGCGGCCACGTAGGGGGCGATCGAGCGGCGCGGGGCCGGGGCGGCGATGATGACCGGCTGGGTCGGGGCCGGGGCGGCGCTCTGCGGCGCGTACACGGCCGGGGGCTGGACCATCGGCGTCGGGGTGTAGACGACGGGGTCGGCGTACTTCGGGCGAAGGCCCATGGCGGATCTCCTGTCTGTGTCAGTGGGTGGTGCCGTTGACGACCTGCACGCCGGTGCGGGTGCCGGAGTCGATCGCCGAAGCGAGGAAGCTGTGAGCGAGGTAGAAGCCGAGGAGCACCAGGACGGCGACGATCCACAGCCGGACGGCGAAGAAGCGGGCGGCGAGCCAGGCCAGGAAGGCGAGGAACGCCAGCAGCGGCAGGTGAATGGTCATCTCGGGTGCTCCTTGGTCAGTTGGGCTGGCAGCGGTGGGTGCGGGCGGCCAGTTCGGCGGCGGCTCGGTTGTGGTAGTCGGCGGAGAAGTCGCAGCGCGGGGCGGTGCAGACGGCGGCGTAGCGGAGGCGTCCGCGTTCGTCGTGGTGGGTGCCGACGTGGACGGGGCCGATGCGGATCAGGTCGCGGAAGTTGTTCGGGCGGGGCATGGTGTGTTCCTCCTGTCAGGCGAGTTGGGCGGTGATGGCGGCGGCGAGCGGTGCGGGGACGCCGAGCCGAGCGCGCAGGGTGCTGGTGTCGATCCGGTGGCCGGTGGTTCGGTGGTGTTCGTTGGCGATGCGCTGGGCGTGAGCCAGCAGCGGGGCCGGGACCGCCGAGACGGCGGGGATGGCCACGGCCGGGGTCGAATCGGCAGGTGCCGGCGCGGGTGTGGGATCGGGCAGGTAGACGCTGTCCGGCTCGGTTTCTGGGACCGGAGCGGTGGCGGGGGTACCGGTGTGGGCGAGCAGGGTGCCGCCGAGGAATGCGGCGGCGGGCCAACCGGCCACGAGGATGC
The DNA here is from genome assembly GCF_041262505.1 of Streptacidiphilus sp. MAP5-3. Taxonomy (NCBI): domain Bacteria; kingdom Bacillati; phylum Actinomycetota; class Actinomycetes; order Kitasatosporales; family Streptomycetaceae; genus Streptacidiphilus; species Streptacidiphilus sp. MAP5-3. The sequence continues at coordinate 104,659 of NZ_JBGCCL010000016.1, forward strand.
GCAGCCAGGCCGGGACGGCGTTCAGGTTCAGGAGTCCGGCGGTCGCGACATTCGCCCCGAGGGACGCCGTGAGCGCGATCAGGAACCAGACCCAGCCGAGCCGGACGGGGCGGCCAGCTGCGCGGTTGGCCCGTAGCCTGCGCCAGGCGGCGACCAGGAGCAGGTCAACCGAGACCGGGTAGGCCCACGCCTTCCAGCCCTGCTGTCCGGCTGCCTGCGCGACGTCGTGCAGGTGGGCGAAGGACAGGGCGGCGGCGATGAGCGCTTGAATCAGTACGGCGTCAACGCGGCGGGCCAGGGTGCGTTTCATTGGGGATCACCTCCAGAGAGCGGACGTTGGGCCGGGGCTGGGCGGGAGGCTGGTCACCGCCAGGCCCCGGCGGTCGTAGAAGTTCAGTCGGTGGCAGCGATGCCGGTGCCGAGGCAGTCCATGCACAGGGCGTCCGCCATGCCGATCCATCGGCGGGCCTTGCCCCGGCCGACGTACTGCGCGGTCGACTCGGAACCGGTTCCGGTGCAGGTCTCGCAGGGCTTCTCGGCAGGCTTGCGGCGTCGGGGGGCACGGGCAGCGGCGGCCATGTTGGGCTCCTCTCGGTGGGTTCGGGCATGGCGGGGGTAGGGACTTGGCGCGAGACGGACGCGCCGACCGTTGGGGGTGGGGGCCTACTCGGCGACCGGGAGGGGCCTGATCAGCGGCGGCAGGTCTGCCGGTGCATCGGCCGGTGCCGGGACGAACGGGCGGAAGCGGGCCAGCGCGGGGAGCTCGGGAGTCAGGTGCGCGAACTGGCGGCAGACCGTGACGGCGTCACGCATGGTGAGCAGCGGAGTGCGGATGCGGGACCAGCCGCCGGAGGTGTCACCGACCACGGCCAGGCCGGGGCGATCGGGGCGGATCTCGCAGGCTGCGGCCGTGGCTTCGGGGGCGACGTCGCCGAGGCCCATGCGGGCGGTTTCGACGTCGTTGACGCGGTGAACCACGCGGCCGGTGAGCTGGGCGCGGAGCATGGTCGCGCCCTTGCCGAGTTCGGAGCCGAACCGCTGCCCGCAGATCTCCATGAACATCCCGGCGGCGCGGCCCAGTTGGGCGAGTCGGATCAGGTCGGTGACCATCTGGTCTCGCCGCTTCTCGTCCTTGGCGGTGGCGACGAGGAACAGTTCGGCGACCTCGTCCACCAGGAGCACGATCGGCACCGGGCGGATCTTCTCGGGCAGGTCCCAGATATCGGCGGCGATCTCCTCGGCAGCGACGCCGGGGGCGATGCCCTGACGGGCGCGGATCAGGTCGTAGCGGGCCTCCATCTCTGCCACCAGCAGCGGCAGCAGCTCGGCAGCTTGGTCCTGGTCGGTGGCCAGCGCGGACAGTCGGGGCGCGAAGGGTGCCTGTTCCACGCCGCGCTTGCAGTCGATGCCGACGAGGGCGACGCGCTGACGGGCCAGGCCCGTGATCAGGTTGCGGAGGTAGACGGACTTGCCGGACAAGGTGGCACCGAGCGTCATGGCGTGCGGGCTCACGCGGTAATCGCGCATGAACACGGTCGCGTCGTCGCGTAGCGCGATGGGGATGCGCAGCGCCTCAGCGGCCGGGGTCTTGCGGGGCATCGCGACGCGGCGAAGGACGTCGTAGCCGACCAACCGCAGTTCGATGACGCCGGGCTTGATCGGGCGGACGTGGACGCCATGCACGCCCCAGGTGTGGCGCAGACGCTCGGATGCGGCGGCCACGTCGGCGGGTTCCTGGCCGGGAGCCAGGCGGAGCCGCAGACGCAGGCCGGTGGCGGTCGGGCGGATACGGCGGATCTTCGGCGGGACGGGACGGATCTCGCGCTCAGGGGACACGGCCCGCTGGAGCCAGATCTGCCAGCGGGTCGGAGGGACCGTCAGCCCGCAGACGTCCATGGTCGCGTAGTAGGTGAAGGCGACTCGGGCCAGGACGAGCGGCAGGCCGACCAGGGCCCAGAACACGGCCGGGCGGAACCAGCGCGCCCACCCCATTCCGGCCGCGATGGCGACCAGTGCCAGGAGGGTGAGGATCTGAGCCGCGGTCACGACGGTCAGCCCTTCGAGTTCGCGGGGACGGCGGCGGCGACGGCGACGGCGCGGAAGGCGATGCCGTGCCCGGACGGGTTCTCCCAGGGGCGCGCGATCAGGCCCGTGATCCGAACGGGCATGCCCGGCATCAAGTCGGCGGGGATGCCCGGCTCGGGCACCGTCACGGTCAGGACGTCCGCCTCACCGTTCGCGAGGTAGGCCAGGTCCAGGACCATGAGCGTCGCGCCGGTGTCGCGGTCGGTGGCGATCTCGCCCGTCTCGCGGTTCTTGAGCTTCGGGCCACGGTTCTGCATGAGCAGCACCTGAGCGTTGGACGTGTCGACGTTGAAGAAGCGGATAGCCATGAGAGGCAATCTCCTCTAGTGGAGTCGATCTCCTGCACTCATGTACAGGAGTGATGATTCGAGGATGCCCTACTCCTGTACATAAGTAAACCCGCCGCGAGAAAGAATCTTGCGGCGGGCCAACGAGGTTGACGGACGATCAGTCTTCGGCAGGGAACCTGTAGTCAAGAACGAACTGGTCAGCGGACATGACCGTGTCGCAGACCTCTACGACGCGGCCCGCTTCGGTCTCCGCCTGACGGACGAGGTGGATCACGGGAGCGCCAGGGCTCAGAGCCAGAGCGACCGCCTCAGCCTTGGTGGCCAGTCGGGCGCGGACGGTTTCGGCGAAGCTGCCGAGTCGGTGCCCGTGCTCCTCCAGGCGGGCGTAGATCCCGCCGCCGCCAGGGTTCTGCTCGAACATCTCCGGGATGTCCTTGACCACGTCCCACGGTAGATAGGACGTCGCCTCTTCGGTCGGAGTCCCGTCAGTGAAGTACCGCCGCTTGCGCGCGAGCACTTTCGACCCGGTCGGAACCCCCAGCCGTTCGGCGATCTCCTCCGGTGCCGGCGTCGCGCCCACGTAGAGCACCGTGACCGAGGGAGTGCCGCCCTGCTGCTCCGCCTCAGCGAGGTAGGCAGCCTTGCCCGCCTCACGGTAGGAGCGGCGGAAGCGATCATTGGACTTGCGCTGCACCGGCGGACGACGCCGGACGAACGAGCCGCGCCCGTGGTGAGTCTCGATCAGCTGCGCCGTGCGGAGCTCGGCGACCGCCTTTCGGGCGGTGCCACTGGCCACGCCGTAGCGGTCCATGAGCTCAGCCTCACTGGGCACCGGGGCACCGGGCTCCAGCACGCCGGAGCGGATCTGCCCCGCCAGGTCATCAGCGATCTGGAGGTACTTCGACTTTGCGGACGACGCCGCCTCAGTGCTGCCCATAGTCCTTCTCGTCCCGTAGTCTCCTGTACATGAGTACCACGCCGACCGGGGCCAGGAACATGCCCCAGCACTCCGTGTCCGTCGCGGGCGTAGTGATCCGCGAAGACGGGCGCGTGCTCGCGATCCAGCGTGCCGACAACGGCACCTGGGAGCCACCCGGCGGCGTGCTCGAACTGACCGAGACCCTCGAAGACGGCGTCCGCCGAGAGATCTACGAAGAGACCGGGATCAAGGTCCACGTAGAGCGCTTGACCGGGGTCTATAAGAACATGACCCGTGGCGTCGTCGCCCTGGTCTTCCGATGCCGACCAGAGGGCGGCCACGAGCAGGTCTCCGACGAGTCGGTAGCGATTGACTGGCTCACGCCCGAGCAGGTCCGCTCCACGATGGCCCAGGTCTATGCCGTGCGCGTGCTCGACGCCCTGCGGGACGAGGCACCGCACATCCGGACGCACGACGGCCGGGTGATTCTGGATCAGGAGCAGTCAGGCCACTGAGTGGCTTGGAGTTTCTCTGCTTCATCAAGGCGCTCGCCTGACGGCTCGCGCGGCGCAGCGCGGACCGCTGCGCCGACGCTCCTGTCTTCGCCCCGCTCCCGGCGCGCGGCCCGCCCGCGCCGCAAGGGCGGCGGGGGAGAGGACTTGGGGCTCCGCCCCAAACCCCGGGCCTCTCTCGGAGGGGACGCAAGATCGCTGGTGCGCCGACGTCGTGGTGATCGTGCACGGTCGCGGGACAGATCCCTCCTCGACCGCCACCGAAGGCGTACCAGGAACCTCCAGGGGCCGCCAAGGCCAAGCGCAAGCGTCACCGGGTGAGCCTTGGCGGCCCCTGGAGAACCCTGGTCCGGCGAAGCTGGCCGACCGAGGAGGGACCAGTCCCGCTCAGTCGCGAGTCTGCCGAGGCTCGGCAATCGCAGTGGTGTAGACCTCTGACGGCAACGCTGACGGCAACGACGGCGGACACCAGCGCACTTCCATGGACGTCAGTGGACAGATAGTTTCCCGCTGACCTGTGAAAACGCAGGCGGGGAGGGGTCGCCTATCACACGTACTATGTGATGGCCGGATCGACCCCGATCTTGGTCCACAACACGCTTGGCTGCCCTCCTGGTGGGGCGAAGAGTGGAAATATCCCCAATACCTCGAAGCCCATTGTCGGTAACTATCCGGACAAGGGTCAGACCTCGCTGTATGTCATCCATGGCACCTCGAATGGAGACATCTTGAAGTGGGGTATTACCAACGATCCTGCTGGTAGGTACTCGCTCGGAGATTTCGAGAGCTGGAGTGCACAGTACGGCGGGAAGTATCAAATGACCATCGTGCGGAATTTTGATACTCGGGACGATGCCTTGACGCTTGAGCGCTATATGACCGAGCGTGTCGGTGGGCCGGAGAATTATGAGGACTGGGCCAATACTGTCCCAACTGGTCAATCCTGGCGGGAGGTCTACCATGAGGGCGTCAACCTGTGGCAGCAGGGGCGAATAGGCCCAGGTGGAGCGTTGCCGTAGCGTGGTCGGGTCGCCTCATAGCCTCGGCTTGTGAGGCGACCCGCGTTGGACTGCATGAGCTGGCAAGCTCTCCGATGTATGCTCCGCTCAGGTGTGGCTAGGTGAGGATTGGAACGACGCCATGAACGATCAGCGCACGCTTGTAGCCGGCCTTCTGGCGCGCATCTATGTGCCCCTGACCAGTGATGATGCTGTGCTGTGCCTGCAGGCAACGGGCGCGCAGTCGATCGAGGCCGGGGAGGTGGAAGACCTTCTCGTTGCCGATCTTGAGAGCTTTCAGCGTGGTGATTCGCAGACACAATGGATTTGTCCTGCGCTGAGCGGTGACGGCGGAACACCAGAAGATGAATACATCACACTCTCCGGTTGGCCGCTGAGAAGTCGCATCGTCTTTGGAGTTCTGTCGGAGGCTCAGGAGTTGATGCTCCTGCGGCAGTTCTGCGATCTCGCAATTTCTGCCCTTGAAGGTGGGAGATTGGACGGCGAGTTGGGTCCAATGGTGGAGAGGATTGAAGGTCTTACCATCCACTTCGACGAAGCGGGCAGTCAGCGCTATCGGAAGGCTGAAGGGCTCTATGGCAAGCTGGCGGCCTGTCGCGAAGTGGCTGAAGATGCGTATCCAGCTGCTATGCGTCGCGAGAAGGCGGCTCGCGACGCCGCCGTTGGGTTGATTTCCCAGCTAGGCAGTGAAGAGATCCTCTTTGGTGTGCGAGAATAGTCGACTATCATCACGTAGCATCGAGTTAGAGCTTCTCGTCAGATTGCACAGAACAGCGCCCCGCCAGAGTTTTTCTGGCGGGGCGCTGTGGCGTGTGCGGGTGGCTTGACGGCAACGCTGACGGCAACGTCAGCGGACGGTGATCCCACAAGCTGGGGGTTCGTCGTCTTCGGGGCCGTCGTCGTCGGGGTCGGTGAGCGCGTTGCCGAGGGCTTCGATGGCGTCGCGTTGGAGGCGGAGACGGACGTGTGCGTAGATCTCGGCGGTAATGGAGATGTGCGCGTGGCCGAGTAGGTTCTTGATCACGACGAGCTCCACGCCCTGCTCCAGGAGCAGGGTGGCGCAGGTGTGCCGGAGGTCGTGAAACCGGGTGCGGCGTACGCCCGCGTGGCCGAGCAACACCCGGAAGTGCGCGGTGACCGAGGTCGGCAGCAAGGGACTCCCGTCCGGGGTGGTGAAGATCAGCCCCGATTCGTGCCAGTCCGCCCCGGCAGCGCGGCGTTCTGCCTGCTGCGCGCGGTGGTGCTGGGCCAGGGCGGTGATGCAGGCGTCGGGGAGGGCGATGCGCCGCTCGGAGGCCAGGGTCTTGGTGGGGTAGAGCGCGGTGCCGCCGCCGGCGGGGGCGTGCTGGAGGGTTCGGCGGATGTCGAGAGTTCGAGCGCGGGTGTCGAGGTCGGACCAGGTGAGGCCGAGGAGTTCGCCGCGGCGCATGCCGGTGCGCAGGGCGAGCTCCCACAGGGCGTGAAGTCGATCGTCTCGGGCTGTCTTGAGGAAGCGTCGGGCCTCTTCGGAGGTCAGCGGCTCGAAGCGGCGGGGCCGGATCGGTCCGAGCTGGACCGCGCGGGCGACGTTGCGGGTGATGCGTTCCTCGCGAACGGCGTGCTGGAGAGCCGAGCCGAGGACGGCGTGAACGTACTGAAGGGTGCGGGGAGCGAGGCGCTTGCCGCAGCACTGGCCGATGGCGCAGCAGCGGGGGACGCGGTGGGGGTAGTAGCGGTTGGGATGCCGTTTGGCGTCGGTGCCGTTGGCGCAGCACTGGCAGGTGACGCGGAGGCGGTCGAGCCAGGTCCGCACGTCGCGGGTGGTGAGCCGGGCGAGCTTCTTGCTGCCGAGGGCCGGGATGATGTACTTCGCGATGCAGACGGTGTACTGGCGGTGGGTCGTGGGGCGCAGCCGGTCGGCGGCGACATAGTCGAGCCAGTAGGTCAGGTACTGGCCGACCGTCAGTGTCTCCGTGCTGACGGGGATGCCCTCGTTGCTGGCTGCGAGGGCGGTGGTGAGCTTGTCGAAGGCTTCCTTGCGGGTGCGGCCGTAGACACGGATGCGGGTGCGGGTGCCGTCCGTGGCAAGTACGTATCCGGCGGCCTCCCAGCGGCCGTCTTTGCGCTGGTAGACGGTGCCGTCGCCGTTGGCGCGATTCTTCCTGGGGGTGGGCATCAGGCAGCCGCCTCCGTTCGGTTGGCGAGGTAGGCCCGTAGGGCGTCCGGGTGGATGCGGCGGGCGCGGCCGATGGTGATCGAGGACAGTTCGCGGCGGCGGATCAGGTCATAGACCGTGGAGCGGCCGACCTTGAGACGGGTCATCACCTCCGGAACGGTGAGCAGTTCATCGGGCATGGTCGGGCATGTCTCCTTCCGATTCGAGGTAGGCGAGTTCTTCGCGGGCGGTGACGCGGTTCTCGTAGATGTCGCGGGCGATCCCGGCGGCGAGCAGGGATTCACCCGGTGTGAGTCCGGACCCGGCGAAGCTCCAGTGCGCGAGCACCAAGGTCTCTTCGTCGGGCAGGTCGTCCAGGTCGGGCAGACCCTGTTCGAGCAGTCGTTCGCGCAGTTCCTCGCGGGCCTGGGCGGCGCGGAAGTCCGTCCGGGTCTGCCGCAGCGCGCCGAGCGTGGTCGAGTAGCTCGGGGACTTGGACGAGAAGTGACCCCGGAAGCCGAGCATGTGAGACCAGTGCGCGAGCAGCAGTTCCGGGTAGGCCCCGTCCAGGTCCCAACACGTCTCGATCAGGCGCCGCGTGTGCGCGGGCACGTCGTAGCGCTCCACCTCGCTGCGGTCGATCAGTCGACGGTCCACGCTCTCGGTGCTCTCGGCGGCCTTGGTTGCGTACTTGGCCACGTACGAGGCGACAGCCTGTTCGGTGATCTCGGAGCCGTCGCCGAAGGCTTGGATGGGGCGCACGTCGATCTGCTCGCCCCAGCGCATGACGCGGGACGGTTGGGCGGGGATCGCGGGCACGGTCTCGTAGCGCTCCACGACCTCCGGGCGACCGGCGAACGGGCCGACCGGCACGTAGGAGTCCCGAGCCGCCTCACGGATCGCGCGATCGAGCAGGGCGACCGTGGCCCAGGCGGGCGGAGGGCTGTCGGCACCGTCCGGTCCGTCGATGCGGATCACGGCGTGGAAGTGGACCGCGCCCCGGCGCTGGTACTCGGCGACCTTGCCGAAGCTGACGCGGGCCACGTCGTTGAAGTCCTTGAGTGTGAGCCCGGCGGCCTTGGCCAGCTTCCGGCGCAGACAGATCGTGAACCTCCGCCACAGGGCCGGGGCTTGGTTGTTCCACAGCACCGCGTGGGCGTAGTCGTAGCGCTCAGGGTCGAGCGGGGTGCCGAGGATCGGGTCTCCGGTCAGGTGGGCGGTGCCGCAGCGGCAGGCCCCGGAGTCGGGACGGTTGTGGACCGGGCCGAAGGACGGCGCGGTCAGGGTGGCGAAGACGCGCGGGTGATCCCGGACCGTGGCGGGGACGCCCTTGGACTCGTCGCCGATGAGCCCGGCGCGGATCAGGTGGTAGGTGTCGGCGGCGTAGGTGCGCGAGCAGGCGGGGCAGCGCGAGGCCCGGCGGTTGCCGCAGGCGACCTTGATTCGGCCGTCCGGCTCGGAGTCCGTGGCGTACCGGTGGAGAACCTGCCCGGTCGGGCCGTGCAGCAGGGTGCGGAAGCCTTGCAGGTGGATCGGGTGCGAGCAGCCCCCAGTGCGGCGGATCAGTTCCACCTGACGGGGCACGTCGCCCCGACGAGCCAGGCGCGCCAGGTCCAAGATGGCGGCGCGCTCCGACTCGTCAGCGGGAAGGGCGTAGGTCACGCAGCCACCGCCCCGGCGGGGTCAGCGGCCTCGACCAGCTTCGAGCCGCCGCAGATCCGGCAGTAGATCTCCATGCCGGTCGAGTCCCATCCGGTGCCCTCGCACTCCGGGCAGGACAGCCACGAGCGGGAAGCGAACTCGGCGGCACACTCGGGGTTGATCTGCCCGTGGAAGTCGCCGCAGACCGGGCAGCCGTGACCGGTCCGGGTCGAGCGGATCTCCCGGCGCTTGCTCTGCACCACGAACGAGATGTGGATGATCAGGTCGGCGTCGAAGCTCTCGCTGTGCGCTGCCCGGATCTTGGCCACCTTGGCGGCGCTGTGGTGCTCCTGCTGGGCGGTGGTCAGCCAGTAGCTCAGGAGCTGGATGGCGTCCTGGGCGATGCCGAGGCGACCCCGGAACCGCAGGCCCTGCACCGCGTAGGCGGCCAGCTCGGACGGGTCGGGGTTCACCGTCATCTCGTAGTCTGAGGCGTGGATGGCCGCGATCAGCTCGGTCTCGGTCAGGTCCGCCAGCTCCGAGGAGAACGCGGCAGCGGAGGCAAGCGTGACGGGCAGCGTTGCAGGCATGATGGAACTCCCTTGGAAGAGGGGCGACGGGGACGGCGACGGCTTGGCGGCTGGAGTGCCGTCCCCACTGCATTTCCGGGTAGCAACTGGTGCGTACCAGTAGTGAACAACTGGTGCGCACCAGTGTCAACCCCCACCGCATCAGATGGGTTGTCAACTTCTGCTGCCTCTATGGAACTTCCGGAAGGGGTGCCCCCGGTAGCTAGCTGGGGTTAACCCAGTTTTGTTAACTCCTGACGGATCGTGATCAGGTGATGCATGCTGCTGACAGTCAGCGAACTGATTTGCCACGGGGTGCCCACATGTCCCAGCAGCTACGACAAGCTCGGAAGGCTCGCGGATGGTCGCAAGAGCGGCTGATCCACGAGATCGAGACGTACGCCCGACGGCACCTGATCAACGTGGCTTCGAGAGCGAGCCTGAAGGTCTATGTCTCCGAGTGGGAGAACGGCAAGCGCCAGATCTCCGGGCAGTACGTCGGGATACTCCGGTCCATACTGGGGCTCACCGATGCCGAGTTGCTCGGCAGCACGGACCCCGGGGCCCCGCCGGTCGCGGACGGCTACGACGACCTCCTGAACCGGATCGAGTCGTCCCGCAGCCTGAGCGTTGGCATGGTGGACACGTTCCTTGAGCAGACCGAGTTGCTGCGCAGCTTCGATCGCCAGCTCGGAGCATCAGGACTGGTTGACCAGATGGGCGCGCACCTCACGCGGCTGGAAGACGCGTTGACGTTCGCAATCCTCCCCGGTGTCCGAGGGCCGATCGCGCGGGCGTTGGCCGGCGCGTCCACCTTGGCGGCATGGCAGGCCCTTGACGTTGGTGCCGTCGAACGAGCTTGGCGTCACTACGAGTTGGCGAAGCGGGCAGCGCTGGAGTCCAACGAACCGATGTACCTGGCGCACGCAACCGCTGAGCAGGCATACGTGCTGACAGACGCGGGCAGGCCCGAGCTGGCCGTCGAACTCGTCCGAGACGCCCAGGAGACCGGCAGGGGACGGACTTCCCCGAGGCTGGCAGCGTGGCTTCATGCGACCGAAGCGGAGATCTGCGCGAAGGCTGGGAAGCCCGACGAGGCCCGCCGAGCACTGGACCGAGCCGCCTCAGTCCTTCCCGCGGGCGATGAGGCGCGGGACCCGGACATGCTGAGCATCTTCCTCAACGGGACGCATCTCGCCCGCTGGCGAGGGAACGTGCTCGCTCTCCTCGGAGAGGACGACGCCGTGGGAGATCTCTACGCGGCACTCGACCGGATGGACCCGAGTTTCGTTCGGGCGACCGCAGGACTGCGTGCCGATCTCGCCCAGGCGCACATCACGCGTGGCGAGATGGACCAAGCAGCCGAGCATCTGCGACAGGCTCGACTGCTGGCCGGACGTACAGGCTCGGTCCGACAGCGAACCCGGATCGAGCGGTTGACGCGCTCTATCTAGCGGCGGTTCCGGCGCGCGAAGCCAGGACGTGCAGCAAGGCGACAAGGGTTCCCGCCCCCATCAGCTCACCCGACGCCATCATGCCGGGGATCTCCGAGAGAGGCACCCAAGCGACGCGGCCAGCCTCCTCCCCGCCTTCCGGCTCGCCCACGAGCCGAGCACCCTTGCCGACAAAGATCTCGTGCGGGGAGTCGACCATGCCCACCATGGGCTGAAAGGTCACGACGTGCTCTAGGCCATCGGCCCGCCAGCCGGTCTCCTCCTCGATCTCCCGGAGAGCCGCAGTCAAGCCGTCTTCGCCAGCATCCACGATGCCGCCGGGGAGTTCCCAGCCCCACTGGTCCGGGACGAAGCGGTAGCGCCACAGCATCAGCACCCTGTCTTCGTCGTCCAGGACAGCGGAGATCGCCACACGGTTCAGCCGCACGACGTGGTGCTCAAAGCGCTCGACGCCAGGCGGCTCAACGTCCACCAAGGTCAGTTTGACCCACTGATTGTCATAGACCGTCCGCTCTCCATGGATCTTCCACGACTCCAGCGGCTCCCCCTGATCGGTCACGACTACGCCCCCTCGGCGTTGGAGCTGATGAAGTAGCCCCGGCCATGCTCTGCGCGAATCAGTCCCTCAGCGGTCAGCTTGGCGAGGACCAGGCGGACGGTGGTCCTACCGGCTGACAGCTCATCAGCGAGCACGCGCTCAGAGGGCAGCTTCCCGCCAGGCTGCAACGTGCCATCGCTGATCCATCCACGGATGGTGTCCTCAACTCGCGCCGTGGTCTCGCCCATGTCCCTCCACGTCCCGCTCTGATCACTGGTACGAACCACTGTAGGCGGTGGGAATGTCAGTCGGCTATGCCGAGCTTGATCATCCGAGCCATTGCCCAACCTGCGCCCAACCTGCGTGTGCCCAACCTGCGGTGTGGTTACGATTTTCGCTACTGAATCAAGGCGCTCGCTCCGCTCGCGCGCTACGGGCTCCCGTCCCTGCTGACCTTCCCGCCGTTGACTGCCCCGGTCCCGCCCCGGCCCGATCGGCGCCCTCTCCCCGGTCGCTACCGCAGGTCCGCGCTCCGCCAGCCGCAGGGAGCGGAGAGCAGGAAATCGACGCGGGACGAGTCCCGCAGCAGCTACCACGGACACACGGGCAGAGCGAATAACTGATCGGCGACCTCACGGTCTGGACATTCACACTGCTACGCGGGCGTCGGCCACCCGCCGACGCCCGCCCGCACTCCTGTCTGCGCCCCGTGCGGGCGACGCCGGCGGTGGCCTCCCCCTCGGCAGAGAAGGACAAGGGGGATCAACAGTCCGGGGCTGCATGGCTGAGCTCACCAACGATTTGCTTCAAGCACCCACCGCCGGGACGGGTACGGGGTGCGTCCAGGGCACCGGTCGGGCCGGGGCGGGACCGCGACAGCCCTGGCGGAAGGCACGCAGTACAGGCGGACTCGTTTCCGCGAGGCGTGGTGCCCCGCAGCCGTGACCATCGCCGCCAGCAGGGTGCACGTCATGGGGCTCCGCCCCAAACCCCGGCCCTTCTCAAGGAGCGACGAACCGAGGGGGAGAGGGTGCGGGAGGGAGGGGGTTATGGGCGGTGGCGCGGTGCGGTTCCTCCCCGATCGAGCCCCGGAGGCGTACCGAGAACCTCCCAGGGCCGCCAGGCCAAGCCCAAGGGTCACGCTGTGAGCCTGGCGGCCCTGGGAGAACCCCGGTTCGGCAAAGCTGCCCGATCGAGGAGGAACCACCCCACTCAGGCCCGCATCTGCCGAAGATCGGCACGCGCTCGGAGTGCCGGCGCAGACGCGGCGAGCGCAGACAGGTCGAAGGCCCGCATGCCAGACTGGCGGCATGACGCAGCACGCCTTGCACCTCACAGCGGCGATCACCCACGAGGGTGAGTGGTACGTCGCCCGATGCCTCCAGGTCGAGGTCACCAGCCAGGGCCGCACCATCGAGGAAGCCATGGGGAACCTCCGCGAAGCCCTGGAGCTCTACTTCGAGGACGAGCCCGCTCCCGAGGTCTACGACGTGATCACCGCGCCGATTGAGGTCCGCGTCGCATGAGCCCCGCCGTCCCGCACGGACTGTCCGGGGCCGAGGTCGGCAAGGCGTTGATGCGCGGCGGCTTCGAGCACGTCTCGACTCGCGGCAGCCACGCCAAGTACCGCACCGAAGGCCGGACCGTCATCGTCCCCCTGCATCATGACCTTGCAGCCGGGACGCTCCGGTCGATCCTCCGCCAGGCCGATTGGTCGGTGGAGACGTTGGAGAAATTCCTTAAGTAATTCCACCCCCAGAGGTCTATACCTCTGACGGCAACGCTGACGGCAACACCAGCGGACTCCAGAGCACTTCTGGGGACGCCGGCGGACTCCCGCATCGTACGTGGCCTGCGAAAACGCAGGTGAGTAGGGCTCGCCTATCACACGTACTATGTTGTGGCGGGCGGCGTCCCGATCTTGGTTCCCAACAGCAGCACGTGTGAAGTGGCCCTTGGAATTCGCAAAGAGGGAGATCTTCGCAACTTTGCGCAAACTAATGGCTTCGAGCATTTTCTTGACAACTCGATGGAAGATGCTCTGGCAAATGTGCGAGCTGTAGCGAATGAGCAGCCGGATCGCCGAATCAATGTCGTGCTTGACGGCTTCAAGATGTCAACTGGAAAGCCAGGTACGCCGCAGCAGCTATTTGAGGACTTCTATCAAGAAGGCATGGTTGGCAAGCCCTGGATTACCACTCAGAGGGAAATGAATATCCTCGGCGAGTCTGTCAGGTTGGGTAATAGATCTTGGGATTCCATCACCTTCTGGCAGGGGGGTCGGGTGGTTCCAATTGATCTGCCTGATTTTAATGTCCTCCGTGCGGCTGGATGAGCGGTCCTTGAGACCTGCAGTCGGACTGCCCAGCGGTCAGATCGACTTGATGGGCAGTCCGGCTATGATGGGAGACCTGTCCGCCGCGCAATAGATGCCGCTGGGTGGCAGGTCTGCATTCTGTTGGACATGTGGCATATATCTGAGTCTGCTTTCGATGGGCGGTTTTCTGGTGCGTCTGGTTGAGTGGGATCGAGAGTTCAAGGTCTGGGCCTACGGATTCAGCTACTCCAGATTGCTCCTCCGGAGTGAGCCCAGGTTTGACTCCGATGAGCGAATCGAGATTCTTTTCTCTAATGTGCAGCACATGAATATTTCGGCAGAGATGGCAAATCTGAAGATTGATCGAGTGGAGCTGCGGGAGGAATTTGAAGCCATTGGCATTGGTGTCCCGCCTGAGCCGCATTTTGCCTTTTCCTTGAATTCAGGTGCGGGTTATGTGATTGCGACTCAGTGTGACTGGCATGCGGATCGCGAGTGGATTGATGCGCCATCCCATTTTGCGCCATTTCGCGGAGTGAAGTAGCGGCGCGACGGGAGCCGCGGCTTCTGCGACGCTAGGGGCTTCAGGGTGATGTATTCCAGTGAGAGTTCTGCTTTTTCCTGCTCAGCGGCCCGATGGTCCGGAGTGTAGCGGGGCCGCGTTGGAGTCTGAGCGGCGTTCGTCAGGATTTCGCGCGAAAGGGTGGTCGCGTCGCCTGCAGCGGCAATGGCTTGCGTGTGCTAGGTGGCGGCGGTGCCACGTCGACCAGGTCAAGGTGTGGCCGCGGGATCCAGTCGAAGCGGTGGGTGGTGGAGCGCACGTTTTCGTGGCTGACCGCTCACCGTCGGCTGGCCCGGGGTTACGAGGCCAGCCGGGCCCGAGCGGAGACCATGATCCGCTGGGCGATGATCGGCGTCCTGGTCCATCGGCTGACCCGCGGCGGTCCCGCCACACGGCTGGGCCGCAGGCCGTTGGTTCGGGTGCTGCCGGACGAGGGTACGGTTCCGGCGCGAACGAGCACTGCACCCCCTGGCGACTGTCCTTCCACGCGGGTGCGTCAGTCAGTGGTCCCCGGGGCGTGCCCCGACGATTCAGGGGACGAGGGCCGGCGGCGTGCCCCGGGAAGGTAGTCGCGGTTGTAAGCCCATCTGTCCATCTCCTTGGGAACTCCTCGCAATAGCGTCAATAGACCCACGACTACGAAGGCCGCTCCGAAGAGGGAAAAGTCCAGCAAGTTGCCCGGCGCTGACTCCTCCTCCGCGGTCGAGACGGCCGAGACGTTCGAGGGATCGTTCGGGTCGTAGACGACGGGGATCTGGTCGCCGACGCCGTACTGGTGTGGGACGCCGTGCGCCTTTGCTTGCCTTTCGCGGCTTCGTTGGTGGTGCCGTTTGGAGTCGCTGGCCCGCAGTACAGTCCAAAACGTCCGCCCGGCTCGCGATCATTGACTGCGTCACGTGGGCGGATGCGGACAGTCGGGGATCCCGCAGGTCGTTGACCTGGGCAGATCCTGCGTGAACGCGGGCAGCGACGCCCCTGGCGACACACAGTAAACGTATCGATGCGACTGCAGATCGTGAGAATGCGGGGCATGGGGTGGTCGCAAGATCGGTTCGGTGAGGACGGTTTTGGCCCCGGATTGGCCCCGAAGGAATCTTCCCGAACAGATACATACTCTGACCTGCATAAATGCAGGAGGCGGACGAGTCGGCCTGTACGCCGGGTTCTGTCTCCGCGGTCCGTTGCCGGGCCGCGGGAGGCGGTCATCCATCTACGGCGGCCGTTGCCGGCCGCCTCAAGCGGTCTACCCGCTGACTCGGGCGGGCAGCCCTCAGGCGTCAGCGCAGGGCATCGAACCCGATGCCCATCTTGACCTTGCTCCAGGTGGGGTTTACCTAGCCGTCCAGGTCACCCTGGACGCTGGTGGTCTCTTACACCACCGTTTCACCCTTACCGGGCGCCGAAGCGCCTGGCGGTCTGCTTTCTGTGGCACTGTCCCGCGGGTCACCCCGGGTGGCCGTTAGCCACCACCCTGCCCTGTGGAGCCCGGACGTTCCTCGGCAGATCCCGTGAGGGATCCGACGCGACCGCCCGGCCGGCTCGTCCGCCGTGGTGACCATGGTAGCGGGCCGCCGGGCCTGTCCGGTCCCGACCTCAGCCGGAGACCAGCGGTGTGACGGCCGCGGCCGGGCCGTCGGGCGTCAGGGCCTGCAGTGCAGGTTGGGCGGCGGATCCGGCCAACCGCAGGGTCAGATGCAGGCCGGGCCAGCCGACCAACGTCATGGCGTGCGGTGCATGGAGGAGCTGGGGCGTGTTGCCCCCGCCGGAGAGTTCCGCGACGGTCCGGCTCTGGCCGACGGGGGTGACCTGCTCCAGCGCCCGGTCGGCGCTGTGCAGCAGGCGCGCGGTGGCGGCGAAGACGCTCGGCAGCATGGTGCTGATGTTGCCCGGCTGTCCCAGAACCGCGCCGACCAGTGTGACCTCGTGCCCGGCGACGCGGGTGCGCGCCGAGAAGAGCAGGCAGCCGCCGGCCCAGTAGGTCGAGCCGGTCTTGATGCCGTCGACACCGTCCTGGCCGAGCAGGGCGTTGTAGTTGCGGATCGCGCCGCCGGGGATGACGGCGGAGGTTTCGTCGACGAGGTCGGCGAAGGACGGGTCGGTGATCGCGGCCTCGCCGAGCTTGACCAGGTCCGTCGCCGTGGAGACCGAAGTGCCGAGATAGCCGGAGGGCTGGGTGAACCAGGTGTGGGTCATGCCCAGGGTCGTTGCCATGGCGTTCATCCGGGTCACGAAGCGGCTTTCGCTGCCCGCGTCCCAGGCGGCCAGGATCTCGGCCATGTTGTCCGCGGAGGCGAGCAGCAGCGCCTGCAGCGCCTGCCGCTCGGTGAACCGTTCTCCCGTCCGGACCGGTACCAGGGACTGGTTCAGCGCCTCCTCGCCGGGAAGCGCCGCGGCCTCGGCGGCGGTGATCGTGAGGACCGGTCCGGACTGGCCGGGGGCCAGCGGGTGGTCCTTGAGGATCAGATAGGCCGTCATCGTCTTGGTGACGGACGCGATCGACTGCGCGGTGCCCACCGGACCGCTGCTCCCCAGCAGTCCGACGCCCGGGACCGCGATGGCCGCCTGGCCGGAGGAGGGCCACGCCAGGGCGAGGTGTCCGGGCACGGTGAACGAGGCGGGGACGGTCAGGCTCAGACGCGGCGCGGACGGTGCGGCGCCGGCCGGATGTCCGAGAGCCCCGGCGACGGAGTCTGCGGCCGACGAGGTCGAGGAACCGGATCCGAGGGTCACCGCCAGCACGACGGCCACGGCGACGACCCCGACCCCGCCGGCGGTCGCGATCCGGACGTTGCGCCGATCGGCGAGCAAGTCCCGGCAGCGCTCGACGAGTTCGCCGAGGTTGCCGACGTTGACG
The DNA here is from genome assembly GCF_041262505.1 of Streptacidiphilus sp. MAP5-3. Taxonomy (NCBI): domain Bacteria; kingdom Bacillati; phylum Actinomycetota; class Actinomycetes; order Kitasatosporales; family Streptomycetaceae; genus Streptacidiphilus; species Streptacidiphilus sp. MAP5-3. The sequence goes on from NZ_JBGCCL010000016.1 coordinate 121,553, forward strand.
TCGGCCAGGCGATCGGCCACCGCCAGTCGTACGTCGCGGGCGTTCCGGCCGATCCGGGCGGACGCCTCCCGCAGCCTCGGGAAGCGCGAAGGCGCGCTGACCATCCCGGTGACGTCGGGGATCGGGGTGAGGCCGCCGAACGCGACGGGAGCAGCTGCCCCGGCAGAGACAGCGGCAGGGGTAGCCGTAGCGGCAGGGGTTGCCGCGACTACAGGGGTAGGCGCAGCCGGAGTCGGAGCGGTAGCGGAAGTCGCGCCAGCGGTACCGGCCTCCGGCGCGGGCGCGGTCTCGATCTCGATCTCGATCTCGGCGGCAGTGTCGAGAGCAGCGGCATCCGCATCGGTACCTGTGTCTGCTTCGGCACCGGCTTCGGGACCTGATTCGGTGTCGAGATCGACATCGGTGCCGGTGCCGGTGTCGGTGTCGGCGGCTGCAGCGGAATCGCCGTCGGAGTCCGGATCGGCGGCCTCGGCATCGGTGACCTCGGCATCGACGCCCGGATCGTCCTGCTCAGCCGGCACACCGGGCTCCGGCTCGTCCGGGCCATCAGGCTCGTCCGAAGCATCCAAAGCATCCGAAGCATCCGGCTCGTCCGGGTCACCCGAGTCCGGCTCGTCTGCCTCGTCCAGCTCCGGCTCAGTCTCAGCCACTGCCTCGGCATCAGCCTCTGCGGCCTCCGCGGCCTTCGCGGTCGGCTCGCCCGGGGCCGTCTCCGGGGCCTCCGCCGCCGGGGCGGGATCGTGCGCTGCCGGAGGGGAGTCCGGGCGCGGGTGTTGCTGCTGCTCGTCGGTCGACGTGGGCACGACAGACCTCAGTCCTCAAGGAGCTAAAGGAAGGAAAGGGAAGGCATCGGAACGCATACGGAGAGTCTTCGTGTGGCCCCGGGGCTGGACTGTACAAGGGCACAGGCCCTCTGTGCTGCGGTTTCACCTGGTCAGCACCGAACACGCGCCCAACCGCCGCCCGACCACCGCGCGACCGCCCCGCAAACACCCCCCAACCGCCGCGACCGTCCCCACGGCTCACGCCGTGACGAAACGGAGCGCCGGGTGGGAGAGTTCGACGGAGGTGAGGCGGACCCGGATCTCCGCGCCCAGCGGGAGCGGGCCGTGGCCGTTGTCGTCGGTCAGCGGGGCGCGCACCGCGGGGTCGCAGAGCTGGACCGTGCCGCGCACCGGATGGCGCTCGTCGACGTCGATGACGATCCCGTCGAAGAGCTCGCCCTCACGGCCCGTCAGCAGTGCGGCCTCGACCAGGTCCACGCAGGCCCGCTCGACCTCGTGGGCGCGGCGGTCGCCGGACGCCATCAACGCGGGCAGGGTCGGCAGCGCCTCCCGCACCCACGACGGGGGCTCCTGACCGGCCGTCAGCGCCACGCACACCTCCCCCGCGAAGCGGTCGACCAGCCGCCGCAGGGGAGCGGTGCAGTGCGCGTACGGCGCGGCGACCGCCGCGTGGGCCGGGTTCTCGGGCACGACGCCGCCACCGGGGACGTCGAAGGCGGTGTAGCCCGCGCCGCGCAGCAGGCCGGTGCACTCGTTGAGGAACGCCGCATGCGCCGGGAGCTGCGGGTCGAGCGAGCGGATCAACTGCGGGTAGGGGAGGCCCATCGGCCAGTCCACGTGCAGCGCCTGGGCGATCCGGTGCAGCTTCTCGAACGCGCTGGGCGGTGCGCCCGGAAGGGTGCGCAGGACGCCCGTGCCGCCGTCGAGCATCAGCCCGGCCGCGGCCATACCGGTCAACAGCGAGATCTGCGCGTTCCAGCCGTCGGCGGGAAGCGGTGCGCGGTAGGCGAGGGTGTAGCCGTCGCCGGGGATCTCCTCGACCTCTTGCTCGGGGATCGGCAGGCTGACCCCGCCACGGGCGCGTTCCCGCTCCTCGCGCAGCGGGCCGATGACGCCGAGAAGGGTCAGCGACTCCTCGGCGGTGCCGGTGTCGAGGGCCTTCTGGACACCCGCGTAGTTCAGCTTGGCCCGGCTGCGGACCAGCGCCCGGCGCAGCCGGGTCTCGCGCAGTTCGCCGTCCGCGTTCAGGTCCAGCTGCCAGAGCAGCGCCGGAGCGTCCTGGCCGGGGAGCAGGCTGGCCGCGCCCTCGGAGAGCTGCGGCGGATGCAGGGGGACCCGGACGTCGGGGAAGTAGAGCGTCTCGACCCGCCTCCGGGCCTCGGTGTCTATCGCGCCGCCGGGCCGGACAAAGGCGCTGACGTCGGCGATCGCGTAGTGCACGCGGTAGCCGCCACCGGGGCGGCGCTCCAGGTGCATCGCCTGGTCCAGATCGCGCGACTCGGGCGGGTCGAGGGTGAAGAGCGGCAGGTCCGTCGCGTCGAACCCGGGCAGGACGGGCGCGGCGGAGGCGGCGGCCACCTCGGCGAGCACGGCGTCCGACCAGCCGTTCGGAAGCTCCAGCCGGGCCCGCAGCGCGGCGAGTTCCGTGTTGATCCGGGCGGTCCCGGCGGTCCGTACGCTCAGCAGTCGACGCGGCACGCGCCCAGCGTAGTTGCGTGCCGCGCCGAACATCGAAGCAGGGCCGACGCCAGGGGGCCCTACCGGTACGGGTTCTCCGACGGTGGCTGCTGCTGCGGACCGGCCGGGCCGGGGCCCTGCTGAGGGAGGCCGCCGTAGGGGTTGCCGCCGGGTGCCGGGCGCGGCGGGTGGCCGGGTGCCGGGGGAGGCCCGGCGGGGCCGGGGTTCGGGCTGGCGTACGGATTGCCGCCGCTCTGTGGTGGCGCCTGCGCCGGGGGTGCGCTCTGCGGCAGCCCGCCGTAGCCGCCGCCGTGCCCGCTGCCATACCCGCCGCCGTAACCGCCTCGCGGCCCGGGGGAAGGCGGCGCAGGCATCGGCGGCGCGGAGGGTGCGGGCGGCGCAGCCGGGTACCCCGGCCCTGCCGGATACCCCGCCACCGCACCGCCGCCTTCCGCACCGCCGCCTTCCGCCGCGACGCGCTTCGCGCTCGCGAAGCGGCGGACCAGTGCCGCGCCCACCGCGCCGAAGACCGCGCCCTCGACCAGGCCCAGCACCACTGCCAGCAGCACGTTGCCCGTCACGCTCAACCCGGCGCCCGCCGCGTCGAAGCCGAAGACCGAAAGGTTCGCGTTGACCGAGACGTCGGCCAGCATCAGCAGCACCGGCGTGACCACCGCCAGCCCCACGCCCAGGCGCAGAGCCGCACCGCCCACCTCGGAGCCGACCACCTCGGAGCCGACCGACTCGGTGCCGACCGACCCCGGAACGCCCGTCAGCGGGCGCGGAGTCCGTACCGCCGCGTAGACGCCGACGGCGAACAGCGTCAGCACCACGCCGACCGGCAGCAGCCAGACCCTGCCGTCCAGTGAGGCCAGCGACGAGACGGTGATGGTCTTCCCCTCGCCGCCCGCCAGCAACTGGTTGACGGGGGACGGCAGGAAGTGGGCCAGCGGGCCGCGCGCTTGGCCGTTGAGCGGGATGCCCATGCCCAGCGCGATGGCGAGAAAGATGCCGTTGGGCGCCGCCAGCAACGCGCCGCCGATCGTCTTCGCCCCGCCGTTGCCGGTGAGGCCGACGATGACGCCCGCGACGGTGCCCACGGCGACCGTGCCGAGGTAGATCGTGGTGATCGCGGAGGCGACCGGCCGTACGGTCCGGGTCAGGCCGCTCCACGCCGTCGGCAGTGGGACGCGCCGGGCCGCGACACAGGCGAAGGCGAGCACCAGCACCACCCACAGCAGTCCGAAGCCGAGCGTCGGCAGCAGATCGACCTTGAAGCCCACCGTCTGCTGGCTGTTGCCGACGAGACCGCCGAATAGACCGCCCAGGCCGCCGTCACCGCCACCGCTGCCCCCGCTGCCGCCGCCCGCATGGACCCCCGAGTGGGCGGAGTTGCCGAGCAGCCCGCCGAGCGCCCCGCCGATCCCGCCGTCGGAGCCACCACTGCCGCCGCTGCTGCCACCGGTCGTGCCACCCGTGGTGCCACCGGAGGAACCGCCGCCCCCGCCACCGAGGTTCAGTGCGACGGAGCCGTCGCCCGCCCAGGCGACCACGGTGAGCAGCACCAGGAACGCCACCACCGCCCCGGCCGCTCGCGCGAGCAGGTCGGCCGGAGTGGGTGCGGCGATTCGCCGCAGCTGGGCGGTGAACAGCCAGCCGAGCACCAGCGCGCCGACGACGGTCAGGCCCAGCGGCAGGATGTCGATCGCGCCCTGGGCCGCCGCCGCGTCAAGTCCGAAGACGGAGACGTCACCTGTGGGGTTGACCTTTCCACCGACCGCCATGGACACCAGGACGGCGGTGACGGACCCCAGGTTGGCGTTCTGGTCGAGCCCGAGCAGGTGCACTCCGAGCGCGCCGATCGCGCCCATCGCGACGATCGCCCAACTCGCCGCCATGGCACTGAAGACGACGCCGCGGACCAGTCCCGGACCGGGGCCCTGCCCCGTCGTCCGGCCGGAATCCGCGCGCCCCGACGACCCGCCTGGGCCTCCGCGCGCTGGCTGTGCGTTTCCGTACCCCGTCATCGCCACACCATCCCGACGCTCGCGCGAACGACCGCAACGTCCGCCCCCAGGCGTCAGGTTGCCACAGTGTCACGGTCCGGCGTCATGGCACGGGTCCCGGTTCTCTGTTCGGTGACCGAGCTGGAATGATTCCCCCAGCAGTTCAGCATCCCTACACTGCCTCTGAAAACGTAAGGGGCTCATTCGGGGGACAACAACGTGGGACAGGCAACCGTGCCGCAACTTGTACTAGAGATCAACGGGCAGCGAGCGACGCTGGAACCCGGGCGCAGTTACAGCGTCGGGCGCAACCCTCAGTCGGACTTCTGCATCAACGACGCCCGGGTGTCGTGGCAACACGCCACCATCTCCTTTGCGGGCAACGCCTGGTTGTTCCAGGATCTCGGCTCGACCAACGGCACTTTCGCCGCCGGGCAGCGGACGACGCAGGTCTACCTCGGCGACGGATCGGTGATCCTGCTCGGCAACGCCGAGAACGGCCCGCGGGTGAGCTTCACCGGAGTGCCCGCCGCGCAGCCGGTGCAGCAGCAGCCCGTTCAGCAGCAGGCACAGCCCGGCCAGCAGCCCTTCCCGGGTCAGCAGCACGGCCAGCAGGCACAGCAGGCACAGCAGTCGCAGCAGGCCGCCGCGTGGCACGACCAGAGCACCTCGCGCTACGGCGGCGCACAGCCTCAGCAGCCTGCGCAGCAGCAGCAACAACAACACCAGCACCAGCCGTACCCGGGCCAGCAGCAGCCCTACCAGGCCCAGGTCCCGCAGCAGCAGATGCCCCAACAGCAGATGCAGCAGCAACAGGCCCCGGCAGCGGACGCGGGGGCGGCTGCCGGATACAACGCCGCCGCCGGCTACAACGCGGGGCCGGGCTACAACGCCGCCCCCGCCTACAACGCCGCAGCCGGCTACGCCCAGCCGGGGCAGCAGCAGGCCCCGCAGCAGTCACAGCCGTCACAGCAGGCCCCGCAGCCGGGCCAGCCGGTGCCCTCGCCGGTCTACGGCGCGCGCAACCCGACCATGGTCCGCAACCTGACGGCCGGTCTGAAGACCATCCGGATCGGTCGTGGCCTTGACAACGACCTGGTCGTCTCCGACCTGCAGGTCTCCCGGCACCACTCCGAACTGCGCCAGCTGACCGACGGCCGCTACGAGATCGTCGACCTCGAGAGCCACAATGGCACCTACGTCAACGGTCAGCCGATCTCGCGTCAGGTGCTGACCGCCCAGGACATCGTCGGTGTCGGTCACTCGACCTTCCGTCTGGTCGGCGACCGGCTCGAGGAGTTCGTCGACACCGGTGAGGTCTCCTTCTCCGCCCGTCACCTGACCGTCGAGGTCGAGCACAAGGGCCAGAAGAAGATCCTGCTCAACGACGTCAGCTTCGCGGTCCCGGAGAAGTCGCTCATCGGGGTGATCGGCCCCTCCGGTTCCGGCAAGTCGACGCTGCTCCGCGCGCTGACCGGCTACCGTCCGGCCGACCGCGGTGACGTCCTCTACGACGGCCGTAACCTCTACAAGCAGTTCGCCGAGCTGCGCCAGCGCATCGGTCTGGTGCCGCAGGACGACATCCTGCACTCGCAGTTGAGCGTCCGCACCGCGCTCGAGTACGCCGCCGAGCTCCGCTTCCCCGGCGACACCGAGAAGTCCGAGCGTCAGCGCCGGGTCGACGAGGTGCTGGTCGAGCTGCACCTGGAGAAGCGCGCCGACAACCGGATCACCGCGCTCTCCGGCGGCCAGCGCAAGCGCGTCTCGGTCGCCTTGGAGCTGCTGACCAAGCCGTCGCTGATCTTCCTGGACGAGCCGACCTCCGGTCTCGACCCGGGCATGGACCGCGACGTCATGAAGATGCTGCGCGACCTGGCCGACGAGGGACGCACCGTCCTGGTCGTCACCCACTCGGTGGCCGAACTCGCGCTCTGCGACCGGCTGTTGGTGATGGCCCCGGGCGGCTCGGTGGCGTACTTCGGTCCGCCGAAGGAGGCCCTGCACTTCTTCCAGTGCGAGGCCTGGGCCGACGTCTTCCAGGCCTTCGAGAACCACGCCGAGCACGACTGGGGCGGCCGGTTCCGCGGCTCGGTGCACTTCCAGATGTACGCGGCCGACGTCGACGCCGTGCAGGCCCAGTCCGCGCAGATACAGCACCACCAGACCCAGCCGCCCAAGCAGCAGAGCTGGGGCTCGCAGCTGTCCACGCTGGTACGCCGCTACCTGGCGGTGATCGCCTCGGACCGCGGCTTCATGCTGCTGTCGCTGCTGCTGCCCGCGGTCCTCGGTGTGGTCAGCATGGTCATCCCGTCGCCGGACGGCCTCACCCCGGGCCAGGGAGGCCTCAACACGAATGCCCCCACGATCATCCTGATCATGGCTGTCGGCGCCTGCTTCTCCGGAGCTGCCAACTCGGTTCGAGAGCTGATCAAGGAGCGGGTGATCTACGAGCGGGAACGCGCCGTCGGCCTCTCCCGCAGCGCCTACCTGATGTCCAAGGTCGTGGTCCTCGGTGTGGTGAGCGTGGTGCAGGGCGTGCTCATCTGCGGTATCGGGTTCTCGACCCGGAAGCTCCCGTCCGGGTTGATCGTCTCGGCTTTCCCGGCCCTCGAGATGACGATCCCGATCATCCTGCTGAGCTTCGCCTCGATGATGTTCGGTCTGGTCATCTCGTCGCTGGTCAAGACCAGCGAGAAGACCATGCCGCTGTTGGTGATGTTCGCCATCGTCCAGGTCGTCTTCACCGGCTGCCTCGGCTTCGCCATCGCCGGCAGTCCCGGACTGGAGCAGATCGCCTGGTTGATGCCGTCCCGGTGGGCCGCCGGAGCCCTGGGCACCACCATCGACCTGGGCCGTCTTATCGGCTCCCCGGACTCGATGTGGCAGCACACCGCTTCCCAGTGGCTGATCGACTGCAGCGCGCTCGTCGTCCTCAGCGCGGTCCTGGGGGTCATCGTGATCCGGCTGCTGCGCAGGCATGAGCCGGAGGTCATGCGTACCCGCTGACCGCAGGACGGAACACCGCGAGGCCGTATCCCCAGATAGGCGGGGATGCGGCCTCGCTACGTGTTCTCGGGTCTGAGGGCCGGGCAGGCACTGTCACCGGGTGAGGATCAGGTGCAGGTCGCCGAACTCGTGCCAGAGGTAGCCCTCGCGCAGTGCCTCCGCGTAGCTGCGGTCCAGCAGCGCCCGGCCCGCGATGGCCTCCAGCATCAGCAGGTGCGAGGCGCGCGGTTCGTGGAAGCCGGTGACCAGGCCGTCCACCACCCGCACCCCGCGCTCCGGGGTGATCACCACCTCGGTCCACCCCGAGCGCGGCCGGACCACGCCGGACGCGTCCGCCGCCGACTCCAGCGCCCGCACCGCCGTCGTGCCCACGGCGACGACGCGCGAGCCCGCCGCCCGTGCCGCGTTGACCACCCGCGTGGTCGGCTCGGGCACCTCGAACCACTCGGCGTAGGGCGGTTCGTGGGACTCCACCGAGGCGACGCCGGTGTGCAGGGTCAGCGGCACCACCTGCACGCCCCGGCTGACCAGCCGGGTGACCAGCTCCGCCGTGAACGGCCTTGCCGCGCTGGGCATCTCCGCCGATCCCGCGCGCGGTGACGGCTCGGCGAAGACGGTCTGATAGGCCGTCAGATCCCGGTCGGCATCGGTGTAGGAGTAGCGGATCGGCCGCCCGTAGCGGGCCAGGTACGCCAGCGGGTCGGTCGCCCCGAAGCAGGCCCGCCACAGGCGCGCTTGGGCACCTGCCGTCCGGCCTGCAGAGCCGACCGGCGCGAGCAGCGCCAGCCGCGCGCCCCCGGCGAGTCGGACGGTCACCTCCTCCGGGGCGCCTCCGGTCAGAGCCGTCGTCCGCTGCCGGGTGGACCCCCTGCCGTCGGGGGTGCGCAGCTCCACGACCCACTCGCCGTCCGAGCGCCGGGTCGAGAAGTGCACCACCACCGGCTCGCCGGTGTCGGTCACCCGGCCGTCGACGGCGGCGGGAAGCGTCGCGGAGGTGTTCACCACCAGCACGTCGCCCGGCTCCAGCAGTTGCGGCAGCTCGCGGAACGCGTGGTGAGTGACCGTCAGTCCGGAACGCCGGGCGACCATCAGCCGAACGTCGTCGCGTCCGCTGCCGCCGCGCTCCTCCGGCGGGGCCACGGCCTCCAGCTCCGGCGGCAGCTCCCAGTCGCCGAGACCGTCGACGAATCCCGCGTCCGTCACGTCATCCGCCACGTCGTCCTCCCGAGCGACCTCCCGAGCGTCCGCCCGCACTGCCCGTGCCTCCGGCGCCACCTGGACACCGCGCAGCCGGCTCACCGCGTCACCCCCGCCCCGGCCTCTGTCGCCTCGGCCGCCAGCCCGGCCGCCGTGTACCGGCCGCTCGGCAGCCGGTCCGTGACCAGCGCCAGCAGGGCCGGGACGGCCTGCTCCTCGGGCAGCGGTGCCTGCGCCGCCGACTGCGCGTCGGCCGCCGCGTACATCGCCGTGTTCATCTCGCCCGGGTCGACCCACCAGACCCGCAGGCTCGGCTCCTCCCGCTGCAGCACCGCCGACCACTGCTCCAGCGCCGCCTTGGTCGCCCCGTACGCACCCCAGGTCGGGTACGCCTCGACGGCGGCGTCGGAGGTGATGTTGAGCAGCGCGCCCTCGTGCGCCAGCAGCTGCGACAGCGCCTCCTGCGTCAGCCCGAGCGGCGCGAGCACGTTGACCTCGAGCGCGCGGCGCAGCACCTCCAGGTCCTGCTCCGCCAGCGTCACCAGCGGTTCGGACCCCTGCGCCCCCGACCCCAGTACCCCGGCGTTGTTGACCACCAGGCTCGCGCCGCCCAGGTCCCAGGCCGCGCTGACGAGTGCCCTGCGGTGAGCGGGATCGGTCACGTCGCCCGCGACCGCGTGGATCCGGGCGTGCGCGGCGGCGAGCTCGGCGAGCGCTTCGGCGTGTCGACCGTCCGCGACCACGTCCCAGCCGCGCTCGGCCAGGGCCAGCGCCAGCGCCCGTCCCAGTCCTCGCGACGCCCCCGTCACAATGGCGACTGCCATGGCGATTCCTCCTGTTGCTGAGTCCCGCTTGCTGAGTCCCGCTGCGGTGCGGTTCCGATACCGCCGAAGCTAGGCCGCCGCAGGTCCCGTCCACCTCGGGCGACCGGTCTCGCGACCCGGGTCCCTTCGACCTAGGTCATGGGACGTGCGACCGACCTCCCGACGTCCGATGCCGCGGGGATCACCCGGCGGTACGGTGACGGCATGTCGACAGACGCGTGCCCGCCCTACGAGGACGGACCCAGCGACCGGTGCCTCGGCGGTATCGAGGCGATCAGCTCCGCCGTGCTGGCCATGAGCCGCCACCTCGAAGTGCGCGAGGTGCTGCAGCGGATCGTCACCTCCGCCCGCACCCTGGTCGGCGCCCAGTACGCGGCGCTCGGCGTGCCCGACGACCACGGCGGCTTCGCCCAGTTCGTCGTCGACGGCGTCTCCGACGACCAGTGGCGCGCGATCGGCCCGCTGCCGCGCCAGCACGGCATCCTCGCCGCGATGCTGCACGAGCCGGACCCGACCCGCCTCGCCGACGTCCGCCAGGACCCGCGCTTCGGCGGCTGGCCCGGCGCGCACCCGGATATGCAGGCCTTCCTCGGCGTCCCGATCCAGGACGGCGAGGAGATCCTCGGTGCGCTCTTCCTGGCCAACCCGGAGGGACGGGAGAGCTTCTCCGGCCACGACGAGGAACTGCTCCGGATCCTCGCCGCCCATGCGGCGCTGGCCCTGCTCAACGCCCGCCTCTACGAGCGCAGTCGCGAGCTCACCCTGGTCGGCGAGCGCGCCCGGATCGCCCACGAGCTGCACGACGCCGTCTCCCAGAAGCTCTTCTCGCTCCGGCTCACCGCGCAGGCCGCCGCCACCCTGGTGGAACGCGACCCGGCCCGCGCCCGCGCCGAACTCGCCGAGGTCTCCCGCCTCGCCGCCGAGGCGGCCGACGAACTCCGCAGCGTGGTCGTCGAACTGCGGCCGGCCGCGCTGGACGAGGACGGTCTGCTACCGACCCTCGCCTCCCAGGTCGACGTCCTGAACCGGGCGCACACCGCGCACGTCCGCTTCTTCCACGACCGCGTGGGTGCGCTGCCCGCCGGGCAGGAGGAGGCACTGCTGCGGGTCGCCCAGGAGGCGCTGCACAACGCCCTGCGCCACTCCGGCGCGACCACGGTCGAGGTCGAACTCCGCTCCGTGCGCAGCCCGTCCGGCTCGGGACGCGGCGCCCGGCTGCGGGTGACCGACGACGGCAAGGGCTTCGACCCCGAGCAGACCCGCCGCGCCGGACGCCACCTCGGCCTGGTCTCCATGCGGGACCGCGCCGCGGGCGTCGGCGGCGCGTTGCACATCGACTCGTCCCCCGGAGCGGGGACCGTGGTGGAACTGGAGGTCCCCGGTGGCTGAACCGACCATCAAGGTGCTGCTGGTCGACGACCACCAGGTCGTCCGCCGCGGCCTGCGCACGTTCCTTGAGGTCCAGCCGGACATCGAGGTCGTCGGCGAGGCCGCGGACGGTGCGGAGGGCGTCGCCTGCGCCGAGGAGCTGCGGCCGGACGTGGTCCTCATGGACGTCAAGATGCCTGGCACCGACGGTATCGACGCGTTGCGGATGCTGAAGGAACGCGGCAACCCGGCCAAGGTTCTGGTGGTCACCAGCTTCACCGAGCACCGCACGGTCGTCCCGGCGCTCCGCGCCGGAGCGGCGGGTTACGTCTACAAGGACGTCGACCCGGAGGCTTTGGCCGGCGCGATCCGCAGCGTCCACGCGGGCCATGTCCTGCTCCAGCCGGAGCTGGCGGAGGCGCTGCTCGCCGAGGAGTCGGCGGGCCGGGCGCCCCAGGGCCGCGGCGGCACGCTGACCGACCGCGAACAGGAGGTCCTCGGTCTGATCGCCAACGGCCGCAGCAACCGCGAGATCGCTCGGGCGCTGACCCTCTCGGAGAAGACGGTCAAGACGCACGTCTCCAACATCCTGATGAAGCTCGACCTCCAGGACCGCACCCAGGCCGCGTTGTGGGCGGTCCGCAACGGAGTCGCGGGATAAACGGGGGCGCGGGATAGGGGCGCGAGGCTCTGCCAGCGAGCGGCTCCGCCGCGTGGGCGCGAGCAGAGGGGTGCTTCGCTACCGCAGGTAGTTGCAACCGCATAAGGGGCGCGGGGAACTGCGCGACAAGCCACCCTGGGTGGTGAGTCCCCGAACGGTCAGGGCCATCCGCACCGGGCGGTTTCTCGCGCAGTCCCCGCACCCCTGAGCACGTGCCTGCTTTCTCGCCTGCAGGATCCCCGTGCCCCCAGAACGTGCAACTTCCCTAACGTCGATCAGTAGCCGGTTCGTCCACCAGCGAGTTGTACGCCGCCACCCGTGCCCTCCGGGCCGCCCGTTCCAACGGCCGTAGCGCCCCCGCCCTCGCGGCCATCTCGCCCGCGCTCACCGCAGCCCCCTCGCTCAGCGCCGCCACCGCGACCAACGCGGCGACGCGCCTCGCGCTCTGCAGCACCCCCACCGCCCGCCCCGAGTAGCCAGGCGCGAGCAACTCCTCCGCCTGCGACGCGCGCGAGCGCATCCGCGCCAACGCGGCCTCGACGGACGGACTCCCCGCGCCCGCGACGTCGAGGCGGACCAGGGACTCGGTCGCCTCGCGCATGCCTTCCAGCAGCTCGCGTTCCGCGTCCCGCAGTGCCGGGACGTCCGCGGGGAAGCCCAGGTTCGCCGGCAGCGCGTGCCAGGTGACGGCGAGCACGCCGTCGTCCTCGTGGTCCGCGCCGTGCCACAGCGCCTCCGGGACCAGGCCCCAGGGTGCGCCGACGGCGACGACCGCCTCGCCGGTCTCCAGCGCCCGGGCGTTGAACTCGGCCGGTCCCGTCAGGCCCAGCGGGTGGCCGGAGGCGGGAAGGGCCAGCCGCAGGCCTGTCGCGCCCAACGCCCGCAACCGGCCCAGCGCCAGCGTCAGGCCGACACCGTCCGCGCCCGGCAGATCGCGGACGAGGTGCGTCTCGTCACCCCCGCGGACCGCCTCGGCCGCGTCGTCGGGGGAGGTGAGGCCCGCGAACCAGGCGTTGCCCCAGGCGACAAGTCGGGCGGACCGGGGTTCTTCGTACGCTTCGTGCGCTTCCGTCTGCGGCATGGGCCCAGCCTACGGAGCATCCGGTCACCTCGGTGGCGTAGGTTTGGACGGGCTCTGCTGGTCCCGGGCCGTGAGCGAGTGAACAACTCTTCTTTTCATTGGGGAAGGCGTACGCAATGAGCGACGTGCTGGAGCTGGTGGACGTTTCCGTGATCCGGGACGGACGTCCGCTGGTGGAACAGGTGTCCTGGGCGGTCGCGGAGGGCGAGCGCTGGGTCGTCCTCGGTCCGAACGGGGCCGGCAAGACGACGCTGCTGCAGGTCGCCGCCAGCTACCTCTTCCCCAGCTCCGGCACCGCCGCGATCCTCGGTGACAAGCTCGGCTCCGTCGACGTCTTCGACCTGCGCCCCCGGATCGGCCTGGCCGGCGCCGCGATGGCCGACAAGCTGCCCAGGCGGCAGACGGTGCTGGAGACCGTCCTCACCGCCGCGTACGGCATGACCGCGCACTGGCGCGAGACCTACGAGCAGACCGACGAGTCCCGTGCCCGGCTGCTGCTCGACCTGCTCGGCATGGCCGACTACACCGACCGCAAGTTCGGCACGCTCTCCGAGGGCGAGCGCAAGCGCACCCTCATCGCCCGCGCGCTGATGACCGACCCGGAGCTGCTGCTCCTCGACGAGCCCGCCGCCGGTCTGGACCTCGGCGGTCGTGAGGACCTGGTCCGCCGTCTCGGTGCGCTGGCCCAGGATCCGATCGCCCCGGCGATGATCATGGTGACCCACCACGTCGAGGAGATCCCGCCGGGCTTCACCCACGTGCTGATGATCCGTCAGGGCAAGGTGCTGGCCGCCGGTCCGATCCACGAGACGCTGAGCGCCCGCAACCTCTCGCTCTGCTTCGGCCTGCCGCTGACCCTGGAGCACGAGGACGGCCGCTGGGCCGCCCGCGGCCTTCCCCTCGGCTGACGCACCGTTTTTTCCGAGGCTGTCCGTCGTGCCCTTGTTGTGATGATCTTTGCCTCCGATTCCTGACGGCGGACCAGTCGCGCAACTACCATGGTCCCCGTGGAGAGTTGGGCATGGTGGCTGCTGGTCGCGGTGTTGCTGTGCGCCCCCGTGGTGCACACCGCCGCGCTCGAGTTCGTCATGTTCGGGATCGGGGCGGGCGCGGCGTCGCTGACGGCCGGGCTCGGCGGCGGGATCGTGCTGCAGTTCGTCGTCTTCCTCGCCACCACCCTCGGTCTTCTCGTCTTCGTCCGACCGATCGCCAAACGCCAACGGCGGAGCGCTGTTTCGGTCCGGCACGGGATCGAGGCACTGAAGGGGGCGGAGGCCGTCGTGCTGGAACGCGTCGACGAGCACGACGGACGGATCAAGCTCAAGGGCGAGATCTGGTCCGCTCGAACGCTCGCGACGGGGCAGGTCTTCGAGCCGGGGGAGAAGGTCAGCGTCGCGGAGATCGACGGTGCGACCGCCGTCGTGCTCTGACATGCTCTGCGCGCCCCTGTTCCGGCCGCGTTGCGGGCCGTTTGTCTGGGTACCTAGCCACACAACGTCAAAACCACACAGCGTCAAGTTGTTCGAGGGTCTGTCGAGGGAGTCCCTGTGGAAACCGTGATCATCGTCCTGGTCATCGTGGCGGTGTTCGTGTTCGTCGTCCTGCTGCGGACGATCCAGGTGATCCCGCAGGCCCAGGCGGCCATCGTGGAGCGCTTCGGCCGGTACACGCGCACGCTCAACGCCGGGCTCAACATCGTGGTGCCGTTCATAGACACCGTGCGCAACCGCCTGGACCTGCGCGAGCAGGTCCAGCCGTTCCCGCCGCAGCCGGTGATCACCCAGGACAACCTGGTGGTGAACATCGACACGGTGATCTACTTCCAGGTCACCGACCCGCGCGCGGCCACCTACGAGGTGCAGAGCTACCTGCAGGCCATCGAGCAGCTGACCATCACCACGCTGCGCAACATCATCGGCTCGATGGACCTGGAGTCGACCCTCACCTCCCGCGAGACCATCAACGCCGGTCTGCGCGGAGTGCTGGACGAGGCCACCGGCAAGTGGGGCATCCGGGTCAACCGCGTCGAGCTCAAGGCGATCGAGCCGCCGACCTCCATCCAGGACTCGATGGAGAAGCAGATGCGCGCCGACCGTGACAAGCGCGCGGCGATCCTCCAGGCCGAGGGTGAGCGGCAGTCGGCGATCCTCAAGGCCGAGGGCAAGAAGCAGGCCGACGTGCTCCAGGCCGAGGGCGAGGCGCAGGCCGCCGTGCTGCGCGCCGACGGTGAGGCGGCCGCGATCCGCACCGTCTTCGACGCCATCCACTCCGGCGACGCCGACCAGAAGCTGCTCGCGTACAAGTACCTGGAGACCCTCCCGCAGATCGCCCAGGGCGACGCCAACAAGCTCTGGATCATCCCCAGCGAGGTCGGCGAGGCGCTCAAGGGTGTCGGCGGCGCCTTCGCCGGAATGAGCCCGAAGAGTGGCATCCCCGGCATGGGTGGCCCGGCCGACGGCGCGGCGGTCGCTGCCGCCAACGGCGGCCCGAACCTGGACAAGCGCACCGAGCGCCCCGAGCTCGACCCCGAGTGAGCCCACAGCTCCGCTGAGTCCGTCAGGAGACCCCGGCGCGCCGTCACGCGCGCCGGGGTCTCGTGCGTTCCCGGCGAGTAGCGTGCTGCGCATGAGTACGCGTGACCTCCTCACCGACGAGCAACTCACCGACGGGCTCCGGTCCCTGCCCGAGTGGCACCGCGACGGCGACTCGATCCGGCGGACCGTGCAGGCCAAGGACTTCCCGGCGGCGATCCGCATCGTCGTCGCCGTCGCCGGGCAGGCCGAGGCGATGGATCATCACCCGGACATCGACATCCGTTGGCGGAACCTGCACTTCACGCTCTCCACCCACTCCTCGGGCGGGGTCACCGCCCTGGACCTGAGGCTCGCCGCTCTCATCGATGCCGCCGCCCACGCGGAGGCATGAGATGCTGGCTCGCGCATCAGGCAGGCGGGAGCGGTACGACACCCATGGAACGAGACGACACCACCGGGATGCCGGGCGATAGCCCGCAGGAGCACCAGCAGTACTGGCAGCAGCAGCCGTACGACCCCTACGGTGCGCAGCAGTACGACTACTCCGCCTATGCCGAGCAGCAGGTCCCGCCGCCGACCGAGGGCTACTACGCCCAACCCACCGGCTACGAGGGCACGTACGACGGGACGTACGCAGGCACCTACGAGGGCGCGGGCGCGTACGACGGCAGTTACTACGACCCCTCCGGCTACCAGCAGCCCTACCCCTACGCCGCACCGGACCAGGCGCAGACGTACGACCCGCAGACGTACGACGCGCAGCAGTACGCCTACTACGGCCAGGACGCGCAGGCCGCCGAGCAGCCCTACTGGACGGCGGACGGCACGGGTGGCGGCGCCGGCAACGGCATCGGCGCGGACATCCCCTTCCCGGCCCAGGCGACGGCTCCCGAGCAGGAATCGGCCCTCCACTCCGGCCTCCCGGCGGACGCCGATCCCGAATCCGGCGTGACCGACCCGGATGCGACCGGCCCCGACCCGGTCGGCGCCACCGCCGTCAGCCGACGCGAACGGCGCGGCCGGGGAGCCGCCTCCGCGCCGCGAGGTGACGGGGTGTCAGCTCTGCGTGACCGGGCCCTCGCCGCCTTCGGAGGCGGGCCGAACGGCGACCGCAGGACCCTGCTGACGCGCGTCGGCATCGCCGCCGTCGCGCTGGTCGTGCTGGGCGGCGCGGGCATCTGGGTCGCCGGGAGCGGTTCCGGCGGATCCTCGTCGAACAGCAGCGCCGCCGACGCCGCCGCCCAGCCGCAGGCGAACATCGGCGTCAACCACACCAAGTCCTGGGCCGCCCCGGCCGACGCCGGAGCGACCGCCAACGGCGGCAGCGCCAACGACGGTCTGGTCGGCGCCTGGCTGCTCGGCGACGCGGTCGTGCGCGGCGACGGACTCGGCGTCACCGCCTACTCCACCACCGACGGCCACAAGCTCTGGAGTGTGACGCCGCCCAGCAGCGGCGCCGTCCCCTGCGCGATGTCGAGCTCGGTCAACAGCGCGGGCATCGGCGCGGTGGTCTTCCAGTCCCAGCCGGGCAGCGGCCAGGCCTGCTCCGAGGTGGTCGCGGTGGACACCTCCAGCGGCCAGGCCAAGTGGAAGGCGACACTCGCGGGCGGCAACGGCAACAGCTTCGGCGCGTCCGTGATGGTGACGGACACCAAGGTCGTGGCCGTCGGCAACTCCGCCACCGGCTACGACGTGGCCACCGGCAAGCAGTCCTGGAACTACGGCGGACCGGGGAAGTACTGCGCGCTGTCCGGCAACGGCAGCGGCACCGCGCTGCTGGTCCAGAGCACCTGCGCGGACACCTCGATCAAGCAGCAGATCCTGTCGCTGGACCCGAACAGCGGCAACCTGATCTGGTACCGGGGCCTGCCTGCCAACGCCCAGTCGTACACCGTCCTGTCGGCCAGCCCGGCGGTGGTCAGCGTCCACATGACCGACTCCACCCAGGACGAGCTGAAGGCGTGGGACGACAAGGGCAACCCCGAGGCGACCATCCCCGTCTCCCAGTCCGGCGGCACCATCGACTCGACCCACGGCAGCTTCGACCCGGACCCGGCGCTCTTCTTCTCCGGGAACACCGTGGTCGCGGCGATCAACCCGTCGGCGCAGTCCTCCTCAGCCGCCTCCGGGCCCGCCGTGATCGCCGCGTTCGACCTGGTCAGCGGCAAGCAGCTGTGGCGCACCACCGCCCAGGAGAAGGGCGCGGGCGTGCCGGTCGGCATCGACGGCAACGACGCGGTCGTCGCCACCGACGAACGGCTCGGCCAGCCCGCCCGCCTCAGCCACTTCGACCTGACCTCGGGCACGGAGACGGTCGGCGGAACCTTCCCGCAGGGCACCGGCTCGCTCCTCGGCTCGGGCCGGGTGCTCTACCGGGACAGCACGGTGGTGTCGCTGCCGGAGTACACCGGCAGCTACAACACAGCCGTCACCGCCTGGACCGCCGCCAGCTGAGCGGACGGCCAGGCCAGGCCAGGCAGTGCCTCGCCGTTACGCCGCCTCGCCGTCCCGCCGTTAGGCCGCCTCGTCCCAGCCCCGGACCACGGGGCGTCCGTCGACGGTCAGCCCGAGCGCGGCGATCAGCGCAGCGTCGGGTGTCGGCTCGAAAGGGCGGTGCAGCAGCTTCATGCCGGCCTGCTCCGGAGTCCGGTCCGCCTTGCGGTGGTTGTCCGCCGCGCAGGCCGCCACCGTGTTCAGCCAGGTGTCCTGCCCGCCGCGCGACCGCGGCAGCACGTGGTCGACCGTCGTGGCCCGCCGGCCGCAGTACGCGCACCGGAAGTTGTCCCGGGCCAGCACACCGCGCCGCGACCACGCCGCCCGTTGTCGGAACGGCACCCGTACGTACCGCTTGAGTCTGACGACCCGTGGCAGCGGTACTTCCACCGTGCTACCGCGCACCCGTCGCACCGGGTGGGCGTGCTCGACCACGGCCTTGTCCTGGAGTACCAGCACCACCGCGCGCTGCAGTGTCACCGCCGCCAGCGGCTCGTACGTCGCGTTCAGCACCAGAGTCTTGCGCATGGCCCAGCCACCTCCCGGTTCCCGGTCCGCCCCAGGTGGACGGTGGGTCCACTCTGCGGGCGGCCCGGATGCCGGGACAACGCAATTTCGGTGACCTGGGAGTTACGGTCAGGTCGACGAGACGCTTACGGCCATCGCGTACCAGGTCGTCACGGGTGCTCGTACTCCGCGATCAGCTGACCGCGCCCGATCGCGTGGAAGCGCAGGTTGAACCCGACCACGGCGGGCGACGCGTCGGCGTCCGGGTCGAGTTTCTCCTGGTCCACGGCGTAGACGGTGAACACGTACCGGTGCGGCCCGTCCCCGGGCGGCGGCGCGGCCCCGCCGAAGTCCCGCGTCCCGTAGTCGTTGCGCACCTGCACGGCCCCGGCCGGCAGGCCCTTGAAGTCCCCGCTCCCGGCTCCGGTCGGCAACTCGGTGACGTCGGCGGGGATGTCGAAGACGGTCCAGTGCCAGAAACCGCTCCCGGTCGGCGCGTCCGGGTCGTAGCAGGTGACCGCGAAGCTCTTGGTCCCGGCCGGGGCCCCGGACCAGCGCAGCTGCGGCGAGGTGTTCCCGTGCGCGTAGACCTGCGCGTCGGGCAGGACCGCGCCGTCGGAGATGTCGTCACTGGTGACGGTGATCGACGCGACCGGCGGATGGAAGTCGTGGGGGAGCGGACGCCGCTTGGGCTCCGACATGTCGTCAGCCTCCTGTGGTTCGGCGGAACTGGTTCGCTGGAAGGGAATCGCTGGAACTGATTCGCTGGAAGTCCGGCGATCAGCCTAGTCTCGCGGTGTGTCGAAACCAGTTGCCGTGCCGCAGGAACCGGGTGGTGCCTTCGGCTCAGTCGTTCCGCGTGGCCTTCTGGCGCGCGTCGCCCACGAGGTCGCGCCCGAACTGCTCGGCCGGGTCCTGGTCTGCGAGGAGGAGGACCAGGTGCTGGCCCTGCGGATCACCGAGGTCGAGGCCTACGAGGGCGTCGACGATCCTGCGTCCCACGGCTGGAAGGGACCCACGCCCAGGACCGAGGTGATGTTCGGCGAGGCCGGCCACCTCTACGTGTACTGGATCTACGGGATGCACCACGCCGTCAACGTCGTCTGCGGCCGGACGGGGGAGTCCCAGGCGGTGCTCATCCGGGCGGGCGAGATCATTCAGGGACACGCGCACGCGGCCGGGCGTCGACCCTCGGCCAAGCGTCCCGCGGACCTGGCCAGAGGACCGGGAAGGCTGACGCGGGCCCTCGGGATCGACCGCACCGTCAACGGCGTCGACCTGTGTGACCCGGAGTCACCTGTGCGCCTGCACGAGCCGGCCGAGCTTGGCGGGTCGGCCGAGCCGGCGGCGGACCTGACCGTGCTGAGCGGCCCGCGCACCGGCGTCTCGCGGGCACACGAGACGCCGTGGCGCTTCTGGATCGCGGGCGAGGCCAGCGTCAGCCCGTACCGGAGGCACACACCCCGGGTGCGCCGGGCATAGCACGGCCCTCGCCCGCCCGCCCGCCCGCCCGCCGGCCCGTCCGTCCCCGCCCGCCTGTCGGCCGGTCAGGCGGCGACGCGCTGCAGCAGCTCGATGAAGTTGCCGTCCAGGTCCGCGATGTAGGCGACGCGCAGGCTCGGGTCCGGGGACTGGTGCGGCTCCCAGACCGCGCGGGCGCCCGCCGTCACCGCCTCGTCGTACGCGGAGTCGAGCTCCTCGACCTCCAGGCACAGGTGGTGGTAGCCGTGCACCTCGCTCGCCTTGAACGGGCTGGCCTCACGGTTGCCCGGGGTGGAACCCTCGCGTTCGAGCAGCTCGACGCTCAGCCCGTCGGGCCCGACCGCGAAGACTCCGCGCAGTCCCTTGCCCGGTTCCTCGAAGCCGTATCCCCGTTCGAAGCCGAGCACCTTCTGGTACCACTCGAGCGAGCGGTCGATGTCGGCGACACTGACGCCGACATGGTGGAACCTCATGCAGGACCCTCCCCGTTTCTCGATCTGTCCCGATCTCTCGCGGACTTGCTCAATGAGTACATGAGTGCACGTCAGGCCGAGTGGCGCAGGTCTCCCGCGAGCTCCTCGGACTCGTGGTGCTCCGCGTCGGCCGCCAGCATCACCGCCGCATGGGCGGTCGACGCCAGCGTCATGTGGTGGTGCCAGCCCCGGTAGGTGCGGCCCTCGTAGTCGTAGAGGCCGACGTCGGTGCCGGTGTCCGCGGTGTCCGAAGCGACCTGGAGCGCCAGTTTGCTCAGCCGCAGCAGCTGGTCGGGCGACTGCCCCACCATGGACGACAGCCAGAACCCGGACGGCCGACCCCGGGACCCCCGCCACTCGCAGAGCAGCACCAGGCCGGGCCCGTCGGCCGCCCCGGCCAGCCGCACCGGTGTGGCGGAGGCCAGCGAGGAGGTGACCGAGCGGGTCTGCGGCGACTTCCAGGCCACGTGGTGGCGCCCGGCGTGCAGTCCGGCGGCGAGGTGCAGGACCGTGGCGGAGCGGGAACCGGAGCCCCCGCCCGAACCGGCCTCGGCGGCGGCCAGGGCCTGGCCCGTCAGCACGTGGGTGGAGCAGCGGACCTTGAGCAGGAACGGCACGTCGGCGGCGGTGAGTTCGCCGACGACGTCGAGCGGGTTCGCCTCCCGGGCGTCGATGACGACCGGGCGGCGCTCCAGTCCCCACGAGGCGGTGTCGAGCACCGCACGGGCGACGCAGCTGCCCAGCGAGGAGGAGCCGACGTGCGCGGGGATGCCCGCCTCACGCCGCCGGGCGTCCTGCAGCCAGTGGTCGGGCAGGTGCAGCCGCCAGTTGACCGGATAGCTCGCCTCCTCGCGGGCGAGCCAGACGCCGTAGGAGCGCTGGCCCGTGGTCTGCGCACCCAGGTGCGGCACGAACATGCTGTCCACGCCGACCGAGTGCGGCCCGGACTTCGGGATCACCAACGGCGCGACGACCCAGGCGCGGGGCCGGACCTCCTCGTCCAACTGCCGCGCCACCGAGCGGCGCACCTGCCCCCAGTCCCAGGGCGAGTCGCTGATGAAATGGTGCAGTGCGTGGCTCGTCGCGCCGTCCTCCGCACTGGAGGCGATCCTGCGGATGGTCTTGCGACCGTTCGTGGTCAGTAGACCCCGCAGGTACTGCATGGCGTAGATCCGCTGGCCGCGTCTGCGCAGCGGTGCCAGCAGTGCCTCGTACAGCTCCGCATCGGCCTCGCCCTGGAGTGGGCGGCCGAACCTTGGTCGACGGACACCGGCGGTCATCGCGGGTCCTCCCCTCGTAGTCGTCCAAAGAGCTCGTTCGGTGAACCGCTGAGCTCACCGTAGGATCGTAGGCCAACCTTTCCTCGGGCAAGATCGGGACTGCAATGACCTGACCGGTTTCTGATGTTCTGTTAACACTGGCGTTTCATTGCCATGTTGGAAGGTGCGGCCGGTCAGACGGTGCGGAAAACCTCGGTGAACTCCAGCCGCGGCGCGCGCGGTCGGAAGGCGTCCGGTGCGGGGTGGCCGATGTTGACCACCACCAGCGGCCGGTACGGCTCGTCCGGGAAGAACTCCTTGGCCACACCCTCGGCGTCGAAGCCGGACATCGGTCCGGCCGCGAGACCGGCCGCGCGCACGCCAAGGACGAAGTAGCCGATCTGCAGCGCCGCGTTGAGCACCGCGCCCTCGTGCCGGGTCTTCGGGTCCGCGAAGAAGTCACGCGCGTTGGGCAGGTGCGGGACCAGACGCGGCAGCGTCTCGTGGAAGTCGAGGTCGGCGGCCAGGATCGCGGTCAGCGGCGCCTGGCCGGTCTTGGCCCGGTTGTTCGGGTTCATCAGCTCGACCAGCCGCTCGCGCGCCGCGCCGGGGCGGACCAGGACGCCGCGCAGGGGCTGGCTGTTCAGCGAGGTCGGCGCGTACTTGATCAGGTCGAAGACGGCCGCGATCGCTTCCTCGCCGACGGGCTCGTCGGTGAAGGCATGGGCGGTGTGGGCCTCACGGAAGAGCAGGTCCTGGGCGGCGGAGGCCAGGGAGAGCAGGTCCGGGGAGACGGGTGCGGAGGTCACAGGGATCACCTTGGGAGAGTCGGAGTCGGAGTTGTCGGGGTGAGCAGCGGACGGGTCACGGCACGTGGGTAGCTGCCGAGGAACCGGGTCTTCGTGAAGCGTCGGCGCAGGGCGTCGACCGTGGTGCGTACGGCGGGCTGGTCGATGTGGCCCTCGCACTCCAGCAGGAAGGAGTAGCGGCCCAGACCGTCCCCGGCCGGTCGCGGCAGCACCGCGGTCAGCGGGGTCCGGGTCCGGGTGAACTCCCGTAGTACGTCCTGGAGTTCGCCGACCGGTCCGGCCAATGGGACGAACAGGGTACTGCGGTCCTCGCCGGTCGGCGCGGGCAGGGGGTCGTCCCGGCCGTCCCGGCCCTCCAGGCTGACCCGAACGACCCGGACGAACCGCGTCACGGCGTCGGGTCGGTCACCGATGCCCTCGGCCAGCAGGTCGAGCCCGTAGCCGGCCGCGGTGGCGGGCGCGGCGATCGCCGCGTCGCCCGGCACGCCCGCCTCGGCCACGGTGCGTGCGGCCTCGGCGGTGGAACCGGTCGGGACGAACTCCGCGTGCGGGAGGCGCTCCTCCAGCCAGTCGCGGCACTGCGCGTGGGCGTGCGGATGCGTCAGCACCCGTCGGACGGGGGCGGACGCGTGGCCCGACGGCGCGGCGAGCACGAACTCCACCCGCAGCAGCGTCTCGCCGGTGATACTCAGGCCTGGATGCCGGGCCAGGGCGTCGACGGTGGCGGTGACCGGGCCCTCGACCGAGTTCTCCCAGGGCACCACGGCCGCATCCGCCGCTCCGGTGCGGGCCGCCGCCAGCGCCTGCTGAACGCTCGCGTACGGCACCGCCCGGTCGCGCGGTGTCCCCAGACCGGCCAACGCGGCCTCGGTGAAAGAACCGGACGGTCCCAGATAGGCGGTGTGCGTCACCGCAGTCCTCCCACCGCTCCCCAGGAGCCGGCGACGGCGATCGCCTGCTGGGGGTTGAGCCGCGGGTCGCACAGCGTGGTGTAGCGCTCGCCCACGCGGTCGAGGTCGGAGCCGCTCCAGCCGCATTCGGTGACCGCGTCGGGCGTGGCCTCCAGGTGCAGCCCGGCCGCGGTGCTGCCGCCCTCGGCCACGGCCTGCTGGAAGGCCACCACCTCGGCGATCAGCGTCTCCACCGTGCGGGTCTTGTGCCCGCTCGGCGACGTGACGGTGTTGCCGTGCATCGGGTCGCACAACCAGGCCACCGGGTGTCCGGCCGCGCGGACGGCGGCGACCAGCGGTGGCAGGGCCACGCCGGCCCGCGCCGCGCCCATCCGCGCGATCAGGGTGAGCCGGCCGGGCTCGCGGCCCGGGTCGAGCCGGTCGCACAGCGCCACCAACTCCTGCGGCGTCATGGTCGGCCCGACCTTGCAGCCGACGGGGTTGGCCACCTCGGCGAGCATCTGGACGTGGGGGCCGTCCAGTTGGCGGGTCCGCTCACCGATCCAGGGCAGGTGGGTGGAGGCCAGCATGGTCTGGCCGGTCGGGGTGCGGCGCAGCAGCGGGAGTTCGTAGTCCAGCACCAGCGCCTCGTGGCTGGTCCACACGGGGGCCCCGGTCGGCGGCGTCCAGCCGCCGGTGCGTTGCCGCAGGAAGGAGGTGGCGCGATAGGCGGCCTGGTAGCAGGAGAGCATCCGCTCCGGGTCCGCCCGGCGGTCCTGGGCCGTCGGGGCGGGCGAGTTGACCAGGTGGCCGCGGTACACCGGCAACTCCCGGCCGTCGACGGTCTCGGTCGGGGAGCTGCGGGGCTTGGCGAACTGTCCGGCGATCCGGCCGATGCGGATCACCGGCTTGCCGGTGTTCACCTTCATCACCCCGGCCAGGGCGTCGAGCAGGCCGACCTTGCGGGCTACCTGTCCGGACTCGCACTCGGCCGGATCCTCGGCGCAGTCCCCGGCCTGGATGACCTGGTAGTTGCCCTCCGCGGCCTGGGCCAGCAGCATGCGCAGCACCTGCACCTCCTCCCAGGCCACCAGGCCCGGCAGGTGCGCGAGTTCGGCGCGGACGGCGGCTGCGCGGAGCGGGTCGTGCCAGTCGGGCTGCTGCCGGGCGGTCGCCGACTCCCAAGCCCCGCGGCCGTCGTGGGGACGCAGCGGCACCGCCGCGTCGATCGGAACGGGGGCGAGCATCTCGTGGCTGCTGGTGGACATGGTCAGTCTCCTTGCGGGAGGGAGCCGGTTCGGTCCGCCGGTACGGCGGCCAGATCCGGCCTGAGGACGGCGGTGCCACCGAGGTACACATGGCGGAGTGACGCCCGGGAGCGGGACGTGTACACATGGGCCAGGACCCGGATGGTGCGGGTGAGCGCCCCGGGCACGGGGATCTCCGTCGCGCACATCAGTGGCACCTCGGTCAGCCCCAACTCCCGCGCCGCGCGTGCGGGGTAGGCGGACGTCAGGTCGGGGGTGACGGTGAACAGAATGCTGATGAGGTCGTCGCCGACGAGCCCGTTGCCTTCCATGAGCGCGGTGAGCAGCTCGCCGGTGGCCGCCTCGATCAGCGCGGGCTCGTCCGCGTCCGCCCGGGTGGCGCCGCGGACCGCCCGGACCACAGGGGTACAGCTGTCGTGCATGGTCATCGGACTCCTCGCTGCGATGGGCCGGTCCGGGCGCCCTGGCTGACGGCCCGGCGGGCGAGCACCTCCTGGTGCGCGGCCGTCTCGTGAAGAGCCGCGTCGTACAGGGCCGCCGCCGGATGCTCGCGCACCCGGAGCGGCCCCGGGCCGAGCGCCGCCAGGGTGGCCACCGCCCCGACCGGCCGCAGCCGGTGCAGTGCCGCTCCCCGCGTGAGCGAGGGCAGCGGGGGCAGAGCGATCACCCGCAGCCCGCCCCGGTCGGCGCGGACCTCCACCAGCCCGGGACAGATCCGCAGCCCGTGCCCGGTCGCCTTGAGCACGGCCTCCTTGGCCGTCCACACCTGGGCCAGGTGGCGCGGCCGGTCCCGCCGGGGACAGCGGGCGAGCGCCACCGACTCACGGGCGGTGAGCGCCATCCGGGCCAGATCGTCCAGCTCCTCCGGTTCGACGGCGTCCTCGACGTCGATTCCGATCCGGCGGCCCTGACACACCGCCACGGCGGTCAGCCGTGAGCTGTGGGCGATCGAGCAGTCCACGCCGGGCACCCCCGGCAGCCGTGGGCGCCCGTGAGGGAAGGCGCAGTCCGGACAGACCCGGTCGACCGGCACCCGGTCTGGCGGGAGGCCGAGCAGTGCCCCGAGTGCCAGCCGCAGGATCACCGCGGCGGCGGTGAAGCGGTCCCGGTCCGCCGGGAGCCCGGTCGCGGCGCGGCGCTCGTGTTCGGCGGGACTGAGGATGTCCACCAGGTCCGCGGGCACCTGCGACGGCCGGGCCCACCACACCTGGCAGGTGTCGCGCTGCGGACCGGCGTGGGCGGCACGGTTCTCGGTCATCTTCTCCCCGATGCTGCGACTCGGCGGCAGGCGGCTCAGAGGTACTGCGAGTGGTACTTCGTCAGGATCTTCAACGCGTCCTCGGCGTCGGTGAGCCGCTGTGGGTCCGGCGGAGCGGGTTCGCCCGCCACCGCGGGCACGCCGAGCTCCTGGAAGAAGCCCTCCGTGCCACCGGGGGTGAACCAACCGAGCATCTTCACCGGGTCGGGGCCGAGGTTGCGGAAGCCGTGGACGCTGCCGCGCGGGACGAAGACGAAGCCCCCGCGCTCCACGACGTGCTTCTCCTCGCCGTCGGTGAACTCGATCGCGCCGTCCAGGACGTAGAACGCCTCGTCGGCATGGTGGTGGATGTGCGGCGGCGGCCCGGCGTCGGCGGGGACGACGGCCTCCAGCAGGCTGAAGGCGCCTCCGGTGTCCTTTGCGTCCGCCTTGAACGTGTAGCGGTCGCCGAACACCCAGCGGCTCGCGCCGCCGCCCGCCGGGACGTAGAGCACGCGTGGGTCCTCGGTGCTCATCGGGTCTCCTCCCGCGCCTCCGCGGGGGGCAGGTCGATGAGCCGGCGCATCTCGACGGTGTCGAAGTAGTCCTCGAACAGCACGGCCTTGCCGTTCTCCAGCGTCCAGGAGTGGACGAACTTCAGGGTCGCGGTGCGGCCGTCGAGCGCCTTCACCTCCCGGGTGCCGAGGACGATCACGCGTCGGCCGAAGACCAGGAACTCCTGCGGCTCCAGCCGCATCCCGCCGAGACGGGTCGGCACGTGCGCGAGGAACTCGCGCATCCCGGCGTGCCCGTGCTTGGGGCCGCCCAGTCCCACGTCGCGCATACCGTCGGGGTGGACCCAGACCACCTCGGGGTCGAAGAATGCGAGGATCCCCTCGACGTCCCGCCGGTGGAACGCCTCGTACGCGGCGCGGATGCGCTTTTCCACCTCGGCCGGGTCTGCAAGGTCCGTTGCGCCGGTCTGCTGGTCGCTCATGCCGGGACCTCCGTCAGCCGGACGTCGGGGAAGTGTGCCTCGAGAGTGCGTCGGATGCCGTCGTGCCACTCGACCGTGCAGTCGCCGATCAGGGCTCGGCGCTTGGTGCTGTCGAAGGCGTAGGTCTCGCGGGTGACCTCGCTCTTGGCGAACTTGGCCTCCACGCCGGTGAGTTCCTCCATGTACCGGGCACAGTCGGTCATTCCGACGGGCTCGTCGCCGCCCCAGTTGACCACTGTGGCAGGCGTCGAGGCGATGCCCCACAGCAGCGGCACCTGGTGGACCAGGTCGTCGGTGTGGATCAGCGAGGCCCAGTTCTGTCCCTCGACCGGGATCTGGATCGGCTCGCCCGCCAACATCTGCTTGAAGTACATCACCGGCACGCCGCCGTAGGAGGCGGGCCCATAGGAGATGTTGAGCCGGGCGATGGTGGTCGGCAGCCCCAGCGTCCGGGCGTAGGCGCGGGCCGTGCCCTCCGCGGCGATCTTGCAGACCGGGTAGGTGGGCAGCCACTCGGCCACCCCGTCCAGCGGGTCGGTCTCCTTGTACTGGTGGTCCAGCGTCTGGCGCTTGTAGAAGGCGCCGGTGGACACGTGCAGGAAGGCCTCGGCCTTCTGGCAGTGGGTCATCAGCCGGCCCACCGCGACCGAGTTGACCTCGATCGCGGTGTCGAAGTCGCCGTCGTAGCCGCGGTGCACGGCCGAGTGCATGACGTGCGTGAAGTCGTCCGGCAGCGATTCGAGGGTGTCCTCGCCCATGTCCCAGTGGTAGGTGGTGATGCCCTGCGCGCGCAGTTCGTCCTCCACGCCCGGCGTGCCGAAGCGGCCCAGGCACCAGACCTCGTTGTCGGCGGCGAGCGCTTCCGCGACCGGACGGGCCGCCTGGCCGGTGCCCCCGGTGATCAGGATCTTCTTTCCGTGCATCAACTGTTCCTCATCTGTACGGACCTGCTGCTTACTCCGGCGCCCTGCCGGTGCTGCTACTTGGCGTCGAGCGCCCGGTCGAGCTCGGCGCGCAGGATGCTCTGGAAGTTGGCCACGTGCTTCGGGCCCATCAGCGTGTAGTGCTCGCCGGGGACGTCGAGGAAGCGGTTCGGCTCGACGGTGAAGTCGTCCCAGCGCCGCAGTTCCTTGTTCAGCCAGTCCTGCTTGGTGCCGCGCAGCGGGATCGCGTAGAAGATGCTCATCGACCGCACCTGACCGCTCGGCTGGTACGTCCGGCCGAGGCCGGTCAGGCCGTCGGCGAGGTCGGCCCAGGCGGTGAACCGCGGCAGGTCCAGGTCGAGTTCGGCCAGCCGCTCCGGCGGCGCGATCCGGATCAGGTGCGCGAGCTGCTCCTCCTTGCTCAGCGGACGCAGCTGCTCGGGCAGCTCCTTCGCCTGCTGCTTCGAGATCAGGTCCAGGAACATCGCCAGGTTGACGGCCGTCTCGATGAAGTCCAGCTCGTCCATCCGGTACTTGATGTGCGGGGGCAGGTTGAAGCTGCCGAGGAAGTCGACCCGCTCCCCCTCCGCCTCCAGCAGCTTGGCGACCTCGAAGGCCACCGCCGCGCCGAAGGAGTAGCCGGCCAGCGCGTACGGGCCGTGCGGCTGCTTGGCGCGGATCGCGTCGGCGTAGCTGCGGGCCA
The DNA here is from genome assembly GCF_041262505.1 of Streptacidiphilus sp. MAP5-3. Classification (NCBI taxonomy): domain Bacteria; kingdom Bacillati; phylum Actinomycetota; class Actinomycetes; order Kitasatosporales; family Streptomycetaceae; genus Streptacidiphilus; species Streptacidiphilus sp. MAP5-3. The sequence continues at coordinate 149,733 of NZ_JBGCCL010000016.1, forward strand.
TCTCGGCGAAGCTCTCGAACGGCTTCTCCCCGGGGTTGAAACCGCGTGCCCGCAGCGCGTAGAAGGGGCGCTCGTGGACGAAGTACTTGGCCAGGTTGACGAAGACGAGGACCTCGCCGACGCCGGGGTGGACGCAGAAGAGCGGCGTCTTCTCGCCACTGGTCTGCAGCGGCACGATCGGGTCGTAGACGCCCTCGTCCGCCGCCGAACCGGCCTCCAGCCGCCCGGACAGGGCCCGGACACTCGGCGCGGTGAGGATCGCCAGCACCGGCAGGTCCTCGACCCCGAGCCGGACGCCGAGCAGCCGCTTCAGCCGCAGGATGTCCAGTGAGGTGCCTCCCAGGTCGAAGAAGCTGGCCGTGGCGCTGATCGCGTCCGGCGCGACCTCGAACAACTCGGCATAGATCCCGGCCAGTGCGGTCTCGAGCTCGCCCTCCGGGGCCACGTGGCCACCGAGCTGACGGGTCACCAGGTCCGCCACGGCCTCCTGCTGCGCGGCGTAGGCGCCGGACTCCAGCCGGGACCGCATCAGCGGGCGCTGGATCTTGCCGAGGCTGGTCTTGGGGAACGCCTCCTTCGGCAGCGGCAGCAGCAGCGAGGGCCGGAACCCCCAGGCCATCACCACGCTGTTGCGCACCGCGATCAGCAGCCGGTGCAGCTCGGCCTCGTCGTCCGCGGGCAGCGTGGTGGCGAACGCGATCACCAACTGCTCGGTGTCGCTGCCCTCGGGACGGGTCGGGAAGGCCGCCACGTACGACTTGTCGATGCCGTCGAGCTCCTCCAGCAGCGACTCCATCTCGTGGCTGAAGTAGTTGACCCCGTTGACGATGATGCTGTCCTTGCTGCGGCCGACCAGGCTCAGCCGACCGTCGGTCAGCCGCCCCAGGTCTCCGGTGCGGAACCAGCCGTCGGCGGTGAAGGCGTCCTCGGTGGCCCGGTTGTTGTTCAGGTAGCCCTCGGTGACCATCGGCCCGTAGAGCTGGACCTCGCCGACCTCGCCGTCAGCCAGCGAGCGGTGGCCACCGTCCTCGACCACGCGGATGCTCAGCCCGGTCACGGGGCGGCCCACGGCCGCGAACTCGGCGCCCGCATCGCCCGCGGGGAAGGTCCGGTTGTAGATGCTGCCCGCGCAGGTCTCCGTCATCCCGAATGCGGGCCACAGCACGCCGCGGTCCAGCCCGTAGGGGGCGAGCGCGTCCAGGAAGGCCGCGCCGGTGCTGACCAGGTTCGCCTCGCCGCCGGAGATGATCCGGCGCAGGCTGGACAGGTCGAGCCGCAGGTCCTCCGGAAGCTGGGAGAGCGCCCGGTTGATCAGCCCCAGCAGGAAGTTCGGCGTGAACGTCATCGTCACCCGGTGCGCGTCGATCAGCCTGAGGAAGCGCAGCGGGTCGCCGAGGATCGTGTCCGGAGTGGTGTGCAGCTGCGTCGCGCCGACCGAGAGCGGCAGCAGATGGGCCTCCAGCAGCGCCGCGACGTGGTCGTAGGAGATCCAGTTGAGCGTCACGTCCTCGCCGGTGAGGCCTTGGACCTCGGCCTTGGCACGCATCGACGCGAGCAGGTTGGCGTGGCTGAGCATGACGGCCTTGGAGTTCCCGGTGGACCCGGAGGTCAGCACCAGCAGGGCCACATCGGCGGGCTTCGCCTGGTGGATCTCCAGGTCCGCGGGTATGGACGTGGCTTCGAGGTCGGCCAGGTCGGCCACCTCCAGACCGGGCACGTCCGGCAGTTCGGCGCGCAGCCGACCGGAGGTCACCAACAGCGGCTCGTCCAGCAGCGCTCCGGCGTGGGTGAGTTGGGCGGCCCAGCGCTGCGGGTCGTTACGGATGGGCACCATCGGGCAGGCGGGCATGCCGCCCAGCAGACAGGCCCAGAAGGCGGGCAGGAACTCGTCCGGCCGCTCCAGCAGGAGCGCGACGGTCCGGCCGGGCCCGGCCCCGCGGGCGTGCAACCCGGCCAGGATGCGACGGGCGTCGTCGAGCAGCTCCGGGTAGGTCTGCAGCCGACCCTCCGTCACCTGCCCGGTCAGGCTGTACCGCACCCCCCGGTCCGGGACCTGACGGGCCGCCAGCACGAGCAGGTCGGCAACATTGCGGGCCTCCTGCGCCGGGGGTGCGACGCCGGTCTCCGCAGGGAGGGATTCCAGAATGGTCATCGTCCTGCCTCTCACAAGTGCCTGGGAAGGGCCGCCGACAGCTGTGAGGCGGCGGCCCTTGCCAGAATGAACATGCACTCGAAGAGAGGCAAAGATCGCGAGACGCACTTCGCCAGTTCTCCGGGAGAGTGCCAGATTCTCGGACCACCCCCGGTCTGACGTGGGACGTCAGGCGGAGGCTGCCTGGGTGTCGTGGCTCTGCTGGGCCGCGATCACGTCGGCGGTGCGCTCCCTGATCCGGTCGAGAAGCTGGAGCAACGGCTCGGTCAGGTCCTCACCGACCAGGGTGAGCTGGTACGAGACCTTGGGCGGGGACGAGGGCTGCACGGTACGGCTCACCAGTCCGTCGCGGACGAGGGTCCGCAGGGTCTGGGTGAGCATCTTGTCGCTGATCCCGCCGATTCGGGCGTTCAGCTCGAAGAACCGCAGCGGGCCGCCCTCCAGAGCGGCCAGGACCAGCACGCCCCAGCGGCCCGCCACATGGCTGAGCACCGTCCGGACGGGGCAGTCGCTGTCGAAGACATCGCCGATCTGATCGGCGGAAACCGCGCTCACCTGCATGCTTTCCGTCATAGCGGGAGCTTACCCAAAAGTGCGTACTTTCTAAAAGTTAGCTCGCATCCTATGGTGAGCTTGTTGCTGATCACGGCTGGTCGCGGCGGATTTCGACGATGGGTGGCAATGCGCATGCACGTGGAGCTGTGGGTTGACCTGGTGTGTCCCTGGTGTCCCATCGGCAGGCGGCGGTTGGAGCGGGCAGTGGTCGGCCTCGGCCACCGCTTCGAGGACACTGTCTCGCTGCGCAGCCTGCCGCTCCCTCCTCCCGTCCCGTACCGGGCCGGACGGCTGCTGCCCGCGCATGTCGCCGCCGCTGGCATGACGCACCGTCAGGTCCAGCAACGCATCGCCTATGTCACCGAACTGGCCGCCGCCGAGGGGCTCGAGTACCACCTCGACAAGGCCCGCCCGGTCGACACCTTCGACGCCCACGGGCTGACCCACTGGGCCGACCGCCGCGGACTCCGACCCACACTGACCGAACGACTCGCGCGGGCCTTCACCGGCGAGGGCATCGACCTCTCCGCCCACACCACCCTGGCCGCACTCGCGGCCGAGGTCGGTCTGGACGCCGACGAGGCGGCCACCGTCCTGGCCGGAGACGCTTTCGCCGACCACGTGCACGCCGAGGAGCGCCGCGCCCGGCTGTTGGGCGCCGCTGGCGTCCCCTTCCTCGCCGTCCAAGGGCGTCCCTGCTCGGGAGGCGTACCGGAGACCGACGAACTGGCGCGGCTGCTGGGCCCGATCCTGCGCACCCTCCCGGGCCCGGGCCCGGCCGACAGCTGACCACCCGTCCCTTCGCTGTTCACCACCCGATTCACCGACAGGAGCACCACCATGACCTCGACCGCCGATCTCTCGACCGCCAACCTCGAGCTGGTCCGCGGCGTCTACGCCGCCTTCGACCGCCGGGACCTGCCCTCCGTGCTGGACGCGTTCGCCCCGGACATCGACTGGGTCCACCCCGAGGGCATGGTCGCCTACGGCGTCGGCGGCACCAAGGTCGGGCACGAGGGCGTCAAGTCCTTTCTCGCCAAGGTGCCGAGCGTGCTTGCAGGGCAGCAGGTCGTGCCCGAGGAGTTCGTCGTCGACGGCGACCGCATCGTCGTCCTCGGCAGCCGCCATGTGACCGCTCACAACGGCAGGACCGGCACCCTCCGCTTCGTCCACTCCTGGACCCTGTGCGACGGACGCGTCACCCGGCTCGAGGACGTCTTCGACACGGCGGAGATGCACCGACTGATCGCCGACTGATCGCCGACCGACGCGCGCCGCTCCGCCAACTCACCCACAGACAGGTGACTCTGCGATGACCCCATCCGATCCCGGTCCCGACCCGCGCCGCTGGCTGATGCTGCCGGTGGTGCTGCTGGCCTCCTTCATGGCCCAGTTCGACACCTTCGTGGTGAACGTTGCCGCGCCCTCGCTGCGCAGCCAACTCCACGCCGGCGACGTCGCCCTGGAGCTCATCGTCGGCGGCTACGCCTTCACCTACGGCAGCGGCATGGTGACCGGGGGTCGTCTCGGCGACATCTTCAGCCACCGCCGTATGTTCCTGATCGGCCTGGGCACCTTCTCGGTCGCCTCGCTGCTCTGCGGACTCGCCGTCACCCCCGGCGAACTCGTCGTCGCCCGCATGGCCCAGGGACTCACCGGCGCGCTGATGGTGCCGCAGATCCTCGCGCTGATCACCGCACCGTTCGCCCCTTCGGAACGACCCCGCACCATGGCCTGGTTCGGCGTCACCGCCGGGCTCGCCTCGGTCGCCGGGCAGGTCCTCGGCGGGATGCTGCTCGACGCGAACCTGTTCGGGCTCGGCTGGCGCGTCATCTTCCTGATCAACGTCCCGGTCGGCGCGGTCACCATCGCCTGCGCACTGCGCCTCGTCCCCCGGCACACCAACGAGCGGCGGACCTCTCTCGACCTGGTCGGCGCGCTCGGCGTGTCCACCAGCCTGGCGCTGATCCTGGTCCCGCTGATGCTCGGCCGCGACGCGGGCTGGCCGGTCTGGACGTGGGTCCTGATGATCGCCGCCCTTCCCGCCGTGGCCGCCACGCTTGCCTGGGAGCGGCGGCTCACCGCCCGCGGCGGTGCCCCGCTGCTCGACCTCAAGCTGTTCAGCAGCCGGTCGTTCACCGGCGGACTGATCGTCAACATCGCCTTCATGGCGTTCTTCGGCAGCTTTATCTTCACCCTCACCCTGCTGCTCCAGTCCGGCCTCGGCCTCTCCGCGCTCGCCGCCGGGCTCACCTTCACCCCGCTCGGCGTGCTCCTGGGCGTCACCTCGGTCGCCGGTCGACCGCTGGTCGCCAAGTACGGCCTGCGCGTCCTGGCGCTCGGCGCCGCGATCAGTGCGGTCGGTGTCGCCACGCTGCTCGCCGAACTGCACCAGCTCGGCCCGGACATCACCGTCGGCTGGATGCTCGCCCCGCTCGGCCTGGTCGGACTCGGCAACGGCCTGGTCATGCCGGCCCTGATGGGCTCGGTGCTGGCGGGCGTGCCGCAGGCCCAGGCCGGAGCCGCCGCCGGCGTCCTTACCACCAGCCAGCAGTTCGCCAACGCCACCGGCGTCGCCCTTCTCGGCACGGTGCTCTTCGGCGCCGTCGGGGCCCACCCGACCCGGGCCGACTTCACCTCGGGCCTCCAGATCACGGCGGGCATCGACATCGCGTTGCTGCTGGCCACGATCGGCCTCACCCTGCTGCTGCCGAAGGCCCCCGCCCCGGCCGCCCCCGCCCCCCGGCCTGCCGAGGCAGCCCCGGCCGCCGGAACCGTCCGCTCCTGACACTCGCCCCTGACCAGGAAAGGAGGAACGCGGTGGCCCGCGTCTCTCCGCAGTACCGCGACAGCCGCCGTCGCCAGATCCTCGACGGCGCCCGCCGCTGCTTCCTCGCCAAGGGCTTCCGGGCGGCGTCGATGCAGGACGTCTCCGGTGACGTCGGCCTGTCGACAGGAGCGGTCTACAGCTACTTCTCCGGCAAGGAGGCGCTGATCGCCGACGTCGCCGCGGACGCCGCCGGACGGCTCGGCCGGATCATCGTGGCCGCCGCCGTGGCGGAGCCGTTCCCGACCGTGAACGAGCTGCTCGACCGGATCCTCGCCAACCCGGCGCTCGCCGAGGACTGCGACGGCTCCGCCCGCCTGCTCATCCAGGTGTGGAGCGAATGCCTGCACAACCCCGCACTCACCGACCGGCTCCGCTCCGCCTGGGCTGAGCTGGTCGAGGAACTCCTCGAATACGGACAGCGCCTGAAGAACCACGCGACACCGCTCGGTGGGGCCAGCGCCGAGCACCTGGTCCGGGCAGTGATCGGCATCGTCCAGGGCCTGCTGGTCCAGCGCGCCCTGCTCGGTCCCACCAGCGGCGACGCCATCCGCGAGGGGCTGTCCGACCTCGTCGTCCGCATGTGAGCCGTCGTCACTCCGCTGCTGCCCTGTTCGCCCCTCGAATCGGATTAGCCAAGACGGGACTCTTTCAGCGACCCTGTACAGGGCACTGACACGGCGCTGACCGACTCCCGACCAGGCCGACCGTACGAACGAAGAGACGAGGGATCGTGACCGACATCGTCGACGAGCTGCAGTGGCGTGGGCTCATCGCCCTGTCCACCGACGAGGACGCCTTGCGCAAGGCCTTCGCGGACGGCCCGGTCACGTTCTATTGCGGCTTCGACCCGACCGCGGTCAGCCTCCACCTGGGCAACCTGGTGCAGATCCTGACCATGAAGCGGATCCAGCAGGCAGGCAACAAGCCGCTGGGCCTCGTCGGTGGGGCCACCGGCCTGATCGGTGACCCGAAGCCCACCGCCGAGCGGGTGCTCAACGACCCGGAGACCGTCGCCGAGTGGGTCGGGCGGCTGCGCACCCAGATCGAGCGCTTCCTCGACTTCGAGGGGCCCAACGCCGCGCAGATGGTGAACAACCTCGACTGGACCTCGGGGATGTCCGCGATCAACCTGCTGCGTGACATCGGCAAGTACTTCCGGGTCAACAACATGATCGCGAAGGAGGCCGTCGCCCGACGGCTCAACTCCGACGCGGGCATCAGCTACACCGAGTTCAGCTACCAGGTCCTCCAGGGACTGGACTTCCTGGAGCTGTACCGCCGCCACGGCTGCATGCTGCAGACCGGCGGCAGCGACCAGTGGGGCAACCTGACCGCCGGCACCGACCTGATCCGCAAGGCCGAGGGCGTCAGCGCGCACGCCCTGGCCACTCCGCTGATCACCAAGGCGGACGGCACCAAGTTCGGCAAGACCGAGTCGGGCACCGTCTGGCTCGACCCGGACCTGACCTCTCCGTACGCGTTCTACCAGTTCTGGCTCAACGCGGACGACCGTGACATCTCCAAGTTCCTGCGCATCTTCAGCTTCACGTCGCGCGAGGAGATCGAGGAGCTGGAGCGGCAGACGGAGGAGGCGCCGTTCAAGCGCGCCGCCCAGCGAGCCCTCGCGGAGGAGCTGACTGTTCTCGTCCACGGCCAGGACCAGCTCGACCGCGCGGTCGCCGCGTCCAAGGCGCTCTTCGGCCAGGGCGACCTGACCGAACTCGACGACCGCACCCTGGCCGCCGCGGTCGCCGAGCTGCCGAGCGCCCAGGTGTCCGAACTCGGCGAACTGGTGGACCTGTTCGTCGCCACCGGCCTCTCCGCCAGCCGTTCGGCCGCCCGCCGAACGGTCAACGAGGGTGGTGCCTACCTCAACAACAACAAGATCGACGACGAGGCCGCCGCGGCCACGCCGGCCGACCTGCTCCACGGCCGCTGGCTGGTGCTGCGCCGGGGCAAGCGCAACCTCGCCGCGGTCGAGCTGGTGCGCTGACGCTACGCCGTCGGGCCCCCGGCGCAAGCCGTTGACCAGCATGTTCACCCGAAGGGTGGAGATTCGACAGAGTCTCCACCCTTCGTGTTTGACGATCGCGGCATCAGGGTCTAACGTTGGTCGAGTCGCCTGAATCGGACAGATGCGTCGTACGGAGCGTCGCTCCGCCGCACCAGTCCAAAGTGACCAACCCGCAGCTGATTCACTCACTTGATCGGTCTCGTAGGCACCGGTGTCTGTCCGGTCCGGAACGAGTCTTTTTGGTGTGCGAATTTGCGAACGGAAGTGGATTTCCCGGTCTCCGGAAAATGCGCTAACGTAGCGGACGTCGCAAACGAGCGACTCCCGACTTTCCAGCCGGGAAGCGGAAAAACCGGTCGGCGGATCTGCTAAGCTGGAAAACGAAGGAAGCGCCCGGAGGGCCCGGTGAAACGGGGCTGAAGGAAGCGTCCGTTCCTTGAGAACTCAACAGCGTGCCAAAAGTCAACGCCA